>CANRPK010000046.1 GCA_947632455.1 uncultured Bacilli bacterium
CGGGAGAAGGATTTGAACCTACGACCTTCGGGTTATGAGCCCGACGAGCTACCAGACTGCTCCATCCCGCGATATATTATTTTTTAGTGACAAAACTTAAGTGGCGGAGGAAAAGGGATTCGAACCCCTGCGCCGATTGCTCGACCTCCCGGTTTTCAAGACCGGTCCCTTCAGCCAGACTTGGGTATTCCTCCAGTCATGTTTTTTTGTCAACAATCAAATTATATCATAATACTTTTTGATGTGTCAATAAATTTTATGATTTAATCAAAAAAATAATACTTTTTTATTTAGAATTATATTGGGCACAAAAAAACTCCCTAGATTAGGGAGTAATTTTTTATTTGGTGCCCAAGGCCGGACTTGAACCGGCACGAGCTTTAACACCCGCAGGATTTTAAGTCCTGTGCGTCTACCTATTCCGCCACTTGGGCAAAAGGCACTTGTCTTAATTGCTAAGACTTCTTAAGTATAATATGTTTTTGAAATTTTTGCAAGTATTTTTTGCGTTATTTCTATTTATTTTGAAAGTTTATTTAATATTAGGCTTTTTTATCTCTTGAAGTTTTTCATTAATCCAAATGTTTAAATTCTCTTTTAAAGGTAAAAAACCACTATTGTCTCTTTCCTCCATACTCTTGCCATCAACTTTATAATTAATATTTTTTATAGATAATTTTAAATGTTTAGTGCTTTCATCAACAGCGATTACTAAAGCATAGATCTCCTCGCCTATTTCCCCATAATCTGTAACATTGCGAACAAAACTAGAAGATATTTCAGAGATATGAATTAAACCATCATATTCTTGATCTACTTTAACAAAAATACCATATTCTTTAAAGCCAGTTATAGTACATTTAACTATGTCGTTAATTTTATACATGAGCAATCACCATTTAAATTATAACACATTTAGCTTTACTTTAGAAACTTTTTCAATTATAATATTTTTGGTGAAAAATAATGGCCGAGAAAATTAAAGAATTAATTGAAGATTTACGTCCGCTTATTAATCAAGATGGTGGAGATATAGAATTTATTAGATACGAAGACAATTATGTTTTTATAAAGTTATCTGGGGCGTGTGCTAATTGTGGATTACAAGATAATACTATAAGTTTTGGAATAGAAGCCTATTTAAAAGAACAGATACCAGAAATTGAAGGAGTTATAAATGTTGATTTATAACTCTTTTTTTAAGAGCCACTCTATCCTTTCGATGGGAGCGTATTTATTTATTTCATAGTAAGCTTCTTGTAAAAATTTTTCATATTCTGGTATTTTTTCAATGATGGGAATTAGTTTTTCTTCACTCTCTTCTTTATTCATTATTTGCTCGTATATATCAAAATAATATGTAGGATATAACAAGCGGGCATATAGTAGTGATAAACTGAATATCGAAAATTGGTTGGTTTTTAGGGTTTGTTTTAAATAATTTAGGGGATAATCGTCTTTAAAGAAAGCGCTTTTTAGGTATTCTGCTATATCCCGAATTTCATAATCAAAAATAAAACTTATAGGATTTAGATAATTTAATTTATAATTAGGATAATTTATTCGACGATGTGATAGACAAATTTTATCTTGATTACTAGGTTTATATTTATTTAAAGTAGATGATACATAATTTATAGCATTTTCCCCTAGCCCTATATAGTAGCTAATACTATTTAAAATTAGAATTTTTTCTTTACCTAGTTCAGAGATTTGATATTCAAAATAATCTATTTTATCACTCCAAAGTTTATTCCAGGATATACGATATAAACTACTTTTAGTAGGATTTAAGGTTAACATGGCACTGATTTTAATTATATCCTCTAGAGATATTTCATCTTTATAATTATTACACAAACTTAATAAGCAATAATTAGAATTATATACATTAGTGATTAAACTACCAAATATATTAGGAATGATTGTATGTGGATATAAACCTTTGATATTTAATTCTTGACTAACATTTAAAATATCTTTTAATTCTTCTTCACGGCGGGTAAATGGGACAAAATAAAAATCTTGATTGTTTAGTTTAAAAGAATAAATTTGGCCATTATTTTCTAATTCCGCAATATTTAAATTATAATAATAGTTTAAACTTTCTTTCATATAATCACTTACTTATATATATGAAAAAACTGATGCTTATATAACATCAGTTTACAGGATTTTCAGGGTTAGTTGGCATTAAACTATTTAAATCCATGACTTTTTGAGCATTATCATGAACGATATTGGCAACTTGTTCTTTGGCCTCAGCATTAGCTAAATGTTCACTCGCACTAGCAAGTTTAGCATTTATTTCACTTTCTTTTTGAGTTAATTCACGTTGCTTGGCTTCAAGGCTTGATAATTCTTTTTGATATTTAGCAATTAAAGCATCAAACATATTTTCACAAGCTTTTAAGAATGTTTCCTTATCAGAACTAAAATCAAAAGGTGATTTAGGAGAAACAGGCTCTAGGCTTGGAGTTGGTTCTGGCATTGATGGAGTTATTACCGGAGCCGGCGCTACAGGAGTAGCTGGCATAATTGGTGTTGTTGGGGCTACATTAACATTTGATTCATTTACAACGGGAACAGCATCAGGAACAACATTTGGAGAAGATACAGTTTCTTGAGTTGGAATATTAGAAATTGGCGTTGGTATTTCCTCTTTTTCTGGTGTTACTAGGCTTGGCTCTGCTATTGTAGGGTCTGGAGCCGGAGCTGGTGGAATATATCTAGTTTTAATCGCATTAAATGATTCAACGCTTGGCAATGATAATTCTTTATAATAAGATTCATCCGCGGTTTGATTTTCATTTATATTAATATATTCAAAATTAGTACCATTTATAATGCCCTTTAAATAATTTTTGACAGATTGCCATTCATTATCATCAACTATTTTTTCTAAATGATCTGTTAATTTACTTACATAGATTATTGGTAAACCCATTGAACCATTTTTTTCACTATCTAAAACTACGTAAGTATTATTATCAACTTTAAAAGCACTCATTAAATTAAGTGAATCAATCGTACCAGTTTTTTTGGTTATTGTTATTTTACCCATTTTTATCCCTCTATTCTCTATTTTTAATTATAACAAATTAATTATTTATAATCAATCTTTTATTTTTTTGAGCATAAACCACTTACATCCATAAGCACAGCTATTTTTTATATATTCATCTACAGTAGAAACATCATTTATTTCTTTAAAATTAGGATTAGTTTTATCATTAAAGCCTTTTAGTCTTAATTTATTATAAGCTATATCTCCGACTATATAATCATAATCATCAAAATAATCAGTTAATTTGGCTTCTAATTCTTCTTTATTTAAAGCTTCTTTATAATTATTTAATATTTCATATTTTTGATTATTTACCTCTATTATTTCCATAAACCCTCCTATAAAGTAAATATTATAATGGCAAAGATACTAAATGAAGTTACAATTACACTCATTAATAACAAAATATCGACAAATCCATTTCCTGAAGTAAGATGTCTTTTACCATAAGTTTTTAAATAATCTAGGGAATTTTGAAGTTGTTCATCACGATTAGGTTTTGAGGCATCTACTTCAAAATAATTATAAGCTTTTTGTTGTGCATTTATTAATTCTTGCTTACTCATATTACTAATATTACTTAAGTTTACTCCAACATATTTTAAAGCTTCTAAGTTTAAATTCATATTTATAGTACTACTTAAATCTTTGGTTACATCCATTTCATTGATTTTTGAGTAATAATATTTTTCAATGTAATTGGGATCTTCACTCATGTAATAATTATCTGATATACGATAATAATCAGTTGTATGACTAGTATAAGCTAAATCTAAAAAAGTTTCTTCTTCTTCAAAAGTTACTGTTGTAGACTTTTTTTTCGTAATAAACATGTCAACAAGAATTTTTAAAATGTTTTGAAAATAAGGATTTTTTTGTTTTATTTCTTGTTTATTATTCATTAAAGAAAATTTATAAAAGTTAAAAAGTTCATCTTTAAAAACAACTATATCTGATTTGGTTAAGCCATATTTACCAAGATTATTTAGGAAAGCTATTTCATTATTTAAATAATATGGGTTAAGTAAATCGGCTTCACCATATATTAGTACTAATATGCGGATTACTACGACTAAAAAAGAGTTATAAATTATATTATTTGGATTATTTTTATTAGCGATATAGTTTTTTATGGCTGTATCAAAAGCTATATTAATAAAATACTCTTCCCTCATATTATTCACCTAATCTATTATATCACATTTTATAGTATAGCTTCAATTATCAAATTATGTAAATATGTTTGACAAAAAATTAACAAAAAAGAAAACTTTTTTAGTTTTCTATAATTTCGGTACTATACCAATAGTAACCAGTAGTATTCTTTTTAAAAGTATGTTTATATTTAGTGAAATTGGATTTATTATCTTTTAAATAATCTTGAAAATTGGTTTCATAAGCTAATTTAACTTCATAATTATTATAATAATCATATAAAGTTTCATGAAAATAACTATAATGTCCTACATATTCATAAATAACTAATTCTTTTTTAGAGGCATTATAACTATCTATATAACTAACAAATAAATCATCAGTCTCTCCCCCACCAAGACCTAAAAAATAATTATTTTGATATATATAACCTAAGGTAGCATTATACATATCTTCTAGTTTTTTAGTTTCTTCTAAATTAGGAATTTCTTCATTATAATATTCTTGCATTTTTGTTTTAATATAATCCATAGGAAAATAATATCTATCAACACTTTCAGCTTCATAATAAAATATTTCACTATTTTTTACAGGTAATTTTAAATTCATATCAAAATCACAATTCTGTTTATCCCAGCAATTAGTTTCATTATCTAAGATTTTAGTAATTAGTTGCTTTTTTTCAATACTATCTAAATTAGTTTTTTTGATATTATAAATTGGGTTTTCTTTAGTGTTTGGAACATAACTTAGATATTTATTTAATTCAGTCTCGGTTAAAGTAATATTTTGATTATTTTTCTTAATTATATAAATTGTTCCACTTGCAATTATGGCGACTATAATTAATGCTATAACAAGATAAATATATTTTTCAACTTTTTTCATATAAACTCCTTTTTTTCTATACGAAAATTATATTATCTTTAAAAGCTATTTGTCAATTTTTTTACTAATTATTATTCTTATTTACATTTTTAGTTAATTAAAAAGAGCATTTGACCAACGAGGGCTTTTAAAGCCTAAGAGAGTTTGGATAAAAGGTCAAATGCTCTTTTCAGATACAGAATAGTTCTGTATGCTTTAATTTTATATTTACTCTCAGTAATAGTCAATATGTTTAAAATATTTATTTTGCTTTTTATGAGTTTTTAACAAAAATTAGCGCGTTTAACAAAGGTATTCATAAAATATTATAGGTGGTTTATATGTATCCTAATAGAAATTTTGGTGGAAGTTTCTTTACGATTATAGCAATATTTTGTTTATCTATTTTAATTTTTTATCAAATTATTATTACTTTAATATTACCTTTAAGATTTAATATTTTTATATTATTAATAGAGTCTTTTTTATTATTTTATTTATTATTTAGGATTGTTTATCCGCGGAGGTAAGTTCTTTAATTAAATTTTCAGTTTTATAAACATAATCTAATTTATCACGTAATAATTTAATATTATTTATTTCACTATCTTGCATATTTATTATGGAAGGAATACTTATAACAATAAAAAATAATTTAAGTTCATTATCTTTTAAGGGATAGCTTTTTAAGTATTTATTTAAGATGGGAACAAAGTCTAAGTTTAAATATTCATTTTGATAAAATGTTATTAAATCTAAGATGGGAGAATCTATTTTGGATTTTTCCCAACTTAAAAGATATCCCTCTTCATTTCTTAAAAAATGATCTGTTTCTAAATTATTATGAATAAAAGCAACTCTTTGTTTTAGATCAGTTTTAGTATTTTCATACCAATCATCTAAATTTTCGGATGCATAATCTAAGGCGGAGAATATTTTATATATATTTCTAATTAACAAATAATGACTGGGACTAGGATAAATTTCTTCAATGTATATATTATAAAGGTTATCATAATAATTCTTGGTATATAAAATATTATTTTTTAAGTTATCATATATTTCTTTATATGTATCTTCAGTTATTTCTTTATAGTAAGTAGTTTTATTGTGAAGTAAGGCGACTAAATCAATTAAATCTTCGGCTTTTTGTTCTTTTGGTTCATTTATTTCATCAATGTATTCAAAAACATTAACATCATCACGATCGGTATTTACTAAATGAGGAAAATGATCAAAATTACGGCTAGTTAAATAATTATAGGCTTTTTTTACTTGATTATTAGTTTTAGCTTTAATGACATAAGTTCCACTTGTGGATTCGATAATGGTTATTTTTTTCTTTTTAGTAAAGCGATATGGTTTATAAGCATCATTTAATTCTTCAAGAGCGTTATTCATTTGATTCAGGAATTATTAATTTATCCTTACTAGCTAAATTAGTTAAATCATTATATTCAGATAAAACACTCATATTAGAATTATACATGTTACAAATGGTTTCAACGGTTTCTCCATCACTTACCATATGAATATGATAAGTAGCGTACGAATTATCAGTAGTACTTATATTACTGATAATAGTATCCTCATTTAATTTTTCAGTATTTATTACTTCAGTTTTGGGCTCTTCAGTTATTTCTTCTTTCTTTAAAATTGGTTCTTCGATAATCGGAGTTTTTGCTTCTATTGGAGGTGTTAGTTCAGGTATTTCAAATATAGCTTGAGATGGTGTGGTAAATAAAGAATCTTCTTCTGGAACATTACGATCTTCTTTTGTTTCCTTAGGGCTAGCAATAACATTAAAATCAATATTTACTCTTAAAATATTATTTTCTATTACTTCATAAGTAAAATCATCAATTAAAAATTCAATAGTACTTTCATCAATATTATCAGCTAAAGTTATTTCAAAAGGTAAAATATAAGAAAATGGTTCTTTATTTATACTTACTTCATGACTTTTATAATCTCCTGAGATTATAAAGTTGCCTTTTAAGGTTTTATCTTCAACTTTAGTTTCATGCTCTAAACTAATACTAGTTATCTCATATAGCTTATGTTCAAAATCAATATCTTTTGTAAATGGAATTTTACAATTCATAAAATCATCTCCTAAAAAACTTTATGTTTATATTTATTAAATATACCAAAAGTAGGCATAAATAAATTGACTTTTCTAGTATAATATAGTAAAATCTTATAAGTAAAAGAAATTTTGGAGGTGGCAATATGGCAAAGAAAGTTACAACAAAAAAACCTTTAACAGGTAATAAAAGAA
>CANRPK010000047.1 GCA_947632455.1 uncultured Bacilli bacterium
ACTAAAGATTATGGCTCTTTAACTGTATATTTAAATTATTATTTTAATATTAATTATTTATTTGATGTTAAAAATACAGCTTTTAACCCTATACCTAAAGTAGATAGTGCTGTAATAAATTTTACTATCAAAGATAAAAAATATAATTTAATAAATGAAGAAACTTTCTTTAAATTAATTAATGATGCTTTTAAAATGAAAAGAAAAACTCTAAAAAATAATTTAAAACATTTAGATTGGCATAAAATTTCAGAGATATTAACAAAACATAATTTACCAGAAAATATAAGAGCAGAACAAATACCAATCGATATTTACATAGAAATAGCCAATAACCTAAACTAAAAACTCAAGACCTAAATCTTGAGCTTTCTTTATCTATACCAAAGCTATAATAAATTTATCTTTCAGCAACTACGAATGGACTACTAGATTTACCATCTCCTTCTGAGAATGTTGTATCAGCCTTCAGATTAACTACTGGACGCACCCTAGGTAAAGTCCAACCCGTGGTGTTGCCGCCGAGGTTGCCATCAGCTCGCACATAGAACACGTTAGGCCAATTCTCGCTATGATAGCTCCACGGAGACATTGTCCAATAGTATTCGTTAGTATATAGCCAGTAATTTGTTCCTGTAGTATCTCCAAAGCCTCCAGCCATAGCAACTTCATCACTTGTAATAAGCCCTACTGGATTTGTAAGTACTTCATTACCTCTGCCTGAGCTTTTTGTTGTGAATAAATCTCTTTTGAATGCCTTTGCATCTATTTCATCAAAACTAGTAAATCCTTCTTCTTCAGTTGGGTCTGTTTCGGGCATTACAACACCGCACTTTAATGTTGGATATTGTTTTTTTCTCCAAGTTCCGCCATTGGCAATCAACCTTGACACTGGTGCATATCCACTTGCAGATTGACCAGTACCATTTCCGTTATAATCAGGCCAAACATTTTTTACAACTGTTCTATCATTACAAAATCCTGTACTTCCATCCAGATAATCAGTATAATTTGTCATTGCACCAGTTCCTCTATACCAAGTATCAACAACCGTAGCTATATTACTTGGCGTTGAATTTGAATGAACATCATCATAAGGTGGGTTTGCTAACTCATCTGTGTGAGCAGTGCCATAATAATATCCGACATAAGTGTTGTCATCATATGGAGCTGGCTTATAAGCAGTTCCACCTACAGCGTTTGTAGTTGCTCCTTCTGTTGTTGTGCAACTTGTATTCGCACATTGGAATATTAATCTTAATGTGCCATCTCCATTTATTCTGATTATTCTCCATGTATGACCTGCAAAATTTACCCAGTTATTTACATCATTGTTGTTTCCTCTAAATACATAACTAACTCCATAATTATCTGGGCTGGTATATAGTTTTTCTTTTCCATCTGGATTTTCTGTTTCAGCATTATATTGTCCTGTTATTGGGCTTGGCATTGCATCGATTGTATATTTACTTCCTTTGGATGTTTCTAATTTACCTAACATTTCTTTTACTAAACTATCAAAATATATATAACACTTTGTCCCTTTTTCTTGTAAATTCGCTATTGTTATTCCCTTTTCATTTAAGGTAAACTCTGCTTCTTCTACCCTCTCGCTACCAACTTCACAATAACTATCTTCACTTAGTTTATATCCAACTGTTGGTATTTTATTTATACTTACATATTCTTTTTCTTCTTTAGTACTATCATCTTTTTCTTGATACATGGCGATTATATTTAAATCTGCTTTATTATAACTAATTGTTCCTGTGGCTAATGCCAAAGTTTCTGTATTTCTGTACTTAGCTCTTGTTGTAAGCACCACTATCGTGGCAATAACTGCAATTATTGCAATTAAACTTAAGGCTATTCTCCTAGAATAACCCTGTCTTAACGGTTTTACCTTCATTTTTCTTATTCTCTCCTTATTCCTATTTATAGATTATAATATCTTTTTTAACTAATTTCATTAGCTTCGACAAAAGATACCAAAATCTATTATATATTTATCATTTATAATTCTAATATACAACAATATTGATATTTTTTCAAGAAAAATATTTATTACTTATGTAAAATACTTTTTAAGTTAATAAATAATAAATAAATGCATATAATTTACTGGTGATAATATGGAATTAAAAAAAGGCAGCCTAGTAACCAGAATAAGTTATAACCATGATACAGTATTTAAAATAACCAATATAAAAAATGATATTTACTATTTAAAAGGTGTTGAAGTAAGATTATTCGCAGATGCACCTGTGGAAGATTTAATTCAATATATACCTGAAGAAAAAATAAATATTGAAACTGAAGTTGAAGATGAAGGTACATCTAAACTTGATCGTACTGAATACTTTTATTTACCCGCTAAAATTCTCCATATTGATGGTGATAAAGATTATCTAGCCAAATGTTTAAATTATTATAAAAAAAAAGGAATATATGCGATTGGCAAAAAAATAAATGAAGAACATATTTATGAAACTATTCTTCCCATGCTAGAAGAATATAAACCTGATATTGTTATCATCACTGGGCATGATGCTTACTATCCCAAAAAAGGTGATATAAATAATTTAAAAAATTATCGCAATACTAGTAACTTTATTAAAGCAGTTAAAGTTGCCCGCAAATACGAAAAATCTCATGAAAAATTAGTAATTATTGCCGGGGCATGCCAATCAAATTATGAAGAATTAATCAAGGCTGGCGCTAATTTCGCCTCTTCTCCCAAAAGAGTAAATATTCATGCTTTAGATCCCGCCATCATAGCGAGCAAATTAGCTTTAACTGAAAGAAATAAAGAAATAAATTTAATTGAATTATTGTCAGAAACTAAATATGGAATTGAAGGCATGGGAGGTATTAAATGTAATGGTCTTATGTATGTTGGTTATCCCAGATAGGAGGAATTTTGAACTTAGAAATAATTCGCCAAGAAATAAAAAGTAATCTTAATAAATCTATAAATGTTAAAGTCTTTGGTATGCGCAATAAAACTAATGAATATAATGGTTATATTACCGCGGTATATCCTAATATTTTTACTATATTAACTGTTGATGGTGAAAAAAGTTTTGCATATCGAGATATTATAACCGGTGATATCAAAATAAATTATAATTAAGCTCTTGCTATTTCCCAAAATTTGCTATAAAATATAATTAAGTTGAAGAACTTTAGAAGGGAAAAAGAATATTTATGCAAATTACATCAGTAAGCGTACGTAAAATTGAAAAAGAAGGTTCAAGAATGAAAGGAATAGCTTCAGTATTAATTGATGATTCCTTTGCAATTCATGACATTCGTATTATTGAAGGAGATAATGGCTTATTTATAGCTATGCCAAGTAGAAAAACTGCTACTGGTGGATATAGAGATATAGCTCATCCAATTAATCCAGATGTACGTAAAATGTTTGAAGATGCTATTTTAAACGAATACGAAAAAGCTGAATAGAAAAATAAAGACTTGGTAAAACAAGTTTTATTTTTTTTCTAATAACCATTTATCAAATTTATCAGTGAAAATAACATATTTTTTCAAAATATACCCCAACTGTTTTTTTTAATTATTTCTAATTATTACATTTATTATTATCAATTTTGTACTATGCATCGTACAAAATTATTAAAAATAACAAAAAAGTACTATCCATAGTACAAAATTAATGATGCCAATAACTAACTATTTTTGAAATAATACATCTAGACACTTATGCTAGAAATATTAAAAGAAAAAGAAAAAGAAAATGTTTGAAAAAGCTGAATAAACGTTCTAAATTATCAATAATAAACATAATATTTATCAAGGAGAAAATATTATGGAAAATAAAGAAGAACTCATCAGTTATGGTAATCATGAATTAAAAATTATTGATCGCCGTGAAATATCTCTTACCGGTATTAAAAAAATAACAAGCTTTGATAGTGAAGAATTTCTATTAGAAAGTAATATGGGTTTAATCTTAATTAAAGGCAATAATTTAGAAATAATGCGCTTAGACACTCATGATGGAAATGTTAAAATAAAAGGAAAAATAAATGGCTTTAATTATTTAGATAATAAAGAAAAACCTAAAGAAGAAAGTATAATTTCTAAATTATTTAAATAATGGATGCTAAAACCCAAATTATAGTTTTGCTATTTTCCTACATATATGGTTTTATCTTTTATTATTTATCTAAATTAAATAATAAATTAATTAATAACTATAAATCCCTAAATAAAAGTATTATTACAATTATGTTCATATATAATATTGTTTTAATTTATCTTATAAGTTTATATAAATTAAATAAAGGAATGTTTCATATCTATTTTGCTATCATGCTTATCTTAGGTTTTATTAGTGCTATAAAATTTACAAAAGTGATGTTAAATAATGTAAAATTAAATAAGTTTCTTGCAAAATTCAAAAAGTAATGTTATACTTAAGCAAAATAGGGGTGATATACAAAATGGCTAAAGTAACTAAAAAAGAAAAAAGACGACTAACTTTATTCGTAATGCTTTTTATTTTTATTATTGCCTTTATGTGTATCAATATATTCCCTGATTGGCTTAAAATAATGGCCAATAAAAAAGAAGTAACCGTTCTAGAAGAAGAATATGTTTCCCTACTTAATACTGAGGAATCTCTAAAAGCTGAAGTTGAAAAATTAAAAAATCCTGAATATGTAGAAAGATATGCTAAAGAAAAATTTTTATATACAAAACCCAATGAAATAATCATTAGAAAAACAGATACTAATTAATATCTGTTTTTTTAAACGAGTTAACTTCTATCTTCAAAAAATTTATCGATACTAACACCTAATATTTGAGCAATATTATATAAGACAGGAATACTTATCCCTAAAACTTTGCCAGTTTCTAATGAACCAATTAAACCTGTAGATACATTGCACATACTAGCAAGCTTAGCTTGTGATATTCTATTATGGGGATTATTAATATTATATAATCCTCTATAATATCTTACATTAGCACCAATTATTTTAAAAATATCTCCTCTCGTTTCTTTTACATATAACATAGTTTTCCCTTTCCATAAAAAACCAAATGTTATATATAATATAATTATATCCTTTATAATTGTAACATATTTTTATATTAGAAACAATTATTTTAAGACTAAATATCCATAATTTAAGACATTAATTAAAAACATAAACATATATTTTAATATGAAAAATATAAAAATAATAACTCTAATTATATTGTTAATAACTGCCTTATTTATTAACATTAATGTTAAAGCTCTATTACCTTTAAGCGGTAAATTAATTATCATTGATGTTGGTCATGGTGGTAAAGATCCAGGATCTATCGTTAATAATACTTATGAAAAAGATTTAAATTTAAGTATCAGTAAATACTTAGAATTAGAATTAATCAAAAATGGCGCTTCAGTTATCTTAACTAGAGATGGTGATTATGATTTAAGTTCTCCAAATGTTACGTATCGTAAAAAAAGTGATTTTGATAATCGTATTAAACTTATTAATAATTCTAATGCTGATATGTATTTATCAATTCACTTAAATTATTTAGAAAATTCTGCTTATTATGGTCCTCAAGTTTTTTATAGTAATGATCAAAATAAAAAAATTGCTCAAATTATTCAAGAAACTTTAAATAAAAGTTTATTAAATAATCGCTCAGTTAAAAAAATTCCCTCTAAAACTTATATGTATAATAAATTAACTGTTCCTGGAGTTTTAATAGAATGTGGTTTTTTATCTAATCCTACTGAACTAAATAAACTAAAAAATCCCCAATATGAACAAAAAATAGCATCTCTCATTAAAGACGCTATTATTAAATATTATTAATATTCATAATCCATATGTTTATATTTTTGACTCCATTTTTTTCCAGTTGTATAACTCAAATCTCCTATTTCATTTAACGCTTTTTTAATAGCATTATCATCACCAACTAGTGCTTCATCAACTAAATTAATAAGATTGCGAGCTTTTTCAATACTTAAATCATATAAATCATATACTGAATAATGATAATTAACTTTCTTATCTACCGGATAAAACCATTTCTTATGTTCTAAATTTAATACCGAATTATCAATTTTTTTAATATAATAACAATTACTATTTATATTCCAACGTTTAACTAATTTAGTCTTATCAATTATTTTATAGAAAAACGATTTAATCCCCCATCTAGACTCCATTATATGCTTCATAAATAATCTATAGTTATTATATCCTTTTTTAATATATCCACTTATATTGGCTTCATAAAATGTATTTAAATAAGTATAATCAATAATTTTTTTTAATTCTGGTTCACAAATTAATTTCGGAAATAACTCTTTACTTAAAGGTTGATTGTATATTGGTTTTAAATTTCTTTCTTTATATAAAGCCGCATCTATCATATATTCAAAATAAGCATGTTTTCCTTTATATTTATAAGTTTTTTTATCTTTATAATTATATTTCCCTGTTTTATAAAATATATATGGATGTATTGTTGAATCTAAAACATAATGACAAATAGAACCATATAAATAAGCTAAAACTTGCCCATTATTAACTAAATCATGATCTCTAATATAATTAATAATATTTTGAAAATATAAATTAACATTGTTTTTATGAGCAAAATGACCTAATTTACTTTTATTTGTAAAATAAAGTACATCAAAACTTTTTCCAAATAAATTAAATATATCGATGCTATTTCTTAATTTATATTGTATATTACTATTTATAACCTTATACACATCTTTTGTAAATAGATGATGAGTATATGTTGCTGGCATAAAAATCCACCTCTACTACCATTATTATACCACATAAAACCAATTTTCCGCAACTTCACCAAAATTTCACAAAAAATTAACATATAAAACACCTTATTTATCTACAATATAATCCTAAATTTATCAGTTTTTAAAAAGCAAAATCTCCCAAACCCTTTATTTATAAGGAATTGAGAGATTTTTA
>CANRPK010000048.1 GCA_947632455.1 uncultured Bacilli bacterium
ACATATAAATTAAAATATGTAGCAGTAGATAGTAGTGGAAATAAAAAAGAAGAAGAATTTACATTAAAGGTAAATAAAAAGACAACAACATCAAGCAGTAGTTCAAATGCAACAACAAAAGCACAAGCCGAAGCAAATGTAAAAAAATATTGTGTATGTAATGTAAATACTGATTCATGTGCTAATGGTTGGGCAATGCCTGGTTCAATTGGAGATGCTACAAGAGATAAGCAATGTAGCAATGCAGTTAAACAATTAGAACAATTTGGTGTTGATTACTACATGGATTTTATAAACACGCCACCTAGTAATTAATAAGAATTTGAAAATATAAATTTAACAAAGAACTAGATCATATTAAAATACTAGTTCTTTTTATGTTGATTTTTGTATAAAAAAATATATAATATTATTTGAACATTTTTATGTTCTATACTTGAGAGGGGGTATAATACATATGAATTATGTATACTATAACAAATATTCCTATTCAAGATTTATTGCTAGAAGATATCTCTAGCAAGAGTAATGGCTCGTTAGCCCAACATATTGGTAGAGTCATCTCATGTAGCCCACTATTTAATAATTCGACTTTTCTTGAAGCATTTGATTTTCTTTGTAAAGATAATGAAATAAATAAAACTGATATTTGTCAAAATATTGGTATTTCAAAATCTACATACTATTATCATATTAATAATACTATATTAGATAAAAAAATTAGTATTGATATATGTATTGCTTCTGGATTTGATTTAGTTTTAACTTTAATACTTTTGTATATAAAAGGTTTTACATTAAATCCAAATAATGAAGATGATTATGAAATATTAGAATTTATTTCTCACTATGAAGGAACTTGTGAAGAAAGATTGAATGATTATATAGAATGGTTTAGACCAGAAGTTGAAAATAAAATAAAGTAGTGGAAGAAAGAAAGTGATTTTAAATAATCGCTTTTTTTGTTGTCCAAAAATATTGGAATACTTATTTTAAAAAAAGTAATATGATTATACCATGCAATTTTGAAAGAACTCATTATTGTAAATCTAATGAATAGGAGGTAAAAATCATGAATTTTAGTATTAATGACATCATTGTTGATTTTGGTGCTACATTTGGTAAAAATTTCTTTTTAGTAGATGTAATTTCCAAAAATGCTTACAAAGATGGTATTAGAACAGATGAAATAGAATATCATTACATCATCTGTGTAGGCGACCGAAAGATGAAACAAATTGATGTAAAAATTCCGGGTAATCAATTATTGCCTACTCCAGAAGATGGAAGTTTTGCAAAAGTTGAATTAGTTGACCCAATTGTTAAAATCTATTACATGAATGGGAATTTTGGCATTAAAGTTACTGCTAATTCTATTAAAGAAGTGAAATAGTGGAGAGTTAAAGCTCTCCTCCCCATTAAGGGGAAAATAAGGAGGATTTATGTTTAACATATTAATTTTAATTATTAAAGTAGTCATAGTTGTGATTACTACTTGTATTTTATGTTTAATATGGAATAGAAAAAATATTGTTTTAGATTATATTTTTAAATCTTCACCAACAAACTCTATTCAAATATTAAAGCCCATATATACTTTAGGAATTGCTACATTTCTATTAATTATATTAGTAGGAATAATTTATGTTTTGTTTAAAAGAAGAGATTTAAAAATGCAAAAAAGAAAAAAAGAAAATAAAGATTATTATATGTATCATTACTATAAAAAAGAAATAGATAAGAAAACTAATATTGAGAGATATTATTTTAAATCAATGGGATTTAGTTGCCAAGATTTTGAAAATAATAAAGATACTTTGGAAGTTGTTTTAAATTCTGAAATAATTAATATTGAATATGGTAAAAATACAAAAACTATAATTGTTACTGCAAGGACATTAAAATCTTTAGTGTCTAGAATATTTACATTTTCAGAAGAAGATGATTATTTAACTAATATTATTAACTTATTATGTGTAGGTCAAACTGGGAGTGGTAAAACATATTTTTTAAAAATTTTACTAGCAAATTTATTAATTCAAAATAAAAATGCTAAACTATATTTATGTGATTTTAAAAATTATGACTTTTCAGAACTTAAAGATAGTAAAAGATATTTTGGGTATACTGATGTAGTTAAAGGTATTAAAGAGGTCTATGAAATATTTAACCAAAGATTGAGAAGTAATCAACAAGTAGAATATGAACCTATTATCCTATATATTGATGAATATTCTGCATTTTTATCTAACAGCGGAAAAGAGGCAGACTCGATTCAAAAGATGATGTCAGAAATCCTATTTATGGGAAGATCATATAAAATACTTCCTATAATAGGACTTCAAAGAGCAGATTCTATTCTATTTAAAAATGGTTCTCGTGACCAGTTTAAAACTATTGTTGCTCTAGGGAATTTATCAAAAGAACAAAAAAATATGTTATTTCCAGATTTTAAAGATAATATGAATAGAACCAATGGAATTGGTGAGGGCTATGTTTATCAAGATGGTCAAGATTTTTTACAATTAATCAAGGTAAAACAAGTTTCTGAATTTGAAGAAGATATAATTATTAATGTGTTAAAAAACGGACTAGATAAATAAAGTATTGGTGGTGGAACTGCCCCTTTGGGCAAGTGAAACCACCACGCCAACTTTAGTTGGCGAAGAAGTAGTCTTGTTTAATATGAAACAAAATCTATAATTATATGAGAATTGAAAAAGTAAAAGATAATAATAAACTTGGTTTATCTAAATCTAGTATTGTCCATGTAAAAGAAACTGGTAATATTACAGAAGTTAAATATATGACTAAAAATAATGGTGGAGTAATTAGAAAGATTGATAAATTTTTTTACTACGATGTCAGGAGTGGGGAAGTAAAAAAATACAAAACGACTTTAAAGAGGGTTGAAAATAAAGAAAGTATTGCTAAAAGTATGAAAAATCTTCGTGATATTTTGAACTCAAGCATATCTGCTTCAGATATAAAACAAAAAAAGATATTATGGGTAACTTTAACATATAAAGAAAATATGACTGATACAAAAAGATTGTATAAAGATTTTAAAAACTTTAATTATCGCTTTAAAAAATATCTTAAAGATAATAATTATCCATTATATGAATATATTACTACCGCAGAACCACAAAGAAGAGGTGCATGGCACTTACATATTATTTTCATATTTAGTAAAAGAATTGCATATATTGAGAAGCAAAAATTAGAAGAATTGTGGGGTCATGGATTTGTGTCGATTAATACTTTAAAAAATGTTGACAATGTTGGTGTTTATTTGACTGCATATTTATCTAATTTAGATGTTAGTGATATGGTAGATGAATCATCAAATAATAAAGCAATTATTAAAGGTGCTAGATTAAAGATGTATCCAACTGGTTTTAGAATATATAGATGTAGTAAAGGCATAAAGCGACCAGTTAGATATAAAACAACAGAGGAAGAAATACAAAACAAATTAAAAAATGATGTTTTAACATTTGAAAAAACAATTCAAATCAAAAATGAATATGGTGCTATTATCAATAGGATAAATTATCGTAATTATAATAAAATATCTAAAAATAAATAAAGAAATAGGGAAAGGAAAGGTGTCGCCTTAAATTTTAAGGAGAGATGTCTTTTGAATAAAGAAATATGTGATATTAAATTAGTAGCAAAATATTTAGATGTATCTATACCATTTATTAGAAAACTAGTAAGAGCCAAAAGTATACCATGTTTTAGGATTGGTAATAGATTAAAATTTGATTTAAAAGAGATAGATAAATGGATTGAATCACATCGCCAAGAAGAATCAAAAAATATTTTATTCTTTTAAGTAAAAATGTCGGCAAAAATATGTTATAATACTTTTAGATAGTTTTACGAGTATTTGAGCCGATAAGTTATAAAGGAGGATTAACTTATGGCAATCAATAAAATTGATGTAAACAAATACAAGATAACTATTGAACTTGGTTATGATATTCTCGGTAATAGAAAAAGAAAAACAGAAATTTTTAATGGAACAAAACCAGAGGCAATAAAAAGAGAGGCAGAACTTAAAAGCGAATTTTATCATATCGGTAAAACGATGAAGATCAATGACTTAACTTTTGAGGAATTATCTGAAATCTTTATTGAGAAATATTGTATTCCAAATATCTCACAAGTAACTACATTTGGTTATAAAAAATCTTTGGCAAGAATAAATCCTATTATTGGTAAAATTAAATTGAATAAAATTACACCATTAATACTTGATGATATGTATCAACAATTAAAAATAGGAAAAAAAGGAGAATTAGGTTATCATTCAATGTATAATCTATACAAAGTTATTAATGTAATATTCAATCAAGCAATTAGATGGGAAATTATGGATAAAAATCCTAATTTAAAAGCCAATAAACCTAAGAGGGAACATAAAGAAAAAAGATTTTATGATTTGAATCAAGTCAAGAAATTATTAGATGTTCTTGATAATGAATCAATCAAATATAAAACCTTAATAGTTCTTGCATTAGATAGTGGTGCAAGAAGAAGTGAGATTTGTGCTTTGAGATGGTCGGACATAGATTTTTCTACAAGAACAATGAGCATTACTAAATCATTAAAAGTTATTGAGGGAGTTATTGATGAAAAAACTACTAAAACAGAATCATCTAAAAGAGAAATAATGTTAAGTGAATCTACTATCAAACAATTAGAAGAATATCGTGAATGGCAAAATGCTTACAAATTAATAAATAAGCAAAGATGGAAAGGCACTGATGACAGAATATTTACTGCAATAGATGGTTCGTATATGTTTCCGGGAACTTGCGACCATATTTTAAGGAAGATAGTAAAAAAATATAATCTAGACCCTATATGTTTTCATGAATTAAGACACACATGTGCTAGTTTATTAATTAATAGTGGAATAGACCCTAAGACAGTAAGTAAAAGATTAGGTCATGCAGATGTATCAATAACAATGGAAATATATACACATTCATTTGAGGCTTCTAAGGTAGCATGTGCTAACAAATTTGATGAAATGATGAGCCAAATGCAAACTATCTAAAAATGACAATGGCACCATTTATCGGCACTCTTAACAATAAACCAAGTTCAAATTAATTAAAAAAATTGCTTAAAAGCCCTTAATTATAAGGGGGAAAAGATAAAAAGATTTGGTGTTCTAACTGATGGAGAGTATACCCCTCCTAAGTCGTAAGTCGGCAGTTCGAATCTGCCCTGGGACGCCATTAAAGAAGATTATCTTGTGCGCAAGATTAAAAAAGAGGGACTATTGATGGTTTTCAATAATCCCTTTTATTAGCTTTTAAAGTTTTTTTCCCTTTTGCGTCTTTTCTTCCCGAACTTTTGCGGCTATTTCGCCAAAGAATTTTTTAAAGGCTTCCTTATCTTCTTCGAAGGGAAGGATACCGCCTTTATAGACAAAGTCGCAGCGGTTTCCATTATTAAATTCGTCCGCCTCGATGAATTGCTTTTTTCGCTCGGCAATAACTTCGGGTGGAGCTCCGCGCGTTATCAAGCGTTCGATACAGGTCTTTTGATCGACGTCCATGAAGATACTCTTTACGATATCTTGACCGAAGTAATTCTTTAAATCTTCGTAGCCATCATAAGCTACGCAGACACATAGATCGTCATAGTCTTTTAGCTTTTTTTCGACTTCTTCGCTGGCAATACCATAATGATTGCCGGCATAATAGACATCTTCAATTTTCTTTAGCGTATTGAATTCTTTTTCGTCTACAAAGTAGTATATCTGCCCATCGATCTCGCCAGGGCGCCGTTTTCGCGTCGTATAGGAGACGATGCCCGGAATCCCCAGTTCGTTTAAGGATTGTAAGCCCACGGTGGTCTTGCCACTACCGCTGGGACCGATGATACACCATATATGTTTATTTGCCATTTTACCAATATCCTCCTCAATTTATATTTTACCATATTTTCTATTTCATACTGAAAAAATGAACGTAATTCTTATTTTTTTAATTTAGTACTAGTAATATTTTAAATTTTATGAGAGAATATATGAGTAATCAGTTTTATGCCGACTTAGCACAGTTGGTAGTGCAACGCACTCGTAACGCGTAGGTCGAAGGTTCAAGTCCTTTAGTCGGCACCATATATTGTCATTTAGGCCCTATAATATGGGCCTTTTTAAATTTTTACTCCCAAAATTACGCCGATTAAACTACGCATATGATATAATTATAGCTATAAAATACTTTTAAATTAATCGAGGGGGTAATGATGGGAATTTTAGATTATTGCGAAAAGGTCAATGATGCGACGAAGTTGACGGTGCGGAATACGGAAAAATTTTATGATTTTGCCCTTACTAAACCTTTGACTTATGGCGTGGAATATGAAGTATTATTAAACGACATCTTGAAAAGCGATCTTGGCCGTCCGATGAATACGAAGAATTTGCCATCCATACCGCGTGCTTCTCTATATCAAAGTGCAGCTCTTTGGGAAGCTTTAGGCCTTCATCTTCATCAAATTCCCATGATTGGCATGGACGCGATAATTAAAAAAAATGGCAAATTAGTTCTCACTTCGGAGGCTACCTCGCACATCAAAC
>CANRPK010000049.1 GCA_947632455.1 uncultured Bacilli bacterium
TAATACAAATAGCACTTGAGTTGTGTTTTTGTTTTGAACGACATATATACTAAACTCTTGTGCTTTTTTTGTAAATAAAAATTTATTAAAACTAAAGACTTTTTGGCAGAAATTTGGTACAATTATCTTGGAGGATATTGAACTATGGAAAGTATAATTAATATTAAAAAGTTAGATGAAAAGGCTGTTATACCAAAATATGGGACAGAATATTCAGCAGGAGTAGATTTATATTCAGCAAGTGATAGTGATATTGTTATTAAAGCTCATGAAACTGTTTTAATAAAAACAGGATTAGCAATGGAAATTCCAGAAGGATATGGAGGATTTATTTTTGCTAGAAGTGGGTTAGCAACAAAGAAAGGACTTGCTCCCGCAAATAAAGTTGGAGTAGTAGATGCTGATTATCGGGGAGAAATTATGGTAGCGTTACATAATCACACTAATGAAGATCAAACGATTGAGGCACATGAAAGAATTGCTCAAATGGTATTTTTACCTTTTTTAAGAGCTAATTTTAACGAAGTAGAAGAATTATCAGAAACAGTAAGAGGAACTGGTGGGTTTGGTTCTACAGGAAAAAAATAAAATCTAGATAAAACTAGATTTTTTTTAATATATTTGAGGACATTCACCACTATTTGGTCGATAAAAACAATGATTTTTATATTTACCAGCTAAAGGTTGGCTATACCAAGAAGAAGAGCAAGATGCTGTTTTTCCAGGAGCATAAAACCATAAAGCATGAGTTGCAGGATAGTAGTATTCACCCATTAAAATACGTTTAGCAAGATTTTTTTCAGTAGTCGTGGCACTTCCATAAAAAAGAGAAGAGTTTGTTCCAACAAATTGATTGGGTTGATAGATTGCTTCACTAATATTATTTATATCTTTAAAAGTATAACATTTAGCAAGAATACGATTTACGACAACATTTCCAACCATAAGCATTCCTAATTCACCTTCTGTTTGAGCTTCGGCTCGCATTATTCTTGCTAATAAATCTAAATCTTTTGTATTATAACTTACGATCATTTATAATCACCTAATTTATTATATGAAAGTACTGGAAAAATGGGTTTACTTGTGTTATAATACTTCTATCACGTAGGGGCGTGGTATAATGGTAGCATAGGAGTCTCCAAAACTTTTGATGGGAGTTCGATTCTCTCCGCCCCTGCCATATTTTGACATTTTGTATCTAGTTTAAACTAGATTTTTTTAATTTTTAAATATTTTGTAATTTTAGCTAAAAATTTTATATCTTGACTTTTTAATTGTTTAAATATATAATAATTAGCCAATAAAGAAAAAAAGGAGATTACTATGGAAGATATTGATTTAAAACAATTAGATACTGAAGCTTTAATGGATTTACAATCTATATTAGAAGGTATGGATGAAGTTTTAGAAGAGGAAGAAGGGGAAAATAATGAGTAAAGGTATCAATAAAAGAATAGATAAAGTTAAAACTGAGCATGGGGAATTATTGAATATGATCAAAGAAAAAATTAGTGAGAATTCTAATAATTTTCAAGAACATGCTAAAGAAATATTAGCTACTTTAGAATATGATGAGGCAAATATTAAAAAATATGAAGCTATGGTAAAAGCTCAAGAATTAGTAGTTAGTTTAACAAAACAAATTCTTGATGCAAAAAGTGTTGAAGAAGTTATTGCAATTAGAAAAAAATTAAATTATTATATTAATAAAATTAAAGGAGAGTTAAAAAGCAGAGAAATTTCAGATGTTATAGTTTTTGATTATCAAGAAAAAGCTAATACATTAAGAAAAAGTATTGCTGAATATATTTGTTTCTTTAAAAGAGAAGAAAATATTTGTGAAATAGAAAGATTATCAAGCAATTATGGAAATTTATCACCAGAAGAACTTTTAAATTTAAGAAAAAGTTTAACTAGAGAAAATAGATATAATAGAAGAAATATTAATTCTTTAAAAGAAAGAGAAAATAATCCTGAAACTATTATAAAGGTTAATAATAGTGTAGAAGAACCAAGAAAAAAAGCTAAAAAAGATTTAGCTCAAAATAAAGCAGAAGAAAATTTTTGCTTAGCGAAAATAAAAAATGATGGTGAAAGTGATATTGTGTTTGTTACTGGAGAATTACCATATGAAGAAATGAGTAAATATTTTATGAGGCGTGTTGATAGTTTTGATAGAATGTATGATATTGCAGAAATTCAAAATTATCAAAATAATGGTTTAGGAAGAAATGTACTTACTTTTTTCCGTAATTTACCTCGTTATATTCATAATAAAAAAGCCATTAGAAAAATGTTAAAAGATTATTTCTACTTTTATAGAGGCGAGGATTTATCAAGTTATATCCAATATATGAAGAAGGAAAATTCAATTAGTGAAGTATTAAAGGGTATTTTTGATAGTTCTTATCTATTTACAAATGATGAAACTTATTTAAACGAACATCAAAGATGTGCACGTTGGATGTATGATTTTTGCCAAAAGAAATCTGCAACTCTTTGTGTTCGTAAACTTACTGCATAATTAAAAGGCTATTAATAAAAATAGTCTTTTTTTGTTAATAATTTACGGTAATATATTATATTTCTTTTTAAGTTTTAAAATTTTATATACGGAATTATCAATATTTTCTTCTGTAATTGTGCCCTCATTTATACTTTCTTTGATTAAACTTATTGCTTGTTTAGGGTTATTAGGCATTAATAAAATATCTACACCAGCATTAATAGCAAGCTCATATGTTTCTTTTTCTTGATAATTTTTAGTAATAGCTTGCATATTAAGAGCATCTGTTATAATAATTCCTTGATAGCCTAATTCATTTTTTAAGATATCAGTAATTATTATGTTGGAAAGAGAGGCTGGAGTATAATCTTTAGTAATATTTGGTAAAGCTAAGTGTCCAACCATAATTATTTCAGCATTATTGTCAATAGCATTTACGAAAGGAATTAAATCACTTTTTAATAATTCATCTTTAGTTTTAGTTATAATTGGTAATTCATAGTGAGAATCTGTAGTAGTATTACCATGTCCAGGGAAATGCTTATAAACAGGAATGATATTATTATCGCTTAGACCTTTAGCTAAAGCAGTACTCATTCTAGCAACTAGGTATGGATCATCTCCAAAAGAACGATTACCAATTACAGTGTTATTGGGGTCATATAAGACATCTGTTACAGGAGCAAAATCTAAATTTATGTTAAAATCTTGTAAAATTTGACTAATGGTAACGCCTGTTTTGTATGCATTATTTTCATCTTTAGTATTACCTATTTCAAGCATAGGAGGTATTTTAGAGTAGGTATAATTTTTAATATTGGTTAGACGATCTACTCTTCCTCCTTCTTCATCGATACCAATAAACATAGGAATAGAAGATGAATTTTGAAGATTATTAATGAAGTTTTGGGCAGTAGTATAATCTTTTAAGTTTTCTTTAAATAAGATAAAACCACCGGGATGTATAGTTGTAATTAAGTCTTTTAAATCATTAGTTAACTTGTCAGATTTTTGATAGTTTATAAAAAGCATTTGACCAATTTTTTCTTCAAGAGTAAGATTATTTAGCATTTCTTTTATTTCATCTTCTTGTATGGTTGAATAAGTTTCTTTCTTTTCATTTTCTTTAGTATTTAAATTATTAATTAAGAAGAAACTAGAAATAAAGAAACACATAATTATAGTGATATTTCTTATTAATTTCATATGTACCTCTATATTATAATTAACTTATTTAGATTTATTATGTAAAAAACTTGCTACTTAAGTAACAAGTTTATTTAGCAGTTAAACGAACACGAATATTTTTAGTTTCATTGCCACGTTTTACAGTTAAATACATGTCATCACCAACTTTATGTTTGTATAGGTAATAACGGAGATATGAAGATGAATTTACTTCTTGATCATCAACTTCAATAATTATATCATTTTCTTTTAAACCGGCAAGAGCTGCGGAACTTTTAGGAGTAACGCTTGTTACAATAACACCACTAGTTACATCCGCTTCCATAATAACATTATAGTATTGACGATATGAACTAGCAACATCGGCCATACTTATACCTAAAAATGGACGTTCAACTTCATTACCATTAATTAATTCACTAGCGATATCTATAGCGGTTTCAATAGGAATAGCAAAACCCATACCTTCAATAGTAGAACTTGCTAATTTTATAGAAGTTATCCCAATTACTTCACCATTAGAATTAGCTAAAGGGCCACCAGAATTACCATTATTTATAGCAGCATCAGTTTGAATTGTATTAACAACCATAGGAGTTGAGTTATTACCATCAGATAGTTCAACTTCTATTAAACGATCTTTACCAGATACTATACCTCTAGTAACACTCCAAGAATAGGCACTATCGATAGGAGCTCCTATTGCAAAGGCAGTATCACCAATTCGAGCTGTTTCGCTTTCGCCAATTTCGGCAACATCAAGAATTTTATCTTTATCTACAGATAAAACAGCAATATCAGAGTAAACATCAGCCCCAACTACTTTAGTTTTAACATCTTCACCATTTGTAAAAGTTATATATACTTCATCTGAATTATTAATAACATGGTTATTAGTTAGAATATAAGCAGTATTATTATCAGTCTTATAAACGAAACCTGTACCAGATTGATATGGTTCATTTCTTACATAAGTATTAACAACTACAACGGCATTATATAATTTTTCAACAGCGTCAGCTATACCATTCTCAGTAACCGTTACTTCTTTTTTTAATTTAGTTTCTACTGTACTAAAAGAAGTTGGGAAAAAGTAAAATATAGCATACATAGTTCCAACACCTAGAAAGAAAACAAAAATTAAGATTATACTATTTTGTAAAAATTTTGATTTTTTTTCAGTCATTTTAATCCATCCTTACTATTTCTTTATAATTTTTAGGGAATCCCATTTTATCTAATACTTTATCTATCTTAATACTATGCAATCTACCACTTAAATAATCAATTTCATAAGAAATTTCATTTAACATCATATGAAAGTCATCAGGTCTTAAAAGTCTTTTTAGAATAATTATAAGAGCAAATAAGTCATTTATACCATATATATATTCACCATTAGTTTTAGGAATATTTAAGAGTTCATGATATTTAGTTAGAGGTATTTCTTTTTGAGTTTTATGCTCAAAACAGATATCTTCATGAGCACATAAATTGCGATAATTGGCTAATATAGGTAAATATATTAATAGTGAGGGTACATCAATTTTGAAAATTTTAGCGATGGTTTCTTGATCTTCACTTTTTAATATGGTAAATAATTCACCAACAATACCAAAAGATAATACTTTGACAACTATCCACAAAGGAATATAGCCATAATTACTTTGATAATGTCTAGTAGCACTATGTTCTTTTCCATTAATGATTATTTGTCTTTTAACTTTCTTTAACAAGTCATTAACTTGTCTAGTTCTTTTAGGATCATTTGTAAAGTTATTAGGGTTTAAATATTTTTTCTCTTTAAAACCATATTTTCTAGATAATTCGTAGGAGATAATACTCTTTATATTATTTTCTAAGATTAAAATATTTTTAAATAAAATATTTCGTAATTGGCGATCAAAATAAAATAAAGCATATATTTCACGAAAGTTAGTGCCATCTAAAAATTGGCGGTTGTTTAAAGATTTCATAAATATATATCGATAACCATTAATGAAGAAATAGTTTTCTCGTAGTAAGATATTTTTAGCATATTCTTCATCGTCGATAATGAGATTTTTATTTCTTAAAATGGTAATTTGTTCATCTAGATTTTTAAATATCTTTTCCATATCTTCCACCTATTATAACATTATACCACAAAGAACAATTATATTGTAGATAAATAAGGTGTTTTATATGTTAATTTTTTGTGAAATTTTGGTGAAGTTGCGGAAAATTGGTTTTATGTGGTATAATAATGGTAGTAGAGGTGGATTTTTATGCCAGCAACATATACTCATCATCTATTTACAAAAGATGTGTATAAGGTTATAAATAGTAATATACAATATAAATTAAGAAATAGCATCGATATATTTAATTTATTTGGAAAAAGTTTTGATGTACTTTATTTTACAAATAAAAGTAAATTAGGTCATTTTGCTCATAAAAACGGAAATTTATCAGTTTTAAAATATAAAAATTGTATAAACCATTATAAAATGGTTATTTTTTTGTCAAATTT
>CANRPK010000050.1 GCA_947632455.1 uncultured Bacilli bacterium
CCGCAATCTCATCTCTGTCCATGCGGAATGAGGTGCAACCTATCTCAGCAAACTTTTTTGCAACGTCCTCAAGCTTGTTCGGATCAAAAATCACAAGTCTTTGTCCTCCGTTCACGACGGCTCCGATGTCTTTATCATTTAACGTCATAATCTTTCCTCCGACAATCTATTTTCAAATATCAATCTGCCTTTCTTTTTTACGACGTTCAAGGCTTTCAGAGATATACCTTACTCGCTCTTTGATTTCTTCATTGAGCTTTACCGGGCATAAGTGCCGATAGCCAAAGTTTAGATACGTCAGCAAATCCTTTTCATAAATGATCGCTTGATAGGTATCTGCATCCATATCGACATTTATGACGCGACCGATCTCTTCTCCATTTTCTCCAGTTCCGCTCTTTAGAGGTTGACCAACGGCACAAAGTTTTGTGTAAAATTCGACTTCTCTGTCACCCCGGACACAATTTTCTTCAGCGTACAATCCCTCGCAGCCGCAGCAGGAGATCAAATCGGACAAAGGTCCTTGGGAAATCATGACCGCATGAGTATCCATATTTCACTTCTCCTTTTTACTCGATGTCCAACTCAACCGCCTGAAAAAGCGGAGAGTCCAAACTTATTGATGGATGCGATCCACAAACGACCGTTCTGATGTCTTTTTCGTTAATAACACCTTCAAAGGAATCTGCGCAAATATCAACCGAAGTGATTACTCCGATTTCTCTACCGCTTTTATCATGAATTGGTTTTCCGATAAGACTCCATGCAACATTTCTTAAACTTGGCGTTGGCGGAGGTCCAAAGAGTTTTGATAAACACCCTCGAATAATTGCAGCACGTTCGTCCATACTTTTTCTCCTTTCAAAATATAATCTCTCAGTGTCAGTTAAATCTTCGCATCATATAGGGAAGTCGTTTGGGAAGAGTTGGCCTAAATGTCTTTGAGCGTATGGAATAGATTTTAGGAACCGGATGTATAGTGGCTGCATATTCTCGCATGTGCATGGGTTTCGGTTCAACATGCCAATCTTGAAATATGGTGCAAGAACCGAACGGGTCTGGGTCAATTTTCAAAGCATCCGCAAGAGCCTCGGCCACCTGTTTCAAAATTATCAGTTTCATTTTGGCAACGGCTCGTTCAAGCGCCTCGAAGGCCTCAGAAGCCGCGCTGAGCGCCATATTCATATCATCCATGTAAATCTTTACCTCTTCTTTTCTTCGCTTGTAGGAGCTCTGAAAGGCTCCTGAGAGGATTCCTGTTTCATATAGCTATCCAGAGCGAACCAATTCCCTTGGCTGTCTTGCATGATTTCCTTTCCACACCATTTGCATTTGGTATGAAATGAGCAGCCGTCGAAGAACTGTCTTTCGCTCGGCTGATGCCAGTGCATGAAATTGTGATAGAATTTCTTGAACCATCCAAAATTGAAATACAGAATTGGCGGGACGTAAAGAAGTATTAGGCACGCTAAAAACCCAATCATTACTTTTGCTTCAATGCTCATTGTGTTATTCTCCTTTCAAATATCAATCATTATGTTCTTTTCTGACTTCATCTTCGAGTATTTCCGATAGCCATCTATAGGGCTGCGGCTCTAATTTTTGACATACAAAAGTATTGGCAAAAGGGCAGACATGATTGCCCCTGAACTGACAAGGTTCTGGTCCTCCTTTAAGAATTCCATCTCGTATTCGGAGAGCGCATTCCGTTGCTACCTCTTTTAGCGTATAATCGCCCAATTTCTTATTGCTCATGATTTTTCCTCTTTTTTTTTGTCAAATATCAATCGCCGTGATCTTTTCTGGTTTCATCTTCTTCCAGTTTGGAAAGCCATTCGTGCGGTTTTAAGTCTCGGCAGACAAATGTGCCCCAAAAAGGACAAAGTTCTTTTTCAGTAAGCCAACAAGCGGGATGGCCGTATGTCATAACTGAGGTATGTTTTCGACGAGAACACTCGATCGCTATTTCTCTGATTGTAAAATCGCCAAATTTTTTATCGCTCATCGGTTTCATCTTAGCAACGACTTGTTTAAGCGCTTCAATGGTATCGGAAATGGCCCTACGCGCAATATCTATATCGTCCATAAATTCTTATCCCCCTTTCAAAACAGAACTTTTACCTCTTTACGAGACTTTGTGTAAGCATGGAAGACAAGTGTCTTTCCGGAAATCTTTCGGATATAATCTTGGCAGGCTTCTTCAAATGTATATCCGCAACCATACTCTCCGCTTAGAAAACTGCCTTCTCTCACATCGCAATCCCAATACTCAACAATAATTTGATCGTTATCGTTTTTCCAAACATACAATGGATGCCCTTTTAACGAGAGAAGCCGCTGGCTTGGAGGAATTACAGGGTCTATTGTTTCGGCAGAAATATAAGTTTGAGGGATTCCATCATGCATGTTTCAATCCTCCTCTTTTAGAATTTGCAGCCTGATGATGTCGTTAAAATATCCATCGATGTTAAGTTCGTCGATTTCCCGTACGTACTCGTAGCTCCAGAGAATTTGGAAACCGTAGTCAAAAGGAGCATCCAGAAGGGTATGTTTTAACCAGCCATCGTAATGATAGTCAGTTCCTTCGAATGTCTGGACATGGCATATCAAAGCTTTTCGTATTTCCTTTGGAATAAAGGTGAGTTCCTTGATAAACTTTATGATTTTACGGCGACGTTCTCGAATATCTCTTTTAAGCTTCTTTTTCTCCATACGGCGTAACTTGTTCCGAAGGCGCATCGTTTTTTTCACTCCTTGTTTCGGGTAAGTTTTATGTCTATCTTCTTGGAAATCCATGCCCTGAGAGGCCCGCTGGAAAAGGAATTGAGCAGCTCCAGCAAATCGTCAATGTCCATATCGTCGACAAGATTCGGCTCTCCGGCTCTTTCGAGAATCTGAGCAATGGTGAGATGCTCTTCTCCATAAGCACCGTTACGATAGTTGGCCATGATGTCGTTCCACTTTTTCATTTTCTCGGTCATGGCAGCGACTCCTTTCGTGAAAATATCAATTGCTAAATTCCGACACAGTCGCCGGGAGAAATGCTCGGAAACAACTTGAAATTCATTTTTCCGATTAAGTCTTCTTCGAGTTTATCGAGAGGTGCACCGCTTACCCAGATACCTTCATAATACATCTTTGGCTTTGTTCTCCAAAGAGCAACACAGCCCGGAGGCGTTCTACCTCTGGCGTCCATGTATTTTTGTTCTTTGGAAGTGAGATGTTTCTCTGTCATTTTTGCCTCCAAAGAGTTAGTCTAACAAGAACAACGGCTTGAAGTTCAAGGCTTCCAGCTCTTCGTACGTAAACCACTTTCCAGTCGAATAACTGTACATGATTTCCTCACCACAAAGCTTGCACGTTGAGCGAAGAGGCTGTCCGAGGCCCATGTACACTTCGGTAAGATCTGGCTGATGTTCGCACTCTCTCGTCTCTGCTTTTGAAATATCATTTTTGCAGATTGGGTCATAGTCGAGGCATGGGAATTCTTCGGAAGTTCGTGACCGATTGCTATTGTATGGACAGACAAAAGCTCGACCTTCTGCAAGGTGAGCTATGCAGACGATTTCTCCGGTTTTAATTTTGACTTGGTTTGAACACCAAAGCTGTTTTTGCCTGCGAATTTTTCTCACATAGGCTTTCATTTGACTACCTCATATCTCCTGAGCCCGTGAATGGCTGCTTCTTTTGATGTGTAAAGCTCTTCTCGGGGAATATCAATGTGGGTGTTGTCGATGAGCTGGAGGGTATAGAGCTGTTTCTCCACATTTATCTTCCCGGTAAAAATTCCTGAGAAGATTCTGTATTTTCCGATGTCTTGCCCGAATACCCGATACCAATACTTCCGGCCTCGAATAGGCTCACTTAAAAGTGGCATTTACATTTCCTCCTTTTCTTTCAGCCATTGTTGTATGTCGATACCATAATCCTTGAGCTGCTTTGTGCAGAGCCAAATATCATCCCCGTTACCTTCATCAAGTTCGTAACGGTTGACGAGAGCCTGTACCGCCGGATTAAACTGGTCGAAAAATCGTCTAAGCCGTTTGGGACCAAATCCAAGACGGTCGTGCAGGACCCAAAGGACGATGGCGTTTATCTCAGCTTGGTTCCGTTTGAGTTTTTCTGCCCACGCTTTGTTTATCTCAATATCCATGGCTTTTTTCTCAGCGGAAGTGAGTTTTGCGCCATAGACCTTGCTTCTTTGTTTTAGGACGAGCATCGCGCAGCCTCCTCCGCGGCGCGACAAGCACCGTACGTAGGCTTTTGATGGAAATGCTTACACTTGACCTGCACGGGAAGAATAAACTCATCAAGCCCCTTTTCTTTGAGTTCGTTCATCTGCGGCAAATCGGCATCAATAACACTGGACACGGCTTTTTGAGCTGTAGCTAAAACGCTTGATAGGATACACACTTGCTGGTGCAAACAGTTTTGGCACTGAAGTTCGGCGTCCTGTTGTATAGATATAAAAGCCATTTTTATCCTCCTTTCACGAAAAAAATAAAGTAGGAGCATACTCTGTTATTCTGGTAAGTAGTAGTTTTCAATGATTGACGAACATGCTCGTACGCCTTCTTTGTATGAGTCGGCATACTTTGGATTTTTTACCTTTGATTTGGCGATTGTCGCGCATGCACTAAATCGTATACACAGCATGGTGTATTCTCCCAAATGGGAAGAATCGGTATGTTTGCTGTCTTCGTAGATTTCTTTGAGAATGGATTTGCAGGCAAGGACCCCGATGTTAAAAGCGAATTCTTTGTTTGTTGGACGATGTCCTATTCTCAGTTTGTCAAGTTTTTCTTGAAGGAGATGGTATGTAGCTTCAGTCATTTTCAGAGCCTTTCTTTTTTGTCCAGCCATCCAGATGGCGTTTCATTTCTTCGATTGCAGCCTCATTCGCCATGTATTCGGAGAAATGTCTTTGCGATCTTGTTGCCTCCTCTATTCGAAGTCGATCGTAGGCTTTTTTCTCGTTCTCAAGGTCTTTGATGGCCCTTTTGATTGTCTTTTCATAGTGCGATTCACGCTTATTCCAGAGCTTTATCTGCTTTTTTATTGGTTTATCGGAAATGAGCCAGCTATCTAAGCTCTGAAAAGGGCATGTCTTTTTATGGATTGGTGAAATATAAAGAGCCCCGTTAAGAGGATGCTGCTCTACGACAGCTCGTCCTCCACAAAATGGACAAGGTTTGATCTCTTTCATTTGAATGTCACCTTTCAAATATCATTCAGTTCATGCTTGGAATAAAGACAAGAACCGGTTTTTTCATTTTCATCAGCATGTCGATGTTGTTCTTTGTTCCACGGCTCTTTCCATCCCAAACCATAAAACCGCAATCCGCATCCGTTGCCATTGAAATATCTTTTTGCTTGTAATAATCGGCGGGATGAATATTGGATCTCACCGGAACACCTTTTACAGCAAAGTTGCCAATGTTGTTTCGAGCCCTACCGTCACTGGCATAAATAGTTACTCTGTCGTAATGGCGCTCCGCACAAAATTCTTGAACGGCTGTGTCGAAACCGATGCAATCACCGACTAAAATATCATTTTCGTTGGCGATAATGCTTTCCAACTGGTCTATAGCCGGTTTGTCGAGACGATTGATGAATTTAGAGCCAGCTACAAATACTTTCATTTGAATAATCACCTTTCAAATATCATTCGGGGCTCGATTGATGCTTCTCTCCGAACTGAAGCCATCAGGATAACGAGCTCTGAGTTTTTCGATGTTCATTTTCAGGATAGTCTCAAAATCGTAGCCAATGGCGTCGGCCGTAACAGCCAGGTACCAGCAGACATCGCCGAGCTCTTTTGCCAGGTGTTCTTTGTCGAGGTCGTGGCCATGGAAAATATGCTTTTTCACAAGATCAGCAACCTCACCGGCCTCTCCGGTAATACCCAGTGTTCCATGAATCAGTCTCAGATAGAAAGGATCTTCGTTTTCGTCGTCCGTAATCATCGGCGGCTCCGTTCGAAGAGCCTCTTTCTGGTATTCGTTTGGGGTCATGTTCACCCTCCTTTTCAAAAATATAAAAGTATTGGGAGAGAGCCTCAAAAGAAGCCCTCTCCCGAATCGTATGGATGAAGTTATTTAG
>CANRPK010000051.1 GCA_947632455.1 uncultured Bacilli bacterium
CCTCATTATAACACTTGAGATGCCTTATTTACTATAAGTGTTTAATTCCCACCCGCATAGCAGGTGGTTTTTTGTTTTACGTTTTCGTCAAACACCCTAAAGGACAAAATTAAAAAAGATAATTATTAATTATCTTCTTCTAAAACTTTAACATTATCTACTGCTTTATTAAGTTTTAAATCTATAACTTTAGTCCCCGCTAAAACATCATGTAATCCTCTTCCATCTTTATAGAATAAAATCATTAAAGAAATAATCATCGATAGTATTAAATCAATATCTCCCCCAATAGTATTTAAAGTTTGATAAACACTTCTACTAAACCATATACCAATAAAATTAAAGATATTTACTATAACTCCATTTAAAATAAAACATCTAATAAAATAGTTATAAATTTTAAGCTTTTTATCACTATTACTTACTACTTTTAAAGATAAAATCTTTTTACCTAAAGTTTGTCCATCTGTAACATATTGAAAAACTCCAAAATATAAGAAAGTAACCACAATATCAGCAATTATATAAACATAACCATTTTTATTTAAATCATAACTTAAATCATTTACTTGAGAACTATATTCTTCTATTTTAATATCCCCATCTACATATTTATCCATTAGTTCATTATATTGTTCGGCATATTTTTCATATTTATCATATCTAGGATTTAAAAATGTTAAATAAGAAATTGCTGAAGTAACTAACATAATTATCAAGAAATCAATAAAGTAAGCTAAAAATCTTTTAAAAATTGTTCCACCACTCATAATATCATCTCCATTATCATTATATAATTAAATATTTTTAAAGTAAAGCAAATTAATTATTTACTTTTTCTAAATTATCTTTAGCCACCGCTAGCATTAATTTTATTCTATTTATTTGATTTGTTTCACTAGCTTTAGCATCATAATCTATTGGTGCTATATTAGCATTTGGATATTTATTGCGAATAGTTTTAATTACGCCTTTTCCTACCACATGATTAGGTAAACATGCAAATGGTTGTAAACAAACAATATTAGGTACCCCATTATTAATAAATTCCACCATTTCTCCAGTAAGTAACCAACCTTCTCCTGTTTGATTACCAGTTGATAATATTTCTTCGGCATATTTTGCTATATCTAAAATATCCCCTGCTACAAAATAATTTTTCTTTGAATTTAATAAAGCTTTTCGTTTACTTTTCTCTGCCATATCTACAAATTTAATTATTTCTCCATATAATTTAGCTTTTAAATCACTGGTTTTTAAATATTTATTTTTAGCTAACTCATTAGCCAAAACATATTTAACAAATCCCATAAAATCTGGAACTAACACTTCAGCTCCTTCTTTTTCTAAAGTATTTACAATATAATTATTTCCATAAGAATGATATTTTATTAAAATTTCTCCCACTATTCCTATTTTAGGTTTTACTTCATTATTTAATTTAATTTTTTCAAAATCTTCAACTATTTCTTCTAAAGTATTCTTAAATTCTTTTATACTAGTACTAGCTACTTTAGTTTTACATATTCTTAACCATTTCTTTACTAATCGCTCTGTTTCTCCTTTTTTAATTTCATAAGGTCTATTTCGATATAATAAAGTTTGTAATAAATCTCCATACATAACTCCTTTAAATAAATTAAGAGCCATTTTTAATGTTATTTTAAATCCTGAATTTTTTTCTAAACCTGCAACATTAAATGATATTACCGGAATATTAGGATATCCAGCATCAACTAATGCTTTTCTTATAAAACCAATATAATTAGTCGCTCGACATCCCCCTCCAGTTTGACTCATCATTAAAGCTACCTTATTAGGATCTTCCGCCTCTTGTAAAGTCTCAATTAATTGTCCTACAGTTAAAATTGATGGATAACAAGCATCATTATTAACGTATTTTAAACCTATTTCAATCGTTTTATTGGTAAATTCTCTTAATAATTTTACTTTATAACCTTCATTTTTTAATACTTCTTCTAATATTTCAAAATGAATTGGTGACATTTGAGGAATTAAAATAGTATGTGTTTTTTTCATTTCTTTTGTAAATTCAATTTTTGGTAAAGCATAATTTCCTGTACATTCTAAATTTGTCTTACCTCTTTTTTCCATACTAGCAATTAAAGATCTAATTCGAATTTTAATCGCTCCTAAATTATTAACTTCATCTATCTTTATTAAAGTATACATTTTACCATAACTAGTTAGGATTTCTTCAACTTGATCAGTAGTTATAGCATCGACTCCACATCCAAAAGAATTAAGTTGTACTAACTCTAAATTATCATGTTGTCCTACAAAATCCGCGGCCGCATATAGTCTTGAATGATATACCCATTGATCAACTACTCTTAAAGGCCTTTTAATCATATGATCTTGACCAATAGAATCTTCAGTTAAAACACATAATCCTAAAGAAGTAATTAATTTATCAATACCATGATTTATTTCGGGATCTACATGATAAGGTCTACCCGCTAAAACTATTCCTTTTAAATTATTATCTTTCATATATTTTAAAGTTTCTAAACCTTTATTTTTAATATCTAATCTTGTTCTTTGATATTCAGCTTCAGCTTCTTCTATAGCTTTTTCTAATTCTTCTTTAGTAAAATTATATTTTTTAAAACCTTCAACTTCTAATAATCTTAAAGCCAATTTTTTCTTTTCAAAAGGTAAAAAAGGATTTATAAAATTAATATCTTTTAACTCTTCTACATTATTTTTTAAAACTTCTGAATAAGAAATAACTATTGGACAATTATACCTGTTATTAGCATCCGCGTACTCTTTTCTCGAAAAAGTCATACATGGATAAAATATATCTTTAACACCTTTTTTAATTAAATTAATAATATGACCATGCGATAACTTAGCCGGATAACAAACTGATTCTGAAGGCATAGACTCCATTCCTTTTTCATAAGTTTCTCTACTACTGCGATCAGATAAAACAACTCTAAATCCTAATTTTGTAAACATTGTAAACCAAAAAGGATAATCTTCATACATATTTAAAACTCTAGGAATACCTATCTCTCCTCGATAAGCTTTATCTAAGGTTAAAGGTTCATAATCAAATATTTTATTTCTTTTATATTCATATAAATTTGGTAAATCTTGTTTATTTTTAACATTTCCTGCTCCTTTTTCACATCTATTACCAGAAATATAAATCTTTCCTGGTCCAAATTTATTTAATGTAAGTAAACAATGATTTCCACATCCTTGACATCTTGTATGTGTAATATTTATCTCTAATTTTTCTAATTCTTCTTCTTTTAAAACTTTGGATAAATATTTTTCATCATTTAAATTTTTATATGCCTCACTTGCTAATAAAGCTACTCCATAAGCTCCCATCAATCCCACAATATCAGGTCTAATAACTTCTTTATTCGTTATTTTTTCAAAAGCTCTTAAAACCGCTTCATTATAAAAAGTTCCCCCTTGTACTACAATATGATCTCCTAAAGTTGCCGTATCATGAATTTTCATAACTTTTTGTAAAGCATTTTTAACTACCGAATAAGAAAGCCCCGCTGAAATATCACCAATAGTTGCTCCTTCTTTTTGAGCTTGTTTAATACGAGAATTCATAAATACTGTACATCTTGACCCTAAATCTACTGGTTTTCTTGCCGTAATTGCCGCCTGAACAAATTCTGGAATACTTAAGTTTAAACTTTTAGCAAAAGTTTCCATGAATGAACCACATCCTGATGAACAAGCTTCATTAAGCATAATATTATATATTGAACCATTCTTAATTCGAATATATTTCATATCTTGCCCACCAATATCAATAATACTACTAACTGTAGGTAAAAACTTTTTAGCGGCCGTATAATGAGCAATCGTTTCTATTTCATTTAATTCAATATTTAAAGCTGTACCAATTAATTTTTCTCCATAACCTGTAGAACCACTATAAGCAATTTTAACTTTTGAAGGCAATACTTGATATAGTTCTTTTAGCATTTGTACTACTGTTTCTACTGGTCTTCCTTCATTACTTCGATAAAGAGAAAAAAGTAAACTATCATCTTCTCCAATTAAAACTAATTTACTTGTTGTTGAACCGGCATCAACTCCTAAAAAAGCTTTACCTTCATACGTAGCTAAATCTTTTTTCAACACTACATCTCGTGCATGTCTTTTTTTAAATTGATTATATTCTTCATCAATTACAAATAAAGGATCTAAAGCATTTTCAGTTTTTAAATGATAATTCTTAAGTAAATTAATTTTGGCTTTTAACCTAGCAATACTCATTTCTTTAGTTTTAAAAGCATCTATAGCGGCACCTTTTGCCACTAATAAATGAGCATCATTAGGAATTATTACCTCATCACTAGTTAAACCTAAAGTGGCAATAAATCTATCTCTTAAAAAAGATAAATAACTAAGAGGACCACCTAAAAATGCAACATTACCCCTAATTGGATGCCCACAAGCCAAACCACTTATTGTCTGATTAACAACTGCTTGAAAAATAGAGGCTGCAATATCTTCTTTTTTAGCTCCTTCATTTAATAAAGGTTGCACATCAGTTTTTGCAAATACGCCACATCTTGAAGCAATAGGATATATAGTGGTATAATTTTTAGCTAGTTCATTTAATCCTTCTGGATCGGTATTAAGCAAAGATGCCATTTGATCTAAAAATGCTCCTGTACCACCTGCACAAGTACCATTCATTCTTTGCTCTATTGTTTGATCAAAATAAATAATTTTAGCATCTTCTCCACCAAGCTCAATTACCACATCTGTTTGGGGAATATAATTTTCCACGGCATTTTTACAAGCAACTACTTCTTGAATAAAATTCATTCCTAAATATTCTGCAATAAAAAGAGCTCCTGACCCTGTCAAAGATATTTTTAAATTATAATTTTCAAATTTATTACAAATTTCTTCTAAAAATTCGCATATTGTTTTCTTTGTATCCGAAAAATGTCTTCGATAATCTTTATAAATAATTTTCTTGTTTAAATCCATTACTACTACTTTAACAGTAGTAGATCCAACATCTAAACCAACATGTAGTACATTATTCATATTAATCTCCCGAAATTAATTTATCACAATTACTAATAAATTTCAATAACATAAAAAATTTAGCTTTCGCTAAATTAATTTAATAAACCATTATGTTTCCAATTTGAAGTAAGTCCATAATCAATATATATAACTTGACCAGACATATAAGAACAAATATCACTTCCCATTACAACTAAAGGATATCCCATATCTTTAGGTTGAGCCGCAAATCCATTCCAACCTTTAATAAACATATTTTCAATCATTTCTTTTCCTTCTAAAGCATCTCCAGTTGGACTTGAACTTTTATTAAAATCATCTGATAAGCCTGTTAAAGTATATCCCGGACATATGCAATTAACTCTAATTTTTCTATCAATAAATTCTTTACTCATACATTTACTAGTTACATAAGAATTCATACATTGCTTAGCAAAAACATAAGAATTAGCAATAATATCTGGATGAGCTTGATACCATTTTACTGCTTCATCCCAATCATTAATATCAATTACTTCTAAACAAGTCTTATAGCATTGTTCAAAACCCATACCTCCCACTGAAGATATAAAAGAAACACTACCTCTATCACTAATTCTTGGAAGTAATAATTGAGTCATATATTTTTGACCAAAAAAGTTTACTAATTGTACTTCTAATTCTTTTCCTTTATAACCAGCAATCGCATGACATAAAAATATTGCATCTATTTTTTCAGGTAATTCTAAAACTACTCTTTCAATTTCTTCTTTTTTTCCTAAATCAGCAACAATCGCTTTTTTTACAGGTAAACTAATCGGATTAATATCAATCGCATAAACATTAGCACCCAATTCTAATAATAATTCACAAGCACTTTTACTCATTCCTGAGGCTGCTCCCGTAATTACTACATTTTTATTTTCATAACCAAACATTTTTTTTAAATCCATTGTTATCTATCCTCCATAATTATTGTACCAAATTTCTGCCAAAAAGTCTTTAGTTTTAATAAATTTGTATTTACAAAAAAAGCACAAGAGTTTAGT
>CANRPK010000052.1 GCA_947632455.1 uncultured Bacilli bacterium
GTATATCTAAATCAAATGGAGAATTGTAGAAGAAAGCCAACTATTGATATGTTAGATAAAATGGCATCTTATTTAAATAAATATGATAAAACTTTAAATGTAACTTCTTCTGATTTAATTAAGTATGACAATAAACATAAAACTAATTTCAATAGAATTGATGAGAAAAAACAATAAAATTTTACCTCTTATTTACCTCTTAAAATTTTAAAAATTAATAAAAAAAATTAAAATTATTCAATATTCTTAAATTAAAAAAAGCCCATAATTAAAGGGTTTTAAACAATTTAGCATAATTTTAAATCATATGTATTTGACAGTCATTCAGCACCATTTTATTATTTAAGCCTTGTTTTAGGCTTTTTATTTTTTTTAAACATTACATAAGATTTATGTAACATTTCACTAATAAAAACATGCATTTTAAAAATACAAAAAATAAAATTAAATAAATAAGTAATTTGTAGAATAACTAATCAACCAATAGATTTTAAAAAATACACAATAAATAATAAAAATTGCCAATTTAAGAAGAAAAGTTTTTTAAAATCACCTAAAGTTGCTAAATTAGAAAGAAATAAATTTAACATATTAAAAGAAATCATTTATAAAAAATGTAAATTTAAGTGGATATTTATTGATAAGTGTATTATAATTAAAAATAGAGATGCCAAGTTGGTGTTTGCCTCGGTCTGATTTTTATTTTTAGTATTAATTAGAAAGTGAGGTGGTGGTCCATGATTTCTTGTGTATTTTTACAGGAGGTTTATGGAGTATTTGATAATACTAGTTGTTATACTTGTACTTGTTGCACGTATAACAAACTAACCATAACAAAAGAACACCATATCTTCATTGATAAGGTGTTCGAAGTCAAAAACTAGGACCGAGAACACCGACAAACAGCATCTCTTTTTTAGTCCAACAAATAGAAAGAAAGGAATTAATTATTTTCTTCCTATTATTATTATATACACATTTTTTCTTAAAATGCAATACAAATAAGTGCTTTTAAGAAATATATGTGATACATATTATATATTTTTTTAGTATTTTGTCAATACAAAAATAGTATAAAAAAGTATAAGGCGTATACAATCATTCAACACCATTTTATAATTAATTTACCTCTTAAAATTTTATAAAGATATAAATTTTTATTTAAACTTAATTAATCAAATTGACATACCTCAAAAACTTCATCATCTATTATTAGATCATTATTATTATAAACATATAAATCATAGCCTTCATAACTTTTATAATTTAATTTTTGATATTTACTTTCTAACTCATCTTTTACTTCTTTTAAAATATTATTACTAGCTTTTATAATAAGATAAAAGCCTCCATGTTCATTAGTTTTTAGATAAGAATAATCTAGTTTAGATTTATCTATGTTTATTAAGGAAGTAATATCTTTTTCTTTAAATTCTAAAGATTGATCGGCAATATACACGCCTAATTGACTTTTTAGACAATCAACTATTGGTTTATAATTATCAGGTACATAAGTATTTATAATCTTTAATAATTTAAGACTATCCTCTTCATTTAAAACTATTTCTTTACCCGTAGTTGTAATATGAAGTTCTGCATCATATTGACTCATACCATATCCATAAACTTCAATTCCATATATATTTCCATCAATAATTAAATTATATTTATCTGTTCCATCACAAGTTTCAGTAGTATATTTATATTTATTAAATAAATTTAAAATAAATTGTGCTTCATCATTATTAATAGAAATTGTATTAGTTAAAGCATTTGTAATTAAACCCAATTTAACTTCTTCAGCATTAATGGTAAATTCCACATAAATTACTCCACTTCCTAAATAACTATCTTTATAATTTATTGCCGCATCTTTAACTAAACGATATTCCCCAGGTTCTAATTTACCATATAACCCTTCCCAATTAATATCTTGTTGAAGTTCATTATTTTCATCAACATTATATCCAATAAGATTAAAAGCATAGTCTTCGATAATCGGTTTTAATTTTTGCCATTTGTTATCTTTTTTAATTTCTATACTAAAAGATTCTCCATAAGTATGATTTTCTTCTTTTTCTGTATCTGTTATGATTACAGTACACCCTGTATTAGTTAAAGTACCATCTTTAATAATCATAGAGGCATTTTTTAAAATATCTGTAGTTTTAATATTTTTAGTGTTATTTCTAAAAATAAAGTAAATACCTACAAGTAAAATAATACTACATAAAACAATTAAAATAATTTTTTCACTTTTTTTCATACTACCTCCATTTTTAGAATACTTATGTTTACTAAATTATAGCATACATAAATTACTATTACAATTACATAATATTATATATTCATACATCTAAAACACATATCTTGTAAGAAAACATAATGATTAGAAAAATGGGAAAATAACTTGTAAAAAAGCTGTTTTTATGTTATGATGAATATGTCAAGGAAACTTGCATAAAATAAAAAAGGAATACCTAATTTTGATGAGTTAGGTACTATTCCAAATATAAGGTTAGTACCGACTTATACAGTTGGTACCATTTTTATTAATATGATTAAAATCACAATAATAAGGAGTATTATGATAGAGCAAAGATATTTCTCTGATTTTCTCATAACTTCACCTCCTTCCACTTTAAAAAGTAAAGGAGAATAGTACCCAAACTAACTAAGTATTCCTAAAATAATTATATCAAACTTTTGTTCTTAATACAATATATTTTATATAATCTAAAATATTTAATAAATAAAAAAGAATATACTTACGCTTTCTCTTAGTAAAGTACATTCTTTTAATTATTTGGCCAACTATTAATTTAGTGGCTTTTTATTTAATAGAATTTAGCACAATGCTAATAATTTATTATAATCTTTGCCAATTAGTATACAACCATTATATTTAGAAAGTATTTTATGACACTCAACAAAATAATATTTAGTATTTTCTACTTGATATTCATATACTAGTGTTCCCCCGTCATTTAAAGCAAGTATTGGATCACTATTATTATGAATATAGCTTGGTGTACTATTAGATTTAGTTAAATAATCTTTTATAGATACTTTTTTATTATCTACCATAAATACTGGATCATATTCATCAGAATATACATTATATTTTTTATTTATTAAATATAAACCATTTTCATCTCTAGATATGGGACAAGTATATTTTATAGTTTTAAAATAAGAGTTTACCTCTACTTCATCTTTATTTTTTACACAATAAAATGTATTAATTAAAAGACCTTTATCTACATAACTATCTCCATCCAATTTTTGTTTCCAACTTATAATTGAGCTATTTTTAAATATTTTTGCTTGTAATGTATCAAGGACAATTATTCCCACTAAAAATCCTAATATAATTAAAGTAACTTTTAAACCTTTTTTCATAAATCCTCCATGCTACCCTTGTCCCCAGTCTATTCTCTGCCAACTGGAATTTTCACTTTTCTTTCCATAATAAGCTGTATAACCATAAGTATTATCTTTACTTAAAACTTGCGTATTTTTTTTAGCAATAAAATCAAAATCTATAGTTAAAATATCATAATACTTAGTATTATTCCATTCTTTTATTCCCTGCTTATCGCTATCATAATCAATGCTTAGCATTTCACAATCATTAAAATAATATTTAAATTCATTTTTTAATTTACTTATAACTTTATCAATATCTTTATTAGAATGTGTTCCCTCATTATTAATAGTTATTTTAGCACTATTTACTTTACTACATCCTGTAGTTAAAAATATTACCATTAGGCTTATTATTATCCAAATTTTAATTTTCATATTACCTCAACTTCTAAAACTCTTTTATTGCCTAGATTATAACATACATTATTTATAATTACAATTAGCCTAATTCCCTTATTTACAATAACTAGATTTATGATAAATTAAGATGGAGGCTAATATGGAACAAATATATAATAAATTAGTAAGAGATAAAATACCCAATATTATTAAATCTAATGGCGAAGTACCTATAACTCACATATTAAATGATGATGAATATAAAAAAGAATTAGAAAAAAAATTATTCGAAGAATATCAAGAAGTTTTAAATGCCACAAAAAAAGATCGTCTTGAAGAATTAGCCGATATGCTAGAAATCATTAAATATTTAGCTAAATTAGAAAATTCTTCCTTAGAAGAAATTATTGCCATCGCTAAAGATAAAAGTATTAAAAAAGGTGCTTTTGAAGATAAAATATTTTTAGAAAAAGTCTTCACAGAATAACCTTTTTTATTTACCAATTTTTTCATATTTCGACAACTTTAGTATAATTTCCCTAGCTTTATCCAAACTATTATTAGAAAGGAGAAGTAATATGGTTAACAAAAAAATATTCTATGTAATATTTATGTTATTAGCCTTTATCCCCTTCATAAATGTTAATGCCGCAAGTGCAACAGTTTATGATGAAGATACCTTAAAGGCCGCCATTGGAAATAGAGATATTGATAAAATATCTTTAAGCGAAGATATCCAAACTCATGAAAAAATAAATATTACCAGAGATCTTTCTATAGATGGTAATAATCATACTATAAGATATTCCGGTACTTTCAAAGGTGGAAATGATAAAACTGTTTGGGATAGTATTTATGTAATTCAAGTATATCGAGCTAATGTAACCATTAAAGATATCAAACTAACTGGTGGTAATGCTGGATTACTTGTAAATGGCGCTGAAGTAAAATTAGAAGGCAAAATAGATTTATCCGGTAATGGTTGGGGTGGCATTGAAGTAGCTAAAGGTATAGGTGTTACTGATACTCCTATGTTAGCCCTTGATAAAAAAACTGAACTTATAAATACTGATGAAACTCCAAATAAACCAACTATCTGGGTACCAAATGATACTGAAGGTGCAGTTTTAATGGTCGGAAATATTAAAAAAATTATTGAACCCGACACTAAATTAGAAATAGAAGAATATCAAGAACTATTTAATATTAATCCTGAAACTGGTGATAAAATTATTTGGTATAGTATTTTTGGATTAATAGGTTTTATTACTTTAGGTTTAAGTATTAAAAAATTAAATAAATTAAACTAAATATAATCACATCTAAAGATGTGGTTATTTCTTTTCTTGTTTAATTAATTTAGCATGAACAACTAATCTTTTTCCATAATTATTATAACAAGTAGATAAAGTAAGTACTTTATTATTAGTAGTTAAAGAAGTATTAAAATCATAATAACTTCTTTTTTTAATTACTTCTAAAAATTCTTGATAACTATTTTCATTAAATTTAGTTTTAATATAATAACTTTCTTTATCTATTACATAAACACTAAATATTTGCCAAATTGTATTTTCTGTTAAAGAAGACATTTTTATTATATGATTATCTTTATTATCAAACCACTCTGCATTTAAAAATTTAATTAAATCTCCAAACATTGTATTATCAAGCCTTCTATGCCCATATATAATCGTATTATATCCTAAATTTTCTATATCATTACGTTCATCAACAAAAAGCCAACCAGCATCACTTTCTTTTTTATTAAAAGAGTGATTTAAATAATATGAATTATCTTTTTGAACCACTGCATAATTAATCGTTGTATTAGGTATTTTAAGCCATAATACAACATCACTATTATCTTTTAGTAAATTGGTAAAATCTACTTCCAAAAAAGGTTCTAATACATAATTATAATAAGGATCATGCTTATCTAAAGGCATCTCTACTAAATAATTTAGATAATCATCTTTTAATATTTCTTTTTTAGGTATAGTTTTTAAAGAATTTATTACTTGTTTAGTATTAAAATAATCATATACCCAATTTCCTATAAAATATAAATTTATACTTATTAATATACCCGAGATTATTATTAAAACTTTTACTAAATTTTTTTTCATATTAATAGTTTAATTAAATAATCTAAAAATATACAAATAACTAACCACGTCTAAAAGGCGTGGTTTTCTCTAAGCCTATAAGGCTCTAATATTTACCAACACTCACATGAA
>CANRPK010000053.1 GCA_947632455.1 uncultured Bacilli bacterium
GCTGTAAGCTCCGCTGTAAGCTCCGCTGTAAGCTCCGTGAAATTGTCCAAAATACGGACAATTTCACGTTGCACCTTCATAGGAGGGACGGGAATTGTTACCTTCTCCATGAGTTTCTTGGAAACATTGAAACGTGTAACACCGCTTGCAGTTTTCCCAATTTGATACCGCAGATTTCCAGATCTGAACAGGTGCTTTGAAAAATCCGGTAACATAATTGATGGATTATTGAAGCGGAAAATAAAGCAAAAACTATTAAGGTATAGAGGTTCATTTGGCTTTTTGGTTACCACGGAAGAAAAGCCGCATTCATCAGGTGTTTCAGAAGACCCAGTAAAAACGACATCACAATACTCCAGGGTTCGTTGTTTTTCTCCTGGTGCAATTTTTACCTTATCCTTCGGATTCAAATCCAGTGCTGGATTAGTGTAAACATTACGATAGGTAATGAACTTTGCATTTCCATCGACGAAATCATCCTTTGATTTGCCGGTAATTCCTCCATAGAACTTGCCCAGTTCCCCAAGTGAATAATAAGGAACACCTTCGGGACAAAATTCTGATATTATCTCATCAATTTTGCTCATGATTCTATTCCTTCCCTAAAAGAATCTCTTTCAACGTTTTTCCGCTTTCATCCTTCCACGCAGTCATACCATTAGTGCTGGCACCGGTAACAAAATTAGCTGCTGTCGATGAACTCTTAAAGACAACATCCCTAATCACTGTACCGTTGTTCACAGTCCCTATCCTGGATTTCTCAATAGATTTAGCTCCTCTAAATTTTTCACTGTGTGCCACAGATTCAGAAACTTTGCTTCCTTTAAGAACCGTAAATGAGCCCGCAAGTTCATCATACTCAGCAACGGCAGCCACACCATTTTTTCTATTAATGTATAGTCTCATGCGTCTTGCCCTCCTTCGATCTCCGCGATAATCCTATCAATCTTATCGCGGAGTACTTGCTCACGAGCGACAATTTCCTCAATCTCCTTGTTGAGTTTCTTGATGTCGATTTTCTCCCTGGTATCTTTCTGCTCCACATAAGTACTCACTGATAGATTGTAATTCTGTTCTTTAACCTCATCATATGTTGCTAATCTGCATAAATAGTCTACATTCTCTCGCTTTGCAAAAGCGCCAACAATGGTGTCAATATGCTCTGGAAGGAGTTTATTGTTATTTGTTACCTTCACACACTGATTGGTAGCATCAATGAACAGAATTTTATTATCTGTCTTGCCGCGTCTCATGACCATGATACAGGTTGCGATAGGTGTGCCAAAAAACAAATTACTGGGGAGTTGGATGATACAGTCTATAAAGTTGTTATCAACCAGGTACTTCCTGATTTTCTGCTCAGTACCGCCGCGATACATAATACCAGGGAAACAGACTATAGCAGCCGTGCCGTTCGGCGCAAGCCACGAGAGTGCGTGCATAATGAATGCTAAGTCAGCTTTGGACTTCGGTGCCAGAACACCCGCAGGAGAAAAACGCGGATCATTGATGAGTAGCGGATTTTCATCGCCAGCCCATTTGATGGAATATGGTGGATTAGAAACAATTAACTCGAATGGCTCGTCATCCCAGTGCTGGGGATTCACCAATGTGTCCTCACAGGCAATATCGAACTTATCGAAGCCGACATCATGCAGAAACATATTGATGCGGCACAGATTATAAGTTGTGATATTGATTTCCTGTCCGAAGAAGCCAACTTGAACAGCATCTTTGCCCAAGATTTTTTCAACTTTGAGCAATAGCGACCCTGAACCGCAGGCCGGATCATACACTTTATTGATTCTGGTCTTTCCGACCGTCCCCAAACGGGTCAACAGTACGGAAACGTCCGCAGGCGTAAAGAACTCACCACCAGACTTTCCCGCATTTGAGGCATACATAGTCATGAGGTACTCGTAAGCATCGCCAAAAGCATCTATCTCATGATCTTTGACTGCACCAAGTTTCATCGAAGCAATGCCATTCAGCAACTTTACGAGGCGCTCATTTCGCTTGGCCACAGTACTGCCAAGCTTATTGCTATTGACATCAAAATCATCAAACAAACCGGCAAAGCTACTCTCGGAAATGCTACCCTTGGCGGATTCCTCGATGTGACGAAAAACTTCTTCCAATTTCTCATTTAGAAGCATGTCAGCGCCGTTAGGATACTTCCAAATTTCGCCACGATCTGCCTTGGCCCTAACATTACAAAAAAGCTCACTGGGCAGTATGAAGAACCCTTTCTCCTCGACAAGGCCTTCACGTGCTTCCTCGGCATCTACATCAGACATCTTTGCATAATCAAATTCCTGATTGCCAGCGGCTACTTCACCGCTATTAATGTACGCAGTCAGATTTTCTGAGATATACCGATAAAACATCGTGCCAAGTACATAGTTTTTGAAGTCCCAACCATCTACAGCGCCGCGCAGATCATCAGCAATTGCCCAGATAGCACGATGCAGTTCCTCTCGTTCTTGTTCCTTTTTGTTATCGACCGCCATCGTTTATTCCTCCGTTTCAATATGTTTATCTGCATCGGCGCTTTCGCCGCTTTCCACCCAGGCATCAACTTCAGACACCCGAAATTTATACTGCCTTCCAATTTTGTGGTATGGAATTGTGCCTTTCTTAATCCAAGCGCGAATGGTGTCTTTGCTGACATCCAAATGTCTCGCAATATCCTCCAGGCTTACCCAACGTTCAACTTCTCCCATTTTCAAGCCTCCATCATCTATACGCATTCATTTGTTGCTTTTCTACAAGGGTTCGATAATATTCTTTTACCCGTTCATACACATCGCGAACGCCTCCGGACTCGCACATTTCAAGAAACTCGCTCCTTTTATCTGGCTTATCCAAAAGCGAGAGTGGGTCTACCCTATAAACATACCCAAATATAGCTGCAGATCCTTTATTATAATCCGAAATAGGGAATGGAATATTCTCCATGTCCTGTATGTATTGGTTGTCACCAATATGCTCAATCAGTAGTGGCAAAGCCCTCAACCACGTATGCCTGACATCTTCCATTTCCGATATTCCGACGTTATCATAGAAGCCCGCGATATAATGCGTAGTATTTTCATCACGTTCCACCTGCTCGTCCATAGAGCCAAGAACAAAAGTGTTCGGCAAATCAAGTATGTCGTAAAGGAGGCCAATGATGATATTCTTGGGATAATTTTGATCCGGAACAACATCAAATTTTTCGGCTTTAATAGGTTCTCTCATAAAACGGTCTATTTGGGGTTTATTCAACCGAAGATAAGTGATGTCTCCATATCCATATGAGAGGTAACGCAAAAAAGCCTCCTCATCCAACTTTCCCCTGAAAATGCTATCAAGATAAGGCAATAGGAGACAGGTTTCCACCTTTTCATCGGCTATTTCATACAACATCTTCAGCGCATCCATGTTGCGAAAAGAATTAATCTTCCTGTCCCACAGCTTACGTCCCATTTCCTTTGTTACATCAGTACTCTGTTGATAATAATATTCCGCAAAAAAGTAATCCTGGAATCCAGGGTCAATGTAGTAGATGCCAGATTCCTGTTCATACATCATGCAAGCCGTCGCACACACATCATGTTGAAAATTAGTAAGCGTGAAAATGATTGGATTTTGTAGAGCGCCTTTTGACTTCAGCTGTCTAAAGTACTTTTCAAAAGAACGGTGGTCGAATTCAAATATGCCGTCCATATACGCTAAAGAACAAAACTCTCTGAATGTTTCCGTGAATTCATCGCTACTACCCACACTGTGGAAGAAACGGTCAAAAGATTCTTTGTCCTCATCATGCCCCCGAATAAGCATATCGTACAGAAGCTCATAAAACCGAGCCTTATCGCCGTTCAATTTCTTGATCTCTTCATAATTCTTGACCATAATCGTTAGAAGCATTGGATTTGTCGCCACAAAGCCGTTTCTTCTAACATAGCCTTTATTGTCGTCCATGAAAGACAGAATTGTTTCTTTTGCCTTCACATCTTCAATGCCAAAGAGCAGTTTGTCAATTAGCCGCAGTGCTTGGTTGTCATCCATAGGATGGATATACAGTTTTGTAAAACCCCTAATACCGCTCACCGCTGTACATTGACGTGAAGAGATAACAACCTGATTGTTAGAATAATAGTGGCAGAAATCTGCCAGTTTACGTTGAAAATAATTTGTCTCCGCTGGATCCATTTCATCTAAACCATCCAGCAGAATTCCGACCTGTCCCTTTTCCAAAAGATCCGTAAGTTTTTCCCGCGAAAATTCCAGGTCGAATCTTTGCACAGCATCAACAAGGAAAGCAAGAAAATCGTTGTATCGTGAAGAATAATTTCTCAGTTCTGCAAAGATAGGTAATATTCCTGTTTCAAAAGTATGATCCGCAGCTTCGAGAAAAAGGTGTTGTAACATTAGTGTTTTCCCGTAACCGCATGCTCCGATCAGGATTGAATTACGTATCTCTCCACGTCGGTCAAACTTTCGTATCTTCAAGAGGGTTGCTTCTTCTATGTAATTTCCTCTAATTCTGTGTGGAAACACCGCAGAGGATGTTCCAATATTACTGCACACAAAATAATCGCTCAGCTGACATTCCTCATTACCGGGCAGTTTCATTAAAATATAACTTCTTTTCGCCTCCCGTAAATAGGTGCCAAAGCCTTTCAATTCGGGAGGCTTTCTGTATTCAGTCGGAACACAGTTTTGAGCGCTTCCACTACCTGAAGCAATTGCCCGGAACTGTGCCACGACTGCTTTTGCAAACATCACTTTATCCGGTGGTTCGCCGACCCCAAGAGAAATTTCAAACCTTCCCATTACAGTCAATAGATTGTTGTCATTAAGCGTAGCAAGTAACCCCTTTTGGAGTTTTCCACCGTCAAAGTTTTTTATAACTTCAGCCCATATGGCGCTTTCCGGCTTTCTGGTACCACTTAACCATTTCTCATATGTGCTATCAGAAGGCTGGATTATTTCATCATCGTATTCATCATCTAACCCATGTTCGAAAAAGAACATGGGAATTTTTTTCTTTGCCTTATATCCAACCAGTCCGCCGCCTTCATTAGGCAGATAGAACTTTTGGAGAAACTCGCAGTATTCCAACTCTATAACCTCGATTTCTGAAAAAAGTTCTCGTGTCCGTTCTTGTCCGAGCAATGTCCGTATCTGTCCATGTCTGTCCGATCAATGTCTCCTTTAGCGTCAGCGAGAAAAAATACACTTAGGTTTACAATAGAGTTAGAAAGCTTGACAGCCTACTGAACTCAACCTGGATGCCGGCAGACCAGAGCAAATCATAGTTATTCCTATTTATTATACCGCATCCCGAACAAAAACACAATAGGCTTGTCGAAATTTAGTGAAAAAGCTAACATTTTCAGCGTTTTCACCAATACAACAGCTATGCTACGTCTAATGTGAACCATTACATAGGTATAGCGGCTTTTTCTCAGTGTTGTCGATTCAAATTAAGCGTTTGCTTTATGGAAATCGACAACAAGTTTCAAAAATCAATATCTCTTAGTCCGAATAGCGCTATAAGGACGGAGGGATGCATAAGAGTTCGGAACGCAGCGATGACGGCTGTGCTTGGAACGAAGATGCTCCCACCGTAGTTTCGTGCGCCTTTTTTCGGCTGTCGGAGCCTGTGGTCATCTTCAACCGCAGGCTCTTTTGTGTCCCTCCGTACCGCTCGGACGGAAAGGACACAAAAATGATTATTAAGTACAAATTCGTAACGGGCGAAGTCACGGAAGTCGAGGTCTCCGAGGAGATTGGTGCCGTAATAACC
>CANRPK010000054.1 GCA_947632455.1 uncultured Bacilli bacterium
ATTGTCTTTCACCGCTTGCAATGCCTGTTGGTATAACATATCGTTATAAGCGTTTTCTGCCGCTTTTCTGGCTTCTCTCTGCGATTTGCGGGATTCCTTAGGTATCTGTGCGGAATCATCCCGGTTGCTGTTCTGGGCCTGCGAAACTCCCGTATATAGAAACAAGGTTAAAATCACTAATAAAAATTTTTTCATAATTTTTTATCTTTTTTAAGATTTTTTAAACTGATTTGAATACAAACTTATCTAATAAACAAAGATAATGCCCGATTGGTGCATCGTTCTTCAAATCTGTATCCGGCTTCGGAAGCATGCCAATATGACGGAGTGAATTTGGAATGAAACGGCTGGCCTGTCGGGAGTCTCTTTTCAGATGATTGGAAAAAATTTTTTCTTGGATGCTTTCAATATTTTATCATTGCACGTTATTAATCCATTAAGAAAACCTTGCCGGCATGGACAAAATACTTGAAAACAGAGACATCGGGATAAAATAAAAAAGCAACGCAAGCGCTGCTTTCATTTCGTGTGGCGGAGAGACAGGCTCTTGAACCTATACTTTCAAGAAATATCATAAAATTGCAAATCACTGACAATCAAATACTATCTAAAGTATAGGGTAAATCTAAATCTTTCTGAATGCCTTTTGCTATTCCAAATATTGGGTGTATATTTGGGTGTAGAATTTCAAACACACCCAATTATGAATATCAAACGAAACATCATTTTTGCATTGGAGAGCCGGAAGAAGAACGGTATGCCAATCATCGAGAACGTACCCATCCGTATGCGTGTCATATACGCAAGCCAACGCATCGAGTTTACAACAGGCTACCGGATTGACGTAGCCAAATGGGATGTCGACAAACAACGGGTAAAGAACGGATGCACCAACAAGTTGAAGCAAAGCGCATCCGAAATCAATGCAGACTTGCTGAAATACTATGCCGAGATTCAAAACGTGTTCAAGGAATTTGAGGTACAGGAAGCCATGCCGACCACCCAACAGCTAAAGGATGCGTTCAACCTGCGGATGAAAGATGCCAACGAAGAGCAACAGGAAGAAACACAGATAAGTTTTTGGGAGGTATTCGATGAATTTGTAAAGGAGTGTGGCAATCAGAATAATTGGACAGCATCCACCTACGAAAAATTCTCAGCAGTGAAAAACCACCTCAAAGAGTTCAATGAAGATGTAACCTTTGAATACTTCAACGAGTTCGGCTTGAACGAGTATGTGAACTTCCTGCGTGACAAAAAGGACATGAGGAACAGCACCATCGGCAAACAGATGGGATTCCTCAAATGGTTTCTGCGCTGGAGCTTCAAGAAAGGACATCATCAGAACATGGCATACGATACTTTCAAACCCAAATTGAAAACCACCTCTAAAAAGGTGATATTCCTGACTTGGGACGAATTGAACAAGCTGAAAGATTATCAGATACCAAAAGACAAACAATATTTGGAACGTGTCAGGGATGTCTTTTTGTTTTGCTGCTTCACGAGTTTACGATATTCGGATGTCCGTAACTTGAAAAGAAGTGATGTAAAACCCGACCACATAGAAGTTACCACAGTCAAAACGGCAGACAGTCTGAATATTGAACTGAACAAGTACAGTAAAGCCATACTTGAAAAATACAAGGACATTCATTTTGAAAACCACATGGCATTGCCTGTCATCAGTAATCAAAAGATGAACGATTACTTGAAAGAGTTGGGGGAACTGGCTGAAATCAACGAGCCTGTACGGGAAACATATTATAAAGGGAATGAACGTATAGATGAAGTCACCCCAAAATACGCATTGCTAAGCACCCATGCAGGAAGAAGAACATTCATTTGCAATGCGCTGGCTCTCGGTATTCCGGCACAGGTCGTAATGAAATGGACGGGACACAGTGACTATAAAGCCATGAAACCCTACATTGACATAGCGGATGATATTAAGGCAAATGCCATGAACAAGTTTAACCAACTATAAAAGTATCAATCAGTTTCATGGATTATCCGCTATTTGAATTATATTTGCGACAACAATAGACATTGGAACATGGAAAACAACAAAGAACATCATATAGAAAGAACGAACTTTGACGCATTTGTTCATGCTGTCGGTTCGGAAATAGAACAGGCGCAAGTCAGGCTGATTACCGCAGCCAATGCGCAAATGCTGTTCCATTATTGGAAAATAGGAAACTATATCCTGTATCATCAGAACTTACAAGGCTGGGGAAGCAAAATCATCAAGCAACTGGCAAAGGCTATCCGGCTCAATTACCCTGAAAAGAAAGGCTATTCGGAACGTAACCTTACTTATATGTGCCAATTCGCACGGTCATATCCGCTGAACGTGCTACGAAGTTTCATTGATACGGATGCAAGGCTATCTGTTCCAAGCATACAGAAGGTCGCAGATGAAGTCTTGAAACTAAACAACGGACAATTTACGCAAGAACTTACTGCGCAAATACAATCCACTGATAGTCAGTTGTTAGAATTTACGCAAGAACCTCTTGCGCAAATTCAGAATGTTGCCAAAACTGTATCTGCCATTTACCGGATAACGATTGAGGATATAGAAAAATTATTTTTGGCATCCCCTGTTGCCAGAATAAATTGGGCAAGTCATGTAATTATGCTCAATAATTCGCTTCCATTAGGTGTAAAATATTGGTACATGAAACAATCGGTAGAAATGGGTTGGAGCAGCAATGTTCTTAAAATACAAATTGAAACCAACCTATATAACAGACAAATCAGTAACAATAAGGTAAATAATTTTACAGCCACACTTTCGGCACCACAAAGCGACCTTGCCAATTACCTGTTGAAAGACCCGTATATCTTTGATTTGGTTGGAGCGAAAGAAAAGGCAGATGAAAGGGATATAGAGGAGCAACTGGTAAAACACGTTACCCGTTATTTGTTGGAAATGGGCAATGGTTTTGCCTTTGTCGCCCGGCAGAAGCATTTTCAAATAGGCAACAGCGATTTCTTTGCCGACCTTATTTTATATTCCATTCCCCTACACGCATACATCGTAGTGGAATTAAAGGCTACCCCATTCAAACCGGAGTATGCAGGACAACTGAACTTCTACATCAATGTGGTAGATGACAAGCTGAGGGGAGAGAATGACAACAAGACTATCGGGTTGTTGCTGTGCAAAGGAAAAGACGAAGTTGTAGCACAATACGCATTGACAGGCTACGACCAGCCGATAGGTATCAGCGATTACCAACTGAGCAAGGCTATACCTGAGAATTTAAAATCAGTTCTGCCAAGTATAGAAGAAGTAGAGGAAGAACTGACTTCCTTTCTTGATAAAGATAAGAATCCATAAACTAAGTGCACATGGCAGTAGAAATACAGATTATGATTCCCCAATATGGCGAACTCAATCGAATATACAGCGATTTTATAATCAGCCATACTTTCTCTTTTGACAAGCAGAAATTCATCACGGACTTCTATAAGCAATATAATGATAAAAAAGCTTTTGAAGCCGCTATTCTTGAACTGGTGCTTGGCAAACATAAAGAACAATATACTCTGATTCTCAACAGTCTGAGAACCGAGATAGAGAAGAACATACAGATTTACGAAAAACATCCATTGTTTGATGATGAGATAATTTCCCGTGTATGCTACAACTTCATTGGCAGATATGACACTGATATAGAAGCGCAGTTGAGAGTTACACAAAAATTAAGCAAGCCCTTGAATGAAGCATATAACAGATATGATTCCATTGGCTACAGGGAACATACGGCAGAGGAAGAGAAGCAAACCGAGAAGGAGTATGAACGCTGCAAAGCTGAATACGACAAGGAAAAGAAGGAATTGGATAAACTCTATGAACTGCAAAAGCAAGACAGGAAAGAGGCTTTTCAATATATCGAAAACCTTTCCGGTGATGTTTACCGTCTAAGCATTCTTTTTATGGAAGTCCTGAAAAAGTACCTTCCTGATGATGTGGAAGAAAAACGACAGAATGAATCGGTCAAGCAAAATGAGCAAGAAGAAATACAGAATACACCGGAGGGACAGCATGAATATTTTGATATGAAGTCGCTTTCGTCCATTCATGAAACCTGTGTCGGGGAACAGTTCGAAGCCATTACCATATCGGACTTTTATGCCAATACAAACCTGCACCCCTGCAAGAACAGACTAAAAATCAAGGCAAGGGAAAAGATACGGGTGTGTTACCTGATATTCCTGATGAGCGAAAAACTATCCAAGCAATACAGGGACGAATGGCGAAACAAAATATTGGAACTATTGGATATTGACGAGAGCTATTACAAGTCGAAGTACAAAGAACCTGTTTCCGATTTTCCAAGTGACAGCAACCAGAAATTCGCCAAAGAAATGGAATGTATATTTAATTTAAATAAGTAGTATTATTTATATCGTTAAGCTTATGTTAGAATTAATACAAGAAAATAATGTAATAATAAGCATAATTATAGGTATTATTACACTTTTTATCACAATGAGACAAATAATAATTTCAAATCAAAAGCATAGGATGGACAAAGAAGATTTTATATCCAAAAAGCCAAATTTCTCTGTTTATATAGAGAATTGCTATAGAATATCGTATAATTCCTCAAAACACACACATGCTGTATTTTGTATTACGATAAAAAACAAATCTTCTTATAGAAATACGGTTCTACCCAAATTAGAAATAGATTACATAGAGAACGGTATTATAAGAACTATAAAATTATCACATGATAAAAACTTATTTCATAAAAAATACCACTCTCAAATTGAAAAATATGATAACAATATTCGACTAGAACCTAAGGATATAAAATATGGTTGGGTTATTTTTCAAATTCCAGAAATTTTAAAAAATAGACGCATTGAGAGATATAGAATAATTGTTCAAGATGTAGAGAATAACGTATCTAAAGCGGAAAGTTTATTAATTAAAGAGATTCATTATGATGATTAAAAAAATATCAACGCCAATATATAATATCAATGAAGAAGGGTTATTTGCAAGTCGAGATTACGCAGATGGGCGATTAATACCTTCTATAGTAATCAGTTCTAAAGAAGATGATTATATAAAAGAAATCATTAAATTACATTCCAATATATCCATGGGAGATGTTGAAGTTCAGTGGGGTGGAACATTATCATCATTATTTAATGCCGATAGATGGATCTTAAATATAAGATTCTATAAACCTATAGATTATAATTTAAGCATTGTATTTTCTTTGAAGAATCATTATTCTATTATTGATGCCATTTTTCAATCAAAAGGCCTAAGAATCGCTTATGGGCATAAAGGCGAAAAGGCTTCTCAAGTGAGTGACCATATCATAATAGAAATTCCTGATACTGGCATTAGCCCCAAATGGGAAAAAACATTAAGTAGAATCATTAAGAACAAGATGCGCAGATTGAAAATTCCAAGAAAAGAACTAGGTAAAGCAACGCAAGAACAAATAAACAAAATGAGAGAAATTTTAAATATTAGATTCAAACATAATCCTGATTGACCACATATTAAAAAGATTCATAAACAAACACGATTCTTTCTGCTAATCTGTGATATTCATTGATGTTTCACGAAAATTCCACTTTTACCACTCAAAATATTTTTTGAGTGGTATTTTTATTATCTGATATTTAATGAGATAGCGCAATATCCTATTTATATCATCCACATCCTTACCACTTATAACCATACCTAATTTTGCATCGTTCGAGAACAGAAATAACAGCCAGTGCGCAGGGCTGAT
>CANRPK010000055.1 GCA_947632455.1 uncultured Bacilli bacterium
ATCTCTATTGTTACATCGCCTATTTTAGCGGTTGTTACTTCTGTACTTATTCCTCCACCTGTACTACTTACCTTTGCAGCAAAATATGCCATACTTATTCCTACCCCTAAAAGCATAACAAAAACAATAATAGTTAGCCTCCTATTTTTGATATTCATAATATCCTCCCTTTACCATTTAACATATTACCTCTTTTAAAGAATAATTTCATCAATTTCGACAAAACTTCTCTAATTGAAATATATAACATAATACATATTGTATTACTTATTATATATAACAATTATAAAGTACTATTAATAAATAGTCAAGCATTTTAAAAGATGTTTATTAAAAACATCTTCTACTTTAATCTAACACTATAATCTTTGTTTCTAAGTGATATAACTGCTTGTATATCACTAGCATCTGCGACATATTTACTTACTTTAAATATCAACTTATCACTATAACCTGAAGGATTTATTAATTTAACTTTTTCTTGATATTCTTTACCATTATAAGTATATTTAATTATTAAGAAATCTTCAAAAAAGCTTTTATAAGTTTTAGTAACATCCATATATGGGGCTTCATCATCAAGTACTAAACTATAATCTAATATCATTAAAGTTTTTCCATAATCTTTAGCAATATCAATATATATATCTTGTCTTACTCCATTTTTAATATAACTAAATCTATTAGTAACTTCATAATCTTTAATTGTTACCTCACTCTTACCTAGTTGAGGACTATTTAAACTAATTTTCGAATTTAAACCTATTACGTCACTTACATTATTTTTACTTAAATAAGTAGGATTTATTACTATTTTTCTTCTTATAGCTCCTATACCTCCCGGAGTTGTATCATATCCTGAATATGTTTCAATAGTATAATTTTTAGTTACTAAATTTTCATCCATTTCATAAGCAAAAATATAATTAATACTTGTATTACCTTTAATTAATGTTCCTAAAAAAGGTCTACCTAAATCCGTAAAATTATTTACAACATTTAAATTAGGCGATAATCTAAGTTTATTAATAACTAATTGTACATTACCATAACTAAGGATATAATCATCCCGATATCTATTTGTAACTTGAGCTAAAATAATTAGATACTTCTTTCCATTTTTAATTTTACTTCCACTAAGATCCGTATCGGTTATATAAGCATTTTGTACTTTAAAATTTAAATAACCAAAAGCCACATTATCATTTATTTTATATTCTTTTTGATAAACTGTTCTATTAGTATATAAAGAACTACCAATAATAACTATAATAATTACCACTATAAGTGTAAAAATAAACTTATTTTCTTTATAATAATAAACTAATTCTCTTAAAAATCTTCTAATAGTTCTTTGAGTTTTATAATTATCTTTCCCCACTAAGAATTCAAATTCTTCACTATCTTCACTACTAATTTCTAAATTTTCAATATCCCCTTTAAAATCAAATTTCTTAATATTAAAACCAATACCTCTAATTGCCGTAAATATAACAAAAAAATACTGACTATAATGAACTAAAAATATAAAATCTCGAATAATTCTCGCTAAAGTATTATCTAAAGTATCTGCTTCTATTTTTTGAAAAATAGTTAAACCCAAAGTAATAAATATAAACATTGCAATATAATAAATTATTGCAAAACTATAAAACTTTGTCGGCTTATTTTTATATTGTAAAATAAAAGCTAAAGTAATAAATATTGCCAAAATTAATATAACCGCGACATACATAAAAATATTTATATAACTTGCTGATAAATTACCTAAAGCTACATTTCCTGATAAAGCATAATTATTAGCTACATAATCACTAAAAAAGCTTACAATACCCCTAGTCTTTATAATTAAATAAATCATAGGTAATAAACAAATTAAATGAATAATTCTAAAATGTTTTATAATAAATGCATAAGGTTTTTTAAGTACCATATTAATCACCTATCATCTTAATTTTAACAAACTAAAACCGCTTTGTAAATTATTTCTCAACTTTTTCAAATTTTTTTGCGAAAAGTGTTGACAAATTACCTTTTTTCATTTAATATAACAATCACCAATTCACTTAACAAGGCGAATTGGTGCTAGTATCACACTAGTCAACCCCTTTTTATTCTTTTTTGAAGCTGTCTTCAGGGGGCAGCTTCTTTTTTTGCTTTAAAAAAAATCTATTTGCATAGATTTTTTTATTTTTCACTTAAATTTTTATAATAATTATATCTTTTTTTAGCATATTCTATTTGACTATCTAATAGTTCTTTAGCTAATTGTTGATCTTTAATTTTTAAAGAATTATATCTAACTTCATTATTTAAAAATTCTTCATATCGTTCAAAATCAGGTTCTTTATTATCTAAATATAATTTTTCTTCTTTCGGATTATATCGCATTAATAATGAATAACCTACTTCACTAGCTAATAATTCTTCTTTTATAGAATGTGACATTCCCGTTTTAATTCCATGCTCAATACAAGGAGAATACGCGATTATTAAAGCTGGTCCATCATGTTCCATCGCTTCTTTTATTGCTTTTATTGCTTGCATCATATTAGCTCCTAAAGCAATACTTGCTACATAACAATTTGGATAAGACATTGCAATTCTAAATAAATCTTTTTTAACCGTTCTCTTACCATTATTGCTAAATTCTGCGACTTGCCCTAATCTACTAGATTTACTAGTTTGTCCTCCCGTATTTGAATAAACCTCAGTATCTAAAACCAATACTTTTACCGCTTCATTAGTTGATAAAACATGATCTAAACCACCAAAACCTATATCATAAGCCCAACCATCTCCTCCGATAGCTAGTACTGTTCTACTAGGAATATAATTTAATAAATCTTTTAATCTTGAAGGAATATTTCTCGTACATAATTCTTCTTTAACTGCTCTAGTTTCCTCATAATCATTCATATTATCTAAATACATATTAAATATTTTTTGTAACTCACTATCGACATTAGCCATTTCTTCTCGCATAATTTTAGCAATTAAATCTCTTTTCGTTTTATAAGATAAATGCATACCTAAAGCAAATTCAGCATTATCTTCAAATAAAGAATTAGCCCAGGAAATCGTATAAGGCGTTGATGGCGCTGAACCACCATATATACTAGAACATCCTGTTGCGTTTGCAATTACAAGTTCATTGCCAAATAATCTTGTAAATAAAGAAATATAAGGTGTTTCTCCACATCCAGCACACGCCCCACTAAATTCCAATTTAGGGGTACATAACGCTGCTCCAGGAATCGTAAATTTATTATATATCGCCGGATTAGTATAATTATTAAAGTATTTGTTTACTTCACTTTGAACTGTTTTGGAAACATCGCCAAATTCTAAAGCTTTCTTGCCATTTTTTCCAGGACACTCCGAAATACATAAACCACATTCTGTACAATCATATTCACTAACTAATACTTGATAATTATATTCTTTATTTAAGGCATAAGGTAACCCTTTATTACCTTTATCAATAAATGCTCTAATAACCGCATGAGGACAAACTATACTACATCTACCACACATAATACAATTTTCTTTAATCCACTTAGGCGCTACTTTATTTACTTGACGTTTTTCATATTTACTTAAACCATTAGGAAAAGTCCCATCTTTAAATATAGCTAAATCACTAACTGTTAAACTATCTCCAATTCGATGATTAATCTTACTTATAACATCTAGTTTTTCTTCTTCATCGGTTTTATCTTCATAATTAATATCTATTTTAATTAAATTTTCTTTAACTTTTTTTATCGCTTCAATATTACTATTAACTACATCTTCACCTTTAGTTTTAAAAGCCATTTTAATATTTTCTGTAAGTATATCTAAAGCATCATTAATTCCTAATTCTAATAAAATAAGCATTTCCATAATTTTACTTATCTTACCCCTAATACCTACATCTAAAGCTATTTTAGAAGCATCAATTACATAAACTTTAACATTTCTCGTCTTTAATATTTTTCTATCTTTACTAGTTAAAAGATCATTTAAATCATCTTTTTTATCTGTATTAATAATAAGAGTAGCCCCTTCTTTAATATTATCTAAAATTGCAAATTTTTTAAAATATTCATCTTTAGTTACAATAACTAAACTAGGATCAGTAATATAATATGGCGCATTTATTTTATTCTTACCAAATCTTAAATTACTAACTGTTACTCCCCCAGATTTCTTAGAATCATAAGAAAAATATCCATTAACATAATAATCTTTCTTCCCCATTATTTTTAAAATATCTTTTGAGGCACTAACCATTCCATCTGAACCAAATCCATAAATTAAACATTCTTTACAATCAAGTTTAATTTCATATTTTTCTTTTGGTAAACTATTATTAGTTACATCATCAACAATTCCAATTACAAAATTATCTTTTAGTGTTCCCTCTAACATAGTATAAACACTTTTAATATCTGCCGGTGTAGTATTTTTACTAGCCAGTCCATATCTTCCGCCAACTATATTTATATCTAAATTTTTTAAAGAAAGCGCTATATCTAAATAAAGTGGTTCCCCTTCCGATCCTGCTTCTTTAGTTCGATCTAAAACGGCTATATTCTTTACTGTTTTAGGTAAAACATCTAATAAATATTTTTCACTAAATGGTCGATATAAATGTACAGTAATAAGTCCATATTTCTTACCCTTTTTATTTTCTTCATCCACAACTAATTTAATTGTATCACAAACACTACCCATAGCCACAATTATATTAGTCGCATCTTTATCTCCATAATAAGTAAATGGCTTATAAGATGTCCCCATTATTTTATTTATTTCCAACATATAATTATTAACTATATCCGCTAAAGCTTCATAATCAGAATTTTTAGCTTCTTGAGTTTGAAAATAAATATCTTCATTAAAAGCTAGCCCTCTTTGAATATTACTACCAATATTTAAAGCTCTATCTTTAAATTTATTTATTTCTTCCCATGGAATAATATTTTTAAGTTTTTGAGGATCTAACTCTTCTATACTACTAATTTCATGACTAGTTCTAAAACCATCAAAAAAATGTAAAAATGGAATACTTCCCTTTATCGCCGCTAAATGAGATACACTAGCTAAGTTTTGGGCATCACTTACATTACAAGAAGCTAATATAGCAAAACCTGTTGCTCTAGTCGCATAAACATCACTATGATCACCAAAAATTGATAAAGCATTAGTTGCTATCGTTCTAGCCGCAACATGAATAACTCCCGGAAGCATTTCTCCTGCAATTTTATACATATTAGGTATCATTAATAATAAGCCTTGAGAAGCTGTAAATGTTGAAGCTAAACTACCACTAATTAACGCCCCATGTAAAGCCCCAGCTGCTCCAGCTTCACTTTGCATTTCAATTAATTTAACTTTATTATCAAATAAATTATTTTGTTTATTTGTTAAATCATCAATATTTGAAGCCATTGGACTAGAAGGAGTTATGGGATATATTGCACATAATTCACTAAAAAAATAAGCTATATCACTACAAGCTTTATTACCATCACATATTTTTGTCATTTTCAATTCACCAACTTAATTATAACACGTATAATACTGATTAGTAAATTGGTGAAGTTGCAAATCATTAATTTATGAGTATAATAATTTTA
>CANRPK010000056.1 GCA_947632455.1 uncultured Bacilli bacterium
TTATTCCTATTTTTAAAGTACTCTTATACTTGTTCATGCTCTGTGTTACTCTGCAAGACACTCCTCATAGTATCCCGGAATTTCCATTATCCAACATTATCTATCCTTTTGTTCCTAAACTTATCACTACTATTCATTTCTGCTGTGGAAACTTAGCAAATAAACTGGCAATATTTTTTGTCTCTATTTTTTCTATGTTAGCTCCCATTCGCTGATAGTATTGATTATCATATATAGCAGGAGAATCCAATCCCATAATGCGTAAAATTAGAATATCTTTCTCCCCATATCTCATAAATCTGACATTATTCCCAATATATGATTTATACTCATCGTCAATTGGCTCTTTTTCTAATATTTGAATCAGTTTTTGAAAATAACGATCTGCAGGTATCTTTAATGTATCAATATCATAATTCAACCCCGTAATATAATATCCCTCTTTCATAATAGGCTTGTACTCTATATTTTTCTCTTCAAGCTTGTGAGCATCCTCTTCCTTATCAGCTACCCCCACTATGACATACCCGATACTTGAACGTCCTTTATTGGCCATGGCCGTTAAAGTCTTAATACATTTTTTAAAAGATTCTTCATTAAAAACACCCGTTTTCAAATCGCAGAAACCAATCTTAAAATCAAAACATACTTGTTCAATTCTTGACTGTCTCAAAATCGTTTCAAATTCAGTGCTCCATTTTACAATAGACGGATCTTCTAAGTTATCTACAAAACATCTTTCTATCATTCCCACAATCGCATTTATGCTATTCTCTCTCGCAGATGCACTCCAATTTCCTCCCCCTTTACTCAAATGCACACTTGCAGTTATCCCGTCTAAAATTTTTAAAAGTTCATACTGAGAACTCACTTTTTTATTATCTTTTATCATCAATTTATATAAGGCCAAAAAGACAATTTGATAATACCGAGGCACCTTGTCAAATGTTCTATCCTTTGCAATAAGCGAATTAAAGCTTTCGCCAGCAATAGCTAATAACTCCTTAATTTCATCAAAGACTGTGAAGAAATCAGACTTAACTTTTTCAAAAGAACGAATTCTTATCTTCTCCTCCAACTCACTGGCTCTTTTCGATACAGCCTTTAATGAATAGAATTCATCTAAAATTGTACTACTTGATGCGGGTGTCTCCTCCAATAACATGGCAGCAACTATTTCTGCAACTATCTCCTCATCTTTTGATTCTCTAACTTGCTCACGTCTTATTATTGCAGCTGATACCCAAAAAACATCATCTACGCTGATTCCGTATGGAAGATTTTTAGATGTAATACTTATCATCTTCATATTATTCAATACAACCCTATCATTTAAAGATACATCTCCTCTTATTTCGCTTGAGATTTGCCGTACCAAATCTGCATAATTTGATAACGCTCCAGCCTGCCTTATTTCTTGCCTAGACAGATGTTTCCCATTAGCGTTTATTCTACGAAAAACTTCATCAACTTCTTTTTCACTTGCTCCTTTATAAGTTGACATAGGAAAAACATATGATGCAATTTCTGCACATACTTTTCTATCAAGAATAGGTTGATGTTGAATCAATCCACCTTGATCTTTTTGCAGTTTGGTTTCTGCCATTGCTTCTAAATCAAAATATAACCCATTAACCGAAAACTCATTTTCAATAAATGCCGTGACGGCATTTAACCTTTGCATTCCATCAATGATTTCTAAAATTCTTTCCCCATTTTCCTCACTCTCGGCCAACAGAATTAAAGGCACCGGATATGCTTTAGTAATAGAATCTATAAAAGCCGCCTTTTCTTCAACCGACCATACTAATTTTCTTTGATACCTTCTGTTTACAATTAGTTTATTTTCCAAATAGTAATTGTATAACCTTTGAATACTTTCAGAACGAACTGTCAAATCTTGCATAATAATCTCCCTCTCTATTTAATCTCTTCACATTTTTAATCTGTTCGATATACTCAGTATTCCTATTCCAAATGCGTATGATAATCACATATATTAGAGGATTGTATTTACAGCCCTCTCACAATCTCCATAAATCTCTCATGCGAGTATGCCCCTGCATACTCCGGCTTCTTCGTCTCATACACCATAAAATACTTATATACCCTGCCCAGCTGGGAAGCCTTTGCCGCCCAGATTGCTCCAATTTCTGCCTTTTCTTTCGATTCATCATTCTTCAGATGATCACCTTTTGTTTCTACCAAGAGCACTTTCCCTTTTTCTGTCATTACAATCAAGTCAGGATATGCCGTTACAGCCCCATTGATAGCAAAGCCCCTTCTGGATATGTTACGATGCCACCATCTAATATTGGGCAGGGCAGACAATTCCCACGCAACTCTGCTTTCATATCCATTCACATCTTCCTCTGCTGTATAAAGGGACTTTGGTATGACATCATTCACCTTTGCCGCAGTAATACTAGCAGGGAAGGAATACAAGGGCTGGCATGATATCATATCCTGCTCAATCCATTTTTCAAAAGTATCTTTCGCATGAGCAGCTAACAGCTGCCTCACCTTATCATATATCTTCTGAATATACAGATAATCCGACTGCTCCAGATCAGTCAGCTGATCCTCTGTCATATTCTGCATTACTCTGGAAACATACACATCTAATTCAGCATCATTCACTGCATTAATCTTGGAAATACGCTTAATAATCCTTTCTTTGCAAATTCTCCTTTTCTTCTCTGAAGGCTGGGAATCAAACCATTCCTTCATATAGGCACTTTCAAAGCCCTGCAGCTGCCACGCCTTAGGATTGGAGTTCTCGCTTTCTTCCACATCCACTTGCGCCATTTCCACATCCAACATAGAGAAATCAATTTTTGTATCTTTATCTAAAAGCGTAAAACCGACATACAGATCCTCTTTCTGCAGTATACTGTATTCTTCTGAACTAAACAGGCTTGGTGCATCAGGTAATGCAAACTGAGGCAGTCTGAGCGCAATCGCCTCATCCCTGAACTCTGCCCTGATAGGATATGTTTTCATCGTATCTCTCACCTCTGGCGGAACATCCTCCATAGAATCTTTTTCATATGCAGTGATATCTTCCCAACAAGCACTTTCCTCTTTCTCTGCCGTCTGGAAAATATCATCCAGTTCAGCAGAAATTCCAGAAACAGGCTCCTTTTGATCTGCCTCAAAAATGGTATCCTCACATAGTGCATGAGTAATCTGCTCTTTTAATGTATCTGTATATAAAATTGGTTCCTCTATTGAAGTTGCTTCCTGTCCCGATTCAGGATCTGGCGCAATTTCTGCTTCTTCTGTTGAAAATGTCATCTGCTCTGACTCAGTCTGTAATGTTTCTGACTCCTGCTCTGCCATTGAAGAAAAATCCTCTGCCCGATAATCTTTATCGCTGAATCCGGCAACCTTCAATCCATCTACAACCTTATTGCATGTGGCAAAGAAATCCGCCGAGGAAGTGATGACATAGGACAAATTTAACACTGCGCTTCCATTTTTCTTTGTATTAGGCAGCCGGAGGATTCTTCCTATGATCTGCTCCACGTCAACCGCAGAACTCCTATTTGCTATGGTAGCCAAAATATAGGCAAACGGACAGTCCCAGCCTTCTTTCAATGCATTTACCGTTATAATGTAACGGATCGGACATTCCCGCGACATCAGGTCCTGGTTCTTGATATCGTCCTTGTCAGCAGTCTTTATCGCAATTTCTTCCTCCGGTATCCCCATCTCCACTAATTCTCTTTTTATTTTCTCATAGGTGGTACTGTTCTCATTCGTATTCGCTTCGGCCTGGAATAGCACAATCGGGCGGATATACTTACCTCCCATGCCTTCCAGCCGTTTCGCCTCATTCTCCAGCCGTTTACGCAGGCCAATAGCCGTCAGCAGCACATCGCCCTGACTTTTTCTATTGTACACAATAACAGGCAGCTTGACCATTTCCTCTTTTTTCAGCTGTCTTGCATCCACAAAAGATATGATATTGCTTCCCTGCTTCGGTGTAGCTGTTAAATCCAGCACAAATGACGGGTTAAAATTCCGAAGCATTTCAATACTCAATGTGGAAGTGGCATGGTGGCTCTCATCCACAATGACAACCGGATTCAATTGACGGATCACCTGAATCAGCGCCGTCTCGTCTGTCCCCTCCAGCAGATCAGCTTTATTTATATGGTATTTACTGAAAGAAACTAAATTGCCATTTTCCTGATAGGCTTTTCGTCCCTCTTTTTTACTTGTCCGGAAGGAATCGTAACTCAGCACAAAAACAGACAGATGTTCCATTACCTCGGTCGGATTAAATTTCTGTCCGGTCATAAGCTGCTCTTTTTCGTATACTTCAACTGCACCGGAAAAATCCAGATCTATCTTCTGTCTGTAAAAATGAGTACTGTCCTGCAGTGATTTGATTGTCTGCTGCAGTATGGCATCCGATGGTACGAGCCAGACCACCGCTCTTGGGTGCTTGCCCGGCATGGAATCAAAGATAGGCTTTATGGCATTTGCCGCCAGAAATGTTTTCCCGCCGCCTGTGGGAATTTTTATGCACACTTGGGGAACACCCGGGAGAGTCGTTTTATAACATGGCATGGTTCCGGGAAGGTCAAGCGCACTGACTTCCACACCTTTTTCTTCCCATAAGGTGTTGTACGCCAGTTTTATATTCTGCTTTTCTGTCAGCAAAGTCAGAAAACGCTCCAAATCTCCCATGACTTTCTTCTGATAGGTTTTCAGTTCCATAGGTTACCTCCAAGTACCTCAGCCCATAACACAATTACAAATTTATAATATCTCTTGGTATTTTCTTAAAAGATATATTGTGCTTCTGTAATTCTTGATCCGATATTGCACATTGATCAGCATAGATGACATAGCTTTCAGCCTTTATTTTAATCGTCCTCAAAAAAGGTCTGTCCAGAGTTGTAGCCTTGTCTTTTTCATAGCAAAAGTAATATGCCACATCCCCGTCTGCTGCCAGAAAGTATTTATTATCAGCCTGTCCCATATCAGGCAGTGGCTTCTTCGTTTCCGTATGCCATATGTAGCTTCGAATACTCTGGATATCCATGTCAGGATTTAAAACACCATTATCAAGCATTAGTCGCTCACCTAATTCATAAAAGCCGAAACTTCCGCCCGTACCCTCCACTGCACTTTTGCCTTCCCCATATCCATTGATCACCCTTTTCACACGTTCCGCAGTAATACTGTCCGCATAGTCTTCCATCTCAATAAGGATAAACTTACGGTTACCACCATCTGCTTTATTCATATTTAAGATTGCGTGAGCCGTGGTGCCAGAGCCAGCAAAAGAATCAAGTATAATACTATCCTCATCTGCAGCAATTTGCAGAATACGTTCTATCAAACGATAAGGTTTGGGTGTATCAAATGTCGCCATGTCATTAAAAATTGCTCTTAATATCTTTGCCGCTTCGTCTGTATGACCTACATCTCCATAACTCCAATAATTTGTAGGAGGTTTCCCGCCAACTTTTTCCAAATAAGTTTTTCTTGCAATGCCGCCTTTGCCTCCCTTGGAAAAGAAAAAACGAGGCCAAGAACC
>CANRPK010000057.1 GCA_947632455.1 uncultured Bacilli bacterium
TATCACCTGAGCAACAGGATTTATATTTGGAGCAAGGAAAAGCCTTCATAAAAATAAAAGCAAAAGACAGTGCAAAATCATCAAACTCCATTTCAAAAAAGTAGAGTAACATAGAATAAATTCCCTCCATTTTCCCTTCCTCTAAATTTCATTAGACTTTAATATATTGCAATACATGAGCAGGGGGACTTACTCAGATTGCACTATATTATCATAGATTTACTTACGCTAGAATTGGCAATTATTGAGAGTTTGCGCTCATAACCCGAAGGTCGTTGGTTCAAATCCAGCCTCCGCAACCAAATGTAAGCTTGATTTTGCATTGTTTTGTAAAGTCAAGCTTTTGTTTTTATACTTAACAAAATTGAGAATTCTAAAATAGTTCTAAAAAGTTAGTAAACCGCTTTCAAATCGTTAGATATTTTATTTGCCATATCTTGTTTAGATTTTATGTCCACATGAGTATAAACATCAGCAGTGAAATTATAGTTGCTATGTCCTAATAGCTCTTGTATCTGTTTTAGATTATAACCATTGTCGAGCATATAACTTGCACAAGAATGTCTTAAATCATGAAATTTAATATGTCTTAAACCGTTCTTCTTTAGTAATGCATTAAAATGATGTGTTATATAATCTGGCTTTACAGGTTCTCCTAATTTGTTTTTACAAACATAATCATTGATATCATAACTATTACCACATATAAGCTGATATTTATTTTGTTGATATTTTATATGTAATAAATAGTCCTCTATAACATCTGTCATATAAAGAACTCGATTACTTGTTTCTGTTTTAGTCCGTTTTCTTGAAATGCTAACTATTTTACCGTCTTGTTTTGCTCTTACAACAGTTTCACAAATCTTAATAATATGTTTTTCAAAATCTATGTTGCACCACTTAAGTCCAAGCACTTCTTCACGCCTTAAACCTAACCAAATTGTCAAGTAAATAGCTGTTTCAAGTACATCGCCTTTTGCAACACTCATTAATTCTTTTAGCTCATTAGCATTATAAAAATCATGATTAGCTTTACTTTTCTTTGGTCTTTTGACATATTCTGCAGGATTTTCTTTTAGAACTCTATTATATACGGCATATTTTAGACTTGTGTATATAATTTGATGATGTTTTAAAGCTGTATTTCCTGATAAATTACAATCATGCTGTAGATAACGATAATAAGATTCAATATCAGCTGTTCTAAGTTCTGCCAAAGTCAATCCCCTTTCATCGAAATAGCTGTACAAGTATTTATTTATCATATGGCAGTAACCGTCATAAGTAGTTATTGATTTTTCAGATTTGGTTTCTTCATTCCATTTCTTGATATAGTCACAAAACTTAATTTCAAATGATTCTATACTTACAATATTGCTATATTCAATTCTTATTTCATCAAGTTTAGCTTTCTGCTTTCGCTTACTTTCAGTGGGCTTCATTTTCATGCTAACCCATTTTGTTTTATATCCACCTCCTGCTTTGGGTACACTCAAAACTGCGTATAAGTTACCTTTCTTTTGTTGTATACTTCCATTAATCATAGGCTTTAACCTCCGTTCACATTTTCATGTTAGAACAAAGACAACAGCCACACCTTTATAATATCCCAAGTTTAACATTGGTGTGGCTGTTTTGTCAAGTTACATTATAGATTTTTCTATATAATCTACAACAGCTTTCTTAGGTATCTTTACAGATCTACCAATTCTAAAATATTGAATTTTTCCATTATGTAAAATTGCCAATGCTTTGTTTTGCCCTATATTTAAAATTTCTTTAAGTTGTTTAATAGTTAAAATATCTGGATAATTCTCCAACATTTTGTACACCTACTCCCTTTCTTCATAATACTCTAAACAGTCAATTAGTTTTCTACAAACAATTATCCTCGATATAATACGATTTAAACAGAACACCTGTATTAGTGAGGAACATTCCTTGGTCATTTGGAGAAATAATATTGGCACACTCTGGTGTATCTAAAATAATTTGTGATAATATTTTATCAGCACGACCACATACACGATAACTTATATTGTTCTTTATTTGCCCTTTTAAAATCTCTGAATCTGGTCTTTGTGTTGCAAAAATTAGATGAATACCAAAAGCTCTACCTTGTCTTGCAATGGTTGACATTTTACTTTCAATTTTATTAACTAATTCTTTTTCATTTTTATTAAGTCCAGTTTTATCAAGCACTTCAGCAATTTCATCACAAGCTATGATAATTCTTGGAAGATTTGAATCTGTTTTTTCGTTGTATTCCTTGATATTAGGTGTTTCAGATTCTACAAGCATGTGTCTTCGTTCTTCCATTATTTCAAGTATTATTGATAATTGACTATCTAGTTCCTTCTGCTCAGTTATAATTTTACACTGCTTATGCCATACACTTGGATAATCAATACCACCTTTAAAGTCAGCAAGAAAAATCTTTGCTCCCTTTTTTATACTTTCAATAAGAATAAGTTTTAATAACTTACTCTTACCAGAGCCTGTACCACCGCCAATTAAAATATGTGGTGTTACTGCAATATCAATGCTTTCAATTTCAAAATAGCTTTCGCCCAAAACAAGTTCAAAATCTTTTTCACTTAAATATTTGTCGTTCCAATAAATAATATCTTCGTTTCCCGTCAAAGAATTTACAGCCTTTATTATTACATGCCTCACATCTTTTCCCCGACTAATTGATATGATTTTTAAATTAAGTGCTGTTTCAATTTTTTCTTTATGTTTTTCATATTCAGAAAGTGGAATCATTTTAGAGTAGAATTCAAATATATTTCCGTTTTTGCTTTTCTTATGTGATAATAACATCGGGCTGTCACCTGAATTATCTATAAATCCAATATTGAAAAGAGCTTTTTCTATTTTTTTAGATTTTATTGGAGTACCTATTATTTTTACTATAAAACATATACCCACTAAAGCTAAGACAATAATCATAAATATGAAAGTATATTTTAAAAATAGTATTTTTAAAATTCCTAATTCTCTATGTGTAATAAACCCTAAAACTATAACGTATAGTAATGGAATTAAAAGAAAAATTGGTTTTTCATAAATACGCTTTATTCCTGCTTTTACTCGTTCTTTTGTTTTCAATGTTTATCACCGACCTTTTTATTTGTATTAATTTTCTTCTTAAATGTTTGTTTTATATATTGACTTGTAAAATCACGTTCAATATCCTTTATCTCTATTGCATATTCATTCACTTTTGAAAATCCACTATCAGACAGCTCTTTCAATGCTTCACCATAAGAAATAGATTTAACTTTTGGCTTTCTAATACCTCTTGAGTACCTATATATTCGCATTCCCACAGGTAAAAGTTTTAATCTTGCACCTTTAATTATTCGTTTTCTGTTATCATTTACAGAAATTTCTTTTATGTCACCACCCATCAATTCTTGAACGATATTTGAAGAATTATCAATAGGTAAATCAGCGAGATAAGATGTAAGATATTTACCAATATTGTCAATATTTTTATCGAACGCTTTTATAGATACATAACCCAATCCCCACATGTCAGAAAGCACAGTATTTTCAATAAACGGAGCTTTCTTTGAAAATATAAATATACCATGCAGATGAAATGCACCTCTTTCTTGTGCTTCAACGGTTATAATATATTCATAATGATATCCTAACTTTTCCATATATCGTTTAAACCTTTTATTAAAATTTCTAAAGTCAATATAAAGTTTGTCTGAATCTTGCATATTTTCACGATATGTAAAAGTAATAAATTTACAGAAATCAGCATTTTCAGAATAAATATTTGCATTTATTAAATCGGAAAGACAATGCATTGTCTTTTGTAAATTTCGTAAGTTTTCTGTTCTGTCTAAAGCATGATTTTCAAACTTTTTAACCTCGCCAGTAGAATAAAGCAAATATTCATCTTTGGAAATTGGTTTAACTGTAGCCCCTGAATTATGTTTATCAGAAATTGCTATTTCTTTGATATTGCCCATAGATTTTAACAATACAACTTTTTGTAAATCAATATATTTAGGTACTTCTATTTTTCGTTTAATAGTACTCATGGAATAATATCACCTGATAATCAAGTTAATAGGGCATCGGCTGTGCCCCTTGAAAGGGGCACGCCTCGCCTTACGCCTGACTACTTTCCGACAATTTCAATATTTTCTGCGGTAATGCTCAGAGCATTGCGATATTCTCCATATACAACAGCCTCTGGATTCACAAGCCGAACTTCAACATTCATTGGAATGTTAGTCAGCTTCGCAGGTATCTTAACCGTTAGTTTTTCATAGAGGTTGGTTACCACTTCCCCTCCTGTCGTACCATAATCAGTCTTGTCAGATGTAATAACCACCTCAACTTTTGTGCCAAGAAACTTCTGTGTGTCAAAGTCCTTCCACTCCTGAATCCCAATTATCATAAGCTTCTTTTTTTCAAGAAATCCTTCTATATCAAAGTATAGAAAGCGTGATAGTTTTTTTAATGACATAATAACTTTCCTCCTAGTTTGTAATTTATTATTCGACAATGTGATGCATCTCATGTCTGAAATTAGAATAACATAACTGAAGAAATTGTGCCATACATGGTAAGTACGAAATAACGGTAAATAAAAGCCCTGTTCTATGACATGTTCTTTCAAAATAGCGTATATTCCAAAGTTTTTCATCGTACATGACAAGTACGAGAAAATATAAAAAGAGCAGAGTTATTTACCCTGCTCATAATTGTAATAATGTGTATTTTAATTGCACTTAGTATATTTCTTTCTTGCATGCACTCCTAACCAATATTTTTCTTCAACTCCTAAACATTTGAGTATGTCATTACATTCATCAACAGTTTTACCTCTGCAATTTGTTAATAAAAATTGATATGCATAATCACGTTTGTTACTAAGGATAAATTTAAGTCCTATGCTATCAAGCAATGCAGCCGTAAGCTGATAGTCAAGATTATACCCAACTGCAACAGACATAAGTGTGTTTCTTTGCGGGGGATTCGTCTTATAAATTTGTGTTCTTATTCTCGAAAACATATTCGGACTTAGACCTGTTTTTCTTACAAAGCTTCCCTCTGTCTCACCTTGAAGAATCTCGTTTATTAATTCTCGAAATGATTTAATGTGTTTATTATATCTTTTAAAGTCCGTATTATATTGAAGCTTTATTTTTTGCCATTCTTCTTCTGTATAACAAAAAGGAAAATCACTCATAATTATTCACCTCGTTTTAAAAATTTTTAACAGTATCCCTTTTTATATAAGTTTATACGAGGCTTCCGGCATAATCGTGGATCGAAGTAGGCGGAGTTGCTGAGCCAGAGGCAAAGGTAGCCATACCTTTACGGG
>CANRPK010000058.1 GCA_947632455.1 uncultured Bacilli bacterium
TCCTTATTCGGTATAGCGGAGGCGGCTGTCAATTCGACATAATTTTCTTGTGATACTTTACCGTACATGAGCATTCTACAGCGGATTCTCTTATGGTCAAGATGCAGCTTGATCCATCTATGGATGCAGATGTTGACTACAAAGACATCAACCTGATTTCCAACGCAGAAAGTCTTATTCGAATTTTCAAAGCATTAGGACTTGATGTAGATAAATATAATGCAATTTCCATTCATGCAATTGACATTACTAATTATTGGGTGAATAAGCTGAAGGAAAAAATGCATCAATACAAAAAGAAGTACCAGGCATACCTATATGCTGATTTGAAAGGGAATAATGATTGTGTCGAATTATATGACAGATACCTTGAGGATTTCTCCTTCCTTGAACCTGGAATCAAAAACTCAGTAAATGTAGATATCGATGAAACTTTCAGAGAAGAATGCGGAGTTTCATTCGATACTCTTAATGAATATTCTGAAACAGAGATTGATGATATTATCCGGCAGGCGAAAGAAGATGTGGATACAGATACATGGATGATGCTGTGTAAGAGTTTTCCGGCAGAGACCATTGAAGCCTATTTGATCTTTGGTAAGATTAACGAGTTGTTGACGAAAGAAGAGGAAATGGCAGAAGAAGAACCCGAAAATCATTCACCCGCTCAGTCGTTAAAAGGTCTTGTGGGAGATGTCTTTGCTACTCCTTCTACTGGATTTGTTGACATGAATACTCAGGCAGGACCTGAAGAACCTGAGCAGACTACTTCAGGTAAACACCATAAACATCACAAGCGAGTTCATTCAGAATCATCTGACCGCAAAAAGCAGGAGATTGGTATTGTCGGTGAGGCTTGTGTTTATAAGGAACTGTTAAACCTTTATCCGGATGCTCGATGGATTTCTGGAAATGCGGAAAAAGCAGGAAAAGCCTTGAAGGGTGATGACACCTGCGGGTATGATATTAAGTATACGAATGAAAATGGCGTTATTCAGTATGTCGAGGTCAAAGCGTCAAGAAACGATGAGATTACCTTTGTGCTTTCTGATAATGAGCTTCGATTTGCATGCAAAAACGCATCCTGTTACGAGATTATTTATGTTGTAATTGGTGATGACGGAATGCCTGCCCACGAGCCGTGGAGACTTGGACATCTGTTTGAACTTGCTGAGGGTGAAGATTTGTTGCACAATGACAGATTCTCTATAGAGAGCGATAGCTATAGTGTTACAGCAAAACCGCTTGCTCAGAAGAGTTGACATTTTCCCGAAAAAGAGAATAATGGCAGATTTGTGGTAGTGTCGAGTTCGTTACTAATTTTGTTTGCACCCCCTACGGAGTAATCGTTAAATTGTTTCAAAAATCATAGTAGTCTGCACCCCCTAAACAGACTACTACTTGACTACAACTGAGTAGTACACAAGGCTACAATTTGCCCCGTTTTGCCTATTCTGTTAATGTCGGTATGATATGTGTACAGAATGAAAAACGCAAAAAACCTTGCAAAACGGGGCAAATCACGGCATTGAAGGAGGAATTTTCAAGTGATAAAGATACTATTCGTGTGCCACGGCAATATTCCTGTGAGTTAAAATGGTATCGGCTATTGGTTGGGTAAATCGGTGCAAATCGTGACATTGTAAAAAGTGCCTTACTACGGTTTTACTACGGTTCGGCTGATGAAAAAATATATATGTACATATCCACTTTTAGGGGTAGTAGAAGGCACCATGCAGCTATGCAAGTGCCTTTTTTGAAAAAAAGTACATTTTGTATTATTCCGTTATTTCATAAAATATTGTTCCGATAGTCTTGATATTGTTCCGATGTTGCAGAATAAGAAAACTCTGTCGGAAATAATTTATATGTACATCACGTTTTGATATTGTATTTTGTCAAATTATGTGGTATAATAAATTATCTTATTTGTGTTAGAAATAACAGCAAGTGCAAATTGGAGCGACGAATATGATTAAAAACAATATAGAAGTAGATGTAAAAGTAAAGTGCATAGAAAACGGACTTACCCAGGCACAGCTGGCTGAGGACATCGGAACCACAGGTCAGTATGTAAATCGCATCATTAAAAAGCAAGACGGAGTTGTAAATAAGACCTTCGTGCAGATGATTGAGACTTTGGGATATGATATTGAACTTACCTATGTGAAGAGAGAAGATTAGAGAATAATAGATTTCTGGGAATGGTTTTGAGTCTTAGATAATCTCTTTGGAATAGGATATCATCCAGTTTCGGAGTCGGAAATACCAAACATTTTATCTGCTGAATGGGCAATCTAGAGGGAGGTTTAATAGTGGATTTGCTATTGAATAATGTTCTGAATCTCACGAAGGAAGAGATTGAAAACAGTAAAATAGAATTTAATATGAAAGCCGGTAGTGGCGGGCAGCCGTTCCTTGACAGATGGCTCAAACACAGTGAGGCTGAAAAGATGTCCGGCACTTGTTCCGATTGTTCTTATTGGGGATGGTATGGAAAACAGCGTAATTTTTATCCGGGACAGTGGGTATTTAGTTTTGCACGAATGAATGATGACGAATGGTTATTGATTTCAGCAGCAGAAATTATAGATGTCCCTGCTGATGAGTGGGCAGCTGCAAATGTACTGGAGAGATTTGTGCCGTTGTTTGGCAGGCTGATTATTAAATGTAAGAAAGGCAATACTTTCTCAAGGTATGTATTTAACCTCAGTAAGTATCTTGATCAGGCAACTGTAAAAGAAATACTGCCATGCTTATATAGTGGTGAGAACTTTGAAGGTTATGATAGAGTTCATCTTCCTTATAATCGTCTGGCTGATATTTTTAACGGAAGAATAATGCCTACATATTATGAGGCATTAAAAAAGATAACTGGAGTGTATTGTCTGACAGACACTCATAACGGAAAACATTATATAGGTTCTGCTACAGGAGAAGGTGGAGTTGCACAAAGATGGGGTAATTATTTGGATTCTAAACATGGCGGAAATAAAAAACTGATTGCTCTGTATGAGCAGAAAGGTTCGGAGTATTTTGAAAAGTATTTTACCTACACTTTGCTTGAGTATTTTGGCTTATCGTATGACCCGATAAAAATACTGGAGCGTGAGCAATACTGGAAGAAGTGCTTGGATACCATCAAGAACGGCTACAATGACAATTAAGAATGGAGGTTTTGTGATGGATAATAAGGAAATCATTCTATCAAAAATAGCAGAAATATTAAATAGACGAGGGTTCTTCTTAAAGAATAATTCTGAGTTCAAATCAAGACTTAAATGTGTTGGATTGGGAGAGTACTTTGAAAAGTATTCAGATTATTTGATTCCATATTATTATAATAATGGGCATACATGTAAGTTTGAAAATCCAAATGAAGAATATAATGTATTTCTTGGTTTGGATAGTATTTTCACTGATTTATATCATGAAGGAAAAAACGGAGAAATTGTATCTTTATTGAAAGAACTAACAAAGTCGTTTAATGTTAGATATATTGAAGAGTCGTTGGCTGATGATTTTGAGGAATTAGCAAATCTTTATGAATTGCTTGGCTTATCGATAAGTATTGATTTTGATAGAGTAATTGTGTCAACCTGTATGGCAAGCAATAATCAAAGGGTTGATGAGTTGTTTTCTGTAGAAAATTGGTTGAAACAAAACCACAGAGAAGTATATGATTCATATGAATCAGCCATTGATGCATATACCCAAGGACATGCCGGAGCATGTATTGAATCATGTAGAACTTGTTTGGTAAGTATTTTTTCTAAATATAAAGGTACAGAAGCTTTTGCGAAGTGGATGAGAGGTATATATAATACCAGTGGTGAAAATACAACTTCTACAGCACAGGACTTGTCACAGGCATTAAATACAGAACTTCGTAAAGATGATTTGGCGGATTTCTTTTATGAAAACCGTGCCGGAAAATTAACTAAAACAAAGACAATTTACATGATTTATTCTATGATGTCGGATTATGGTACGCATAGAAACGAAGCTACTCAAGAGAATCCTACGTTGGAAGATGCATTGTTTTCATTGCGTTTGATGGACAGTATTCTTTTCTGGGTGTATTCCAAGAAAAGATAGAAAAGGGGGGATAATTATGGGATATAAGCGAGATGTAAAGGATAGTGTTCGAAGATTGCTTTATGCTAATTCTGGAAATATATGTGCTATGTATGGCTGCAATAATACGCTTGTACATGCAAACACTGCAAGCATTAATGAAATATGTCACATTGAGGCTGTTAATGAAAATGGAGCAAGATATAATAGCAATTTAACAGATGAGTATGTTAATTCCTATGAGAATTTAATATTACTTTGTCCGACTTGCCATTCTGTTATTGATAATAAGCAAAATGAGGAGTTTTATACAGTAGAATATCTTAAACAGATGAAGCAATTTCATGAACAGCAAGTACAAGAAGCTCTGATGAAAAAAGCAGCAATGGATCCACCGATGTATTTGGAAGGCTATGATATAGGTGGTGTTGTTGATGTGTATAACAATTTATATGAGAAAGAAATAAAAAAGAAATATGTGTACAAAGTCTTAAATAATATTCTTTCTATGAATGCTGCAATAAGGTCCATAGTTTATGGCATTGCTATGTTATGTAGTGAAGAAGGAACTGAACAGGTTAATGTGCATCGATTATATCAAATGGCAAATTTGGATTTGTATAGATATGCAGAAATATTAATGTTATTGGAACAGCAAAAAATAATCGAAGAAACAAGATACATAAATCCGTTGGATGGTTATGAAACAGAAGACGGAGATTGGCATTTAGTACAAGATGATTATTTGTATAAAACAACACAAGGAACATGGTATTTAAAAAATCGAGGAAGAGTGTTTGTTGTTATATATGAAATGTTTAGGAACAAGCGAGATTTCTATGATTTTATGGTTAATCGGAATCTTGAAATGTTAAGAAAATTAGAAGAGTGATGATTTGTTCCCAATGATATACGAAGTGGCAGTGGATATGTTTCCACAAATGAAAGGCGAGCAAAATACGATAAAGACATTCATTCTATCATATCGAGCCATGTGGAGACGGTATGCTTATTGTCCAAACTCAATGTCAAGCAACATATAGAAGTCGAACTCACGATGGACGAGATGGATTTGACCGCCGCCGAGAAGAAAGCCAGCTACGAGGAAATCAAGGCGTATGTGCTGGAGAAATTCGGAATGAAGGTTAGCCACTTGTATATCGCACAAGTGAAGCGGAAGTGCGGGATTATTGAACGAGAGAATTACAACAAGCCAAAGTCAGA
>CANRPK010000059.1 GCA_947632455.1 uncultured Bacilli bacterium
GCGATACCTTTTGTTTTAGTGCTTTCGTTGACAGTTAGCAATTCTTTAATATTTTGTTTTTCATCAGCAGAAAGCTGATACTCATCGAATAATAAATCAGACTCAATTTCTTGCCCATATACAAATTCGGATATATCTCCGAGCGGTATAAAGCGAATATTTCCGTCTTCGTCAACGGTAATACCTTTGCCGGGTATGTAGAACCGCAAGGCATTATACGGTGAGAGCAGCCAAGCTGCTTCCGCATTATAATTGTGTAAATTTTCGTTTTCTGTAAACATTATTTACTCCTTTCAAAAATTTAATACGAAATAGGTGTGTGTTGTTGTGAATTGTTTTGCAGTTTGTGCCGGTCTTGAGCAGCAAATCTTGCGGTGTGCTGCTTAAGATTATTCTTATGATTTTTTTCTTGTTCTTCTTCCTCCTTTCGTCTCGCATTTTCGCGGATTATGCCGGCGAGCAAATAAGCAATACTACTTATTGCAAGCGTAGCAGCGTAACGAGTCTTAATTTTATCCTCATTGGTAACATAGTAAATTTTTCGCTTAGCATACTCGTTACCTTGTTCTGCGGACTGTTTTAAGTATTTTAGCCCCTTGGCTGTATCTTTTGGAACAAGCTCACCGTTACAGTAAAGTGCACCGAGTGCATACTGTGCAAACTGATTGTTTTGTGCAGCGGCTTTTTCAAGGTATTCGATTGCCTTGTCTAAATCTTGATCAACTTCCTTGCCCTCAAGATAAAGTTTGCCGAGTCTATACTGTGCATATTCATTTTCTAATTCGGCAGCTTTTTCAAAATGCTCAATCGCTTTGTTGATGTCTTTATCAACATTAATACCGTTTAAAAATGCCTTGCCGAGCCGATAATTTTCAAATCCCTTTTTTGCTTCTTTAGAAAAAATAAATTTAGCTTTCTCATTCTCATTTTGAGCGCAAGGAGCAATATGCGCATTAAAGCGAATAGCCTGTTGCAATAATTCGTTATGTAATATTCGCATATCGTTTTTTCCTGTTGGTTCAAAAAAGTGCTTTTCAAAGCTATTAAGGCGTGAGGAAATTTTTTCGGCGTCATCGTTATACATCTCAATAAATGCTCTTTGATTGGACACAGTCAGATCATAAAGCCGCTTCATATTCTTGTCCGAAAAAACAGCGGTTTTGAGTAACTCGTTAACTTTCTTTTTCAGATCGGTATTCAGATATTGATAATAAGGACGACCTTCATAATCACATAGTGTTTCTGCAAGCTCCATAAAGCGCTTTGTTATATCGTTATCGAGCTTATATCCGGGTGCGCCGATATTCCTTACAAGGCGATTAAGCTCTCTTCTGAGTTTTCGGCGATACTCGACGCGTTCTTCCTTAAGATAAGAAACATCATCTTTGAATATTTCATTGTTAAATAAGCTTCGCAGCTTCTCGCTCTTTTTTGCAAGGTCACCTTCGCCAAAGCCGGCACAACCTTCTTTTGTAGAATTTTGATTAGAAAAGAAGAATAAATGACAATGCGGATGATGCCCTTTATTGTGATATGCAGCATAAATGTTTAAATGCTCAGGTGGTATGTTATAAAGCTTGCCAATATCATAAGCCTTCGCGCGTATTAGATTTTCCCAGGCGGCGCGATTATCATATCCGGTTGCTTCAGCTCCCTCTCGCGTTAGTGAGATGATATGAGACCATTTTATAGAGTTTTCATTTTCTAATACGGCGCGTTTTGCGTCTTCGGGATTTACGGCTCCGTTAATTCCAAACAGTCCGTGCTTTGAATTTGGATTGAACTCAACAGACGGACGGTGGGCGATATAATCAATATACTTGACAGGGGAAAACTCCATTTTTGACATATCCTCTTTGGGTATATTTTTGGAGGAAGTTGTAAACACTTCATTTTCCTCGTATATATCTTCCGATTGAGATACATATTCCTGATACTTCTCAAAACCCAATCGCCTAATCCTTCCGTCCTTCATCTCAAGCTGAATATACCTGAAATCTGCCGTTTCCGATATATCGTATAATTCGTCGGGATCAAGTTCAATCCTTGTGCCGTCGTTCAGAACAAGAGTTTGTGCTTCCAGCTTTTCGCCGGCATACCACAAATAGTTGATATAATGTTGACTGCTCTTAATGTAGCAGCTATTAACTATTACATTAGGCATTAGTTTCCTCCTTGCATATATGCTGCTCATAATAGGTTTTAATTATGTCGTAAGTTTCCTCCGCAGAGAGGTTGAGAAAGAAAACAATTTGAGCTAAGCGGTGAAAAGTGCATCGGTCTGTCCAACCGTTTTCGATATATGATATATGCGACGGATGACAGTTTAAGATTTTAGCAAGTTCCTCTTGTGTCATTTGATGTTCACAACGGTATTTTCGTAAATGTTCGCCAATCGTCATTTAATTCACTTCCTTTCATCGTGCACTCAGTGCACTTATTAGCTTACAAGTTCATCGAGTCGCAGCGGACGGTTGTTCGTTTTTAGAAATTCGACGGCGCGCTTACGATACTCCGTAAGGTCAATGTCGTTTACCTCAAGTTCGGAGGCGAGGATCATATTTGTAATTGCGCCCTGGATTGCCAGCTCGCTGATTACACGGTTGCTTTTATTGTTAATTTGCTGAAGCAGATGAGCGTTTTGTGCAGCGATGATATTAAGTATTTCTTCGTTTATAATCGTTGCTTTTTCTTCCATATAATAGCGGTCGCGGTAACACTTAAGCGCTTGCTCAACAACCGAAGTAAGACTTGCACCTTTTTCAGTGCAGATCGCATTCAAGTCTTTCATCAGCTCGTCATCAATTCTGAATGATGATTTCAATAATAATCACTCCTTTATAGTTAGAAAATAGCCGGCTTACGCCTCAATTTCATCGAAATCTGACAGTGCCGATGGCACTCTCATCTTCGATGCAGGATAAAGAGCGCCACCCAAACGGGTGGCACTCGACCACCTCAACCAGCATAGCTGGCTGATTTTTAATGCCACCCATTTGGGTGGCATTAAAGACTTTGATTTAATTTAATGTACGGCACAATGCTTGATTTTTGGCTTATTTAAGCCAAATTTATGGGTGGCATATATGCCGTACATTTATGCTTTTTTGGCTTATTTAAGCCAAATTTGCGGGTGGCATTACTTAAATCAGACCGCCAACAATATCGAACTGTGGATCTCCGCTGAGATTTTGACCGTTTTCCCAGCCCCAACAAACGCCTTTATACGATTTCACCCAACTGTCGAGAGTCTGCGTAATAACCGTGCCGTCAAGGTTATGGATAACAAGACCGTTGCCGATATATATGCCTGTGTGACCGTATGGATTGCTTGAGTAGCCGTACACGGTGGCGCCGATTTGTATAGTGCTCCAATTATTTGAAACACTCCACCTTTGGCCGGCGTCTATAGCTGACGGTGCGTTGCCACGGCTTCCTGTAGCTTTCAGATATATGTCGGCTACCCACGCCTGGCACTTACCATACTTAGCTTTGATACCGTAATCGGCAGCGCTGCAAGCTACTTTAACTACTTTTTTCTGAACGTCATTCGCATTTTCATTTTCAAATGTGATGTTGCTTATATCTACATAGCAGTAAGTATTAACCATATTTATGCAGTCCTCTATATCCTTTATCGTATCTGAATCAAGGGAAAAAGGAGCTGCTGTTAAGACCGACTTTGCCTCTTCAAAGGTTAGAAAAAAGTATTTGGTCAACGGCTCTTCAGCGTAGGTCTTTTCTGCTGCTCTCAGTTTATCGTCAAGCTGTTTTTTCTTTTCTTCAGCCGACTCTTTCTGTTCTTCGAGTTCGTTCTGCGATATTATCAGTCTGTCAATTTCTGAAGATATTGCTGACTTTTGAGTTAGCAGCGAATTGAGCTTTTTCGTTAATCTGTTTATCAGTAACTGATTTAGGTGCTGAAAGTTTTTCCAACTGTCTATAAGCGCTTTTGTGTTGGATATTTCGCGTTCCAATAAATCAAGCTCGTTTTTCAACTCAGTAATCGTCAAATTATTGATATTAAGATCTGCACTGACATCGGCAATTTCATTTTGCACTTGACGGATTTCTTCCTTGAGCGCTTCTATATCCTCAAGAGTTACAGTGCGCGGCAGTTCAACTGATCTGATAAAATAATCGGTGAGCTCGTTTTCGATTTCGGCTTGAGTGGCCTCTGTTGAATTTGTTTTGAGATATTGCAGAGATCGGAGTATTACAGGATCAAAAGAATTTTCGATTTCGTAATCCTGCTGAACACTCTTTATTGCCTCATTATATACATCGTTATATTCGCCACCGAAAACTGTTAGATATGATGAGGCGGCGCCTGATACAATGAGCATAGGAATAAAAAAAATACACATTATTCCCGCTATTATGCCATATATAACTTGACGACCTTGTTTAGTCGATACTGCATATATCGCAAGCCGTATAAGTCTTGTCTTCATTAGATCACCCGCTCAGTTTGCCGAACAGTTCCTTTTCATAAGGCAGCTCACCGACTTTGATATAATACTTGTCATCACCGGCTTTGAGAAGACAGTGCCCTCGCTTCGGTTTAGAGATACATTTGATTTCGCCGTCCGTCAATTTGAGCATATCCTTAAGGCTGTCAATTCCGCTGTGATCAGGATAGAACAAAAATTTAATTGCCGTATTAGCAAGAATCGGGCGCGTTATATGTCTGATTTCGGGATCGTCAACATCCTGTATTTGCTGTGTTGCCGTTCCGATAATAGCTTCATATTTACGGGCGCGTTTTATAAAATCTCTTAAATATAGGCAAATTATTGGATTATTCCGGTCGATCAACAAGGAAAGCTCATCTCCTGCAAATAATATTTTGTCTTTCCTTTGGGCGATTCTATTCCATACATAGGTCATAATATTGAATATTACGGCCTGCATTCTGTTTTTAGAGCCCATAAGCAAAGAATTGATATCAAAATCAATAATAGAGCTGTTGCTAATGTTGGTAGTGCCGTTA
>CANRPK010000060.1 GCA_947632455.1 uncultured Bacilli bacterium
GGTGTGCAAAGGGGATTTTTCCCTTTTGATACCCAAATTAAGTAACATATCACAAACTGATTGTAAGTGATAATGTTGCTTTTTTATTTGTCTTGCGACTTCATAAAAAAGAAAAGAATACTATCGCCGCTTTCATTGCTTATGCAACAAAGCGTGCCATGAATTCTTTATAAAAAAATAATCTTAATGCCTAATCTTGCAAAAAGGTTATTTTCTTATTTTCAGGATTATTTTAGCAATTTCTTTACTTTTTTTATCATTTTTGAAATATAACATAATAATAATTTTATAAAAAAAGTATTAATTATAATATCCAAGTTTTTTCATTACTTAATTTAAAATTATTGTTGTTATTCATTTTTATTTTGAATTCTTTAATATAATTTTCTATATCTTCTTTTGAAATATAACCTTCTGAATATGGTAAATTATCATTTTTAGAAATATAAGTATCTTTTATACCATCTATAAATGGTATTCTATCATATATATACAAAACATCAGCCATAAAGCTAATATTTTTATCATATTGTTTTGCTTTCTCTTGTGTATAATTTTTCTCTACTTCTTTTATTAAATTGCTACAATCTCCGCCATCCCAATATTCGTCTTTATAATTTTTTAGACATAAAATAGGGAATTCCAATTGGCTTTTTTTATATTTCAAATCAACAATTATGTAATAAATGTTATTATTTAGTTTTATTCTTTTTAATATTTGCATTTTTAACTTCTCCTTTAAACTTCATATCTAAATTCATATTTATTTAATAATTTAATTATACAATTTTTAATTGAAAAAAGTAAGATTTACATCAAATTTATGGACATTCATCTGATAAAAGTAGTGCTAAATTAGTATAATAATTATCATCATTTAATAGATTTAACGCTTTGTACTTATTTTCATTAAAAACTATATCTTTATTTTGAAACATCTTTTTTAAATATGTGAAATGTAAATTTTGATTATGAGATATTTCACTTTCAAATACATCATGATTTTCCTTTATTAAATTTTTAATCATTTCATTTGATGCAGGTGTAGAAACATTACCTGCCTAAAAAAACACCATTAGATTTTATTCCTTCGCGAATCATACCGCTTAATGTTTCATATCTTTACTAACATTTTTTAGCCTTTTTATCTTTCTGTCATCATTTATGCTAATATAAATTGTACCACCTTTAGAATTTGCAAAAGCTACAAACATAGTTATCACCTTTAATATTATTAAAAACTTATTTTTTTAATAATCAATGCATTCGACCACTTTTCGACCATATTTCATTTTTATATTAAAAAATCGAACTAAAAAGTCGACTAAAATACAAAATGGAGCGATAACTTTACTTATCTACGAAAAATTATACTTCCAAGATTGATTAAATCAACTAAATAAATTATAGCACATTTTTGTGTTTTTCAAGTGGGAGTATGGCGATTTTTTACAAATTATAGTATAATTATATAGAAATATTTACGTTTTTTGATGATTGGAGAAATTTGTATGGATAAGAAAGATTTAAATACTAATTCAACAGATATTATTGTTTCTGGAATCTCTGCGGCAGTTGGAATAATTCCTGTAGCTGGCGGATTTGTGTCAGAAATAGTTCAAAATGTTATTCCTAATCAAAGAGAAGACAGAATTGTGAAATTTATTTCAGATTTGAGTGATGAATTAGAAAAGACAAAATTTTCGTTAGAAGAATTAAAATTAAAATTTGAAAATCAAAAATATGGTACTTTTACCTATAATTGCTTGCGTGATTTAGTGAATGATGTTTATGATGAAAAAATAAAGTATTATAGAAATCTATGTGTTAATGCAATAACCAATGATGAAAAAAATTTAATTCATTGTGAAAGAATATTAAAGATATTAAGTGAATTAGATTATTATGAAATATTATATTTAAAATTCTATTCAAATGTTAGTATTGTAAGGACAGAAACTATGAAAGAAGTCACTTCAAAACTTGGATTTGATATTCTACAACCCAATTATTATATGTCGATGAGTGAAGATAAAAGGGATGAAGAAACCTATAAACAAATTACGTTAAATAATTTATGCAATACAGGTTTATTACAAAAAGAAGTAAAATTAGTAGGTAGTAGTAGAAGAGAACATATTAGCTATAAAATAACTACATTGGGTAGACTTATATTGAAAAAGATTGGAGAAGAAATTAATGAATAATATTGATGAACAATATATTGATATAGCGATAGAAATTAGTGAAAGTGCTAAATATCCTTATGGTGCTATTGTTGTTAAAGATGGAGAAATTATTGGTAGAAGTGATGATAAAACTTTAATGGAAACAAGTATGTATTCACATGCAGAACTAGAAGCAATAGAAAGTGCTTCTAAAAATAAAAATTTATATGGAGATTTAAAAGGTGCAATAATGTATGTATCTTGTGAGCCTTGTATGATGTGTATGGGTGCAATACTTTACGAAGAATTCTCAAAAGTTGTTTATGCTGCAACCTTACAAGATAGTAATGATAACTATTGCCCAGAAATGATAACTAATATAGATGAACTTGCAAAGTACTCAAAAGAAAAAATAGAAATAATTAAAGGATTACATAGGGATAAAGCAGTTAAAGTGTTAAGAATGAGGGGAGAATAAATTTTATGAATCAAGAATTAGTAAGAATTATGTCTATTGATGAAATAGAACAACCAGGAATTTTATCTACACCAAAAGATAGTACAGATAAAATTGTTATCCATGTTCATGGATTGAATGGCAATTTTTATGAAAATCGTTTTTTAGATACACTTGCAAAATCTTACACAGATAAGAATTATGCTTTCTTAACATTTAATAATAGAGGTAGAGATTTTATTACAGAATTATTAAAAGAAAATGATTTTACAATTATTGGTGGAAGTTTAGAAAGATTTAAGGATTGTATATTAGATATTGAAGGAGTTATAAATTGGGTAAAAGAAAAAGGATATAAAGAAATAATACTTGAAGGACATAGTTATGGTTGTAATAAAGTATTGTATTACTATAATAACAAAAAAGATGAAAGCATTAAAAAAATCGTCTTACTTGCTCCTTGTGATATTCCTTCTGAAGGAAAGAAATTTTTAAGTGAAGAAGAATATAAAATTGCAAAAGAAGAATCAACAAGATTAGTAAATGAAGGAAAAGAAAATGAATTAATAGATTTTTCAGTTATGGCTAATGGAAAAATTGCAGCAGGAACATATTATTATGATTTTTTACCTGGTGGTGAAAATGATTTTATTAGATATGTTGATGGAAAAAATGGAAAAAGTGAAGTTCTTAATAGTATAGATATTCCAGTGTTAGTTATATTTGGAGATGTTGATGAATGTGTATTAACTCAACCTATTGATGTTGTTATGAGTTACTTAAATAATAATATAAATGATTGTGATATACAGGTTATTAAAGGGGCAGATCACTCATACACAAATAAATTTGAAGAATTAGGAAATGTTATTACTAATAATATTTAGTAATATTTGAATGGAGGAAAAATGAACGATAAATTATACAATTTTTTGATTATGGCTAAAAAACGCACTTATGCAAATGAAAACATTAAAAAACAAAATTCAACTAGAAAAGGCTCTTACGATTATGAGTACGACGATGGTAGTATGTTATATCATGATACATATTTTGGAGGAAAATGTTTTATGGGTGAAGAAGTAGTTTACGAAGAAAAAGATACTCCAATATGGGGAATGAACTATTATGGAATTACTTTAGATGAATCTTTATCCGAAGAAATCGTTGATAAAGTTTTAAGACCTGCTCTTATGCAAGTCGGTAGTGATAATATAATACCTGTAAGAGGGCCTAAGAAGTATATCAATGGTGAATATACATATACTTTTGACGTTTTAGGAAACATTGATTATTTTGAAGGAGAAGAAATAATATATAAAAATGATAAAAAAATATATATACTAAAATGTCATGGAGGAACAGTTAAAAAATAAATTAGGAGTTGAATTGAACTATGAAAATAAGACACTTTGTAATATCAATAGTTGGAATAATAATTATATTATTAGTGTATTTAATATTAAAAAATGAAAATATTGTGTTAATATTAACTTTGGGGCAAACGATTATTTCATATATCACCTTAATGATAGCGATTGTTTTATTTGATAGATATCAAGCAGGTAGTAAACTAAATGATAAAACTTTAAACATTGTTATGGATTATATTGAATTTTTACAAAGAAAAACAATAATTTTAGAATCATATGGTTATTCAAATAAAAAAATGGAAAAAAATGGATTTAAAATAATAGATTTTCATTCAAATCAAAATAATAATAATATATCATCTGATAAAATTTATGTTAATTTTAAATCTTTTTTCTTCTTTTATAGAGAATTTGTTAAATATATTAATTCACCATGGATGCCTAAAGAAATTAAAAATGCTTCTATTTTTTTAAAACCATTAGATAATAATAAATTATATAATTTGAATACAATAAAATCAGATTGTAAAATATTAAATTTTGCAGGTAACGAAACAGATTATGAAGATTTAGTAATTTTTAATGATATTGAAAATGAGAAATTATTATATTTAAAAATTAATAATTTGATGGAAACAATAGAAAAGTGGATAAAAAAACAAGCATCTGACATTAATTTTCATATTTAAATGGAAAAGACAATCTAGTTAGAGAATTCTAGAATTGTCTTTTTCTTTTTGCAAATCTTTATCAAAATTATTAATCTTTTCTTGTATAGATTCAGATTGTTTTCTAATATTTTTACAATAGTTATCATATTTACGGAGTTCTTTTATTTTAGGTTGAATATCATTTATTTCAGCAAGTATTTCTGACTTTTTTTCTTCAGTTTTTGCTCTATGATATCTTTTCCAAAGATTTTCTCTTTTGCCCATAAGATTTCTATATTCTTCAT
>CANRPK010000061.1 GCA_947632455.1 uncultured Bacilli bacterium
ATTTGCAGAATTTTCAACCATTCTGTCACAAAATACCCCTTGTGCGTTTAATATCATACGGTATTTCGACAGGCTGACCCTGCGAAAGTAAATTTCGCAGGGTGAAATTTTATTCGTCTAGCATAAGCTGTCCGTTTTTTGCTTTTTGTTTTAAAAGTTCCATTTGTTCTTTTTCAAGCTGTGCAATGCTTTTTTCCGGAGTAGGCAAATCTTCGGGCATTGTACCGCCGATTTCCTCTATGGCTTTTCGTACTTCTTTGCCTACAGAATGATGAACCGCAGTAGCTGTCTGCGCATCGCTGACATTGTCTTTCCTCAATTTTTCTTCTGTTTGAGAAATACGGAATAAGTTTGCAACGAGTTCTGTACTGCCCATATAGTCAAGTATTTTCTGACCGATTTCAAGACCTTTCTTTTTATGAATGTCGTCAACAGTCATTCCGCCGTACAAGCCCATATATCCTGCATTTTGAAAAATGGCAAATTCTTCATTTGTGATTACGCCGCTGTTTCTTGCGGTTTCGGCGAGAAGCTGGTTCCATTGCTTAATATCACCGCGGACAACCAATCTTCTGCTGTCCTCATCAAGCTCGTTGAAATGGTCAGCAACTTCCTGCCTGTATGTTTGGATTGCAAAATATGTTTGACCGAGTGCAATGACTTCTTTTCGGGGATCACCGTTTTGCACAATCAAATAACAAGCGTATCTTGTAAGTTCGTAATCAAGTTTAGGTTTTGTTGTTGCACCTGCCGCAACGATTTTCCTGACCTCGGGAAAATCGTATTCAACAATTCTTCCGCTGTTTTTGCAGGCAATCATTGCACGCTTGATTACTTTATGAAAATTTTCCCATTTTGTGTAATCTAAAACAACGGCTAAATCTCTGGCACACCAGTATTCAGAGCCGTCTGCTCGTACTTTTTTTATATCCTCAAAGCATTTATATTCTTTTGCAACAAGGTTACTCATAACAAAATCACCCCAACAATTCCGCATTTTTATATTATCAGTATATCATAAAATTTTGAAAAAATAAAGGCAAAAACGAAAGGAATACCTATGTCAAAATATATTCATTTTACAGAAGAACAAAAAGCACAGGCTCGGCGAACAGATATTGTATCTCTGCTGAAATCACAGGGCGAAACCGTCAAACGCTCAGGTTCTGAATATGAGTGGAAAGACGGATCGGCAAAGATTACGATCCGCGGAAATCTGTGGTATCACCAATATGACCGAGTCGGTGGTGACGCGATTGACTTTGTCCGCAGGTTCTATAACAAATCTTATCCTGAAGCAATGGAATATCTGCTTGGCAACTGCAACGGTGTGCTCATAATTTCTCCGCCTGTCGTTAAAGAAAAGAAACCGTTTGAATTGCCTAAACCGTATCGTAATATGGATAGGGTAAAAAACTATTTGCATTATGTCAGAGGTATTGATGAAGATATTATTGAAACATTTGCAAATGAAAATATGATTTATGAATCGGCAGATTACCACAATGCGGTATTTGTAGGATATGATAGAAATGGGGTTCCTCGTCACGCACACAAGCGAGGTACAGGACAAACAAGCACCTTTAAAGGAAATGTTGACAGTTGTATCCCCGAATACAGCTTTCACTGGAATGGCACAAGCAATAAAATCTATCTGTTTGAAGCCCCTATAGATATGTTAAGCTTCATATCAATGCACAAAGAAAACTGGAAAAATCATAGTTATGCAGCATCTTGTTCCGTTTCGGACAGGGTGCTTTTTCAATGTCTGAAAGATTATCCGTATATAGAAAAAGTATATCTGTGCTTAGACAGCGATGAACCGGGACAAACAGCTGCAGACAGAATCAGTACAAAGTTATTTGCACTTGGAATAGAATCAGAAATCCTCGTACCGATCCATAAGGACTGGAACGAGGATTTATTACTGCCTAATGAAAAAATGAAGGAGAGTGAAAACCAATGTCCGGTATTGCAACTTTAGCAATAGTCGCCGCCGTGATGTTTTGTGTGCTCGGCGGTATTACTTTGCTTGCACATATCTATAACCTTAACAGCATCAAATCCAAAACTGTCGGTGACGGTCAGCACGGTACTGCTCGGTGGGCAACAAAATCAGAAATACGAAAAACTTATCGTCATATTCCGTTTACTCCTGAGAAATGGCGTAAACAGGCTATGAATAACCAAACTCCGACATATACACGAATTGTTAAAAAGCCTTTATTTAAAAGAAACGGCAACAGAATGATTGAAGAACCTTTGCCTCAGGGCATTGTTGTAGGCTGTACAGGATCAAATCATAACACAACCGCTATGATTGAAACAGGCGATGTTCATGTTTTAATGATTGGTGCGGCGGGTGTAGGTAAAACCGCCTTTTGGCTGTATCCGTGTATCGAGTACGCCTGCGCAAGCGGTATGAGTTGGCTTTCAACCGATACCAAGGGAGATGTCTGTCGAAATTACGGCAATATAGCAAAACAATACGGTTACAATGTTTCGGTTATTGATTTGCGAAATCCTACACGCAGTAACGGCAATAATCTTCTGCACCTTGTCAATAAATATATGGATTTATATCAATCAGACGGAGAGTTGGTTCACAAAGCCAAAGCCGAGAAATATGCAAAAATTATCTCCAAGACCATCATCCTGTCCGGCATGGATGAGGCGAGCTTTGGACAGAACGCATATTTCTATGACGCCGCCGAAGGTCTGTTGACAGCTACCATTCTGTTGGTTGCAGAATTCTGCGAACCTGAAAAAAGGCATATTGTATCAGTATTCAAAATCATTCAGGAACTTCTCGCTCATTCAAATCATAAGGGCAAAAATCAATTTCAGCAGTTAATGGAAATGCTGCCGAATGATCACAAGGCAAAATGGTTTGCAGGTGCAGCTCTGAATACCGCCGAACAGTCAATGGCATCTGTAATGTCAACTGCTTTGTCAAGACTTAACGCTTTCCTTGATTCGGAGCTTGAACAGCTTTTGTGTTTTGATACGGAAATAGACGCTGAAAAGTTCTGCAATGAAAAATCTGCGATATTTGTAATTATGCCCGAAGAAAATCCCGTGACGTATTTTATGATTTCACTGATCATACAGCAACTTTACCGAGAAATCCTTTCCGTAGCAGATGAACAAGGCGGGAAATTGAAAAATCGTTGTGTATTCTTTGCCGATGAGTTTGGCACCTTGCCGAAGATAGAATCTGCTGAAATGATGTTCAGTGCGTCCCGTTCAAGAAGATTACAGATTGTCCCAATTATCCAGTCCTTTTCACAGCTTGATAAGAACTACGGAAAAGAAGGTGCTGAGATTATTGTTGACAATACGCAGTTAACCTTGTTCGGCGGATTTGCTCCGAACAGTTCTTCTGCCGAAACACTGTCCAAAGCACTCGGCAGCAGAACGGTGATGTCAGGCTCTGTGTCAAGGAGCAAAAACGATCCGTCACAGTCCTTGCAGATGATTGAACGCCCGTTGCTCACGGCGGATGAATTAAAATCTATGCCCAAAGGTCAGTTTGTAGTCATGAAAACAGGTGTACATCCTATGCGAGTTAAACTGAAACTGTTTTATAAATGGGGAATTAAATTTAATGAGGATGAGCCATATACTGTAGCGGACAACGGAAACAGAGAGGTTAAATATGCCGAGAAGAAAGAGATTATTGATGGTATCGTAAAAAAATATCATCCCGACTGGCTTCAAAAACAGGATACGGACGATGGTGAATCCGACAATGCAGAAAATCAGGAAGAAAATTATACACATGAACGCTATCCTGTGAGCAAAAAGAAAAACGGAACACGCATAAATTCAACACCGCCGAGCAGACGAAGAAAATCATCGCAAAAAAATCAGGAGGTTAATCAAAATGGGCAGACTTGATTTTTTATACCGTATGGATTTACCGCACCGAGCTGTTTCAGTCTATATCTATCTTTATGACAGAGCCAACAAAAACGGTGAATGTTGGCCTGCAATTCCGACAATCGCAAAAGAACTCAAATTGTCTCAGTCAACCGTACGCCGTGCGTTACAAGATTTGCGGAAAGCAGGATTACTGACAACTGAACAGCGATACCGTGAAAAAGGCGGTAAAAGCAGTTTGCTTTATAAGATAACTGGCAATTAAAGAGCAATATTTTCCACCAAGAACCTTCTATGTCTTTTTGGTGGCAGGTGCCACCTGTCATTATGGCAGGAGAAAGTGAACTACCCAATTGAAAATATACTACAGCAGAAAGAAGAGATTAAGAAAGATAATATTGAAAATACTATACGAGAGGTGATGCAATGAAAGATGTGGCAAAACTATCGGGCGTTTTATTTTTCGGATTATTAACTGCGGTAATCATTTATCCTTTTCTGCATGAAACCGGTCATTCTGTAGCGGCGGTTTTATCGGGTGCGGAAATATTGGAGTTTAATTTGTTCCCTTTTCCGAACATCCTCTGCAATATGACAAATATCAGTAATATTGGCAGAGTTTTTATTGGTCTTAACGGTATGATTTTACCTGTTGTTTTTTCTGCCGTAATATCATTATTATCAAAAAATAAAATTTTTTGGATTTGTTATGTAACATTTATTTTGAACGGTATCGGATTATTATCAACAGTAATGTCAATTGCAGCAATCTTTTTGTTTAATATCGGCAAGCCGATAGTCAATGAAGATGTTACGCAGGTAATGCAAGCTATTCCGAATAGCAATAGCTTTATATTATTTCTGATGTCAGCAATAACAATATGGTTGATAGTAAAAATTAAATTTGACAAACCGCTTGAAAAGTGTTTAGCATATTTCGGGTTGACAAAAACAAAATCCGGCACAGTATAACGCTGTGTCGGATTGATTTTTACATATTTAAATTTTACGAGTCAAAATTTTTCTTTGCGTAGAACTACTTATTCTA
>CANRPK010000062.1 GCA_947632455.1 uncultured Bacilli bacterium
CTTACAATTACCTGTTAGAACAAATAAAACAAATTATACGGGATTTTATACCTCGGTCGCTATGTCGGGCAGAAATCGTCTTAAAGAAGCAAATCTTGGTTCAGTAAGCAATTCTTCGTGCCCAGATTCCAGTATCGCCTCAAAAGCTGTATAATCCGAAACAGTATAGGCTTTGTAATAGGTTTCATCACTATCAATCAAGACATATTCTCCTGTGCGGAGCTTGGTTATTCCTCGATGATAGCTGCTTTCATTGCGTGAATCGTCAAGTATATTGTTATAGGCTACAACGCCTATGATATGGTCAAAATCGTTCTTTACATATAACTTCATCATATTCAGTTACTCCTTTCAAAAATTAAATATTTCATCATTGCTAAAAGGCGTTGGTTCCGTGCCGTCAGAATCACTATCAAACGCATATCCGAGTTGTTCTAATGCTTCTGCTTCTGTTACTGCTAACTCTACTACATCTTCGGCAGATGGCAGCCATTCTTCAGGCAAAGGTGCCTCTTCAGCTTTATTTTTCTTATTCTTGCGAGATTTTCGCTGTTTTTCGGCATTGCACCACTTTGTATATTCTTTAAGCTCCCAGTTGTAAAGTTGGTTCAATGTTGTAACCACTTGATTTCCTTCACTATCATCTATAATTATTAAGAAACCAGCCGATAAAAGCTGCTCGTAATATTCATTTAATGTTGTCATGGGAATATCGGTATCCAGACTGATCCCATTCAAGACTTTATTAAGCGGTCTCCCCACTTTAATACCATAGCCAAGTCCGCTGCTCATATTAACTCGCAGAGAAACAAGCAAGCCGATAGGAGCAAAACCATATTTGCAAATAAAATCCAATTCATTATCCGTAGATAAAAATCCTTGCTCAAACGTAAAGTATGTCAAAGGATTGTTCAAATAATCTTGCCCTGCTGCGGTTTTAGGGGGTTTATAAGTTTCTTTCAAATAATCAAGATAGTGTTCTGGTAATATAGTTTTTATTTCAGGTTTATCCATATGAATTATTTCTCCTTTCATTTTTCTTTTAGGGGGGATTATGCAATAGGCGTAGACAAACACATATACAGCGAAAGTTATAGACACCTAGACAGAGACAGATCGCATGAATATTCTCACCAGCCAAAATATAAACATCTGCAGTCATAAGAATAAGTACATATATAGGAAAACAGGTTATGTCACCGTTACGCTGCTGTTACTATAAAGAAAAGCTCTACTACCTGAAAAGAGGTAATAGAGCTTTTGGTTTATCTGGCTTTTCTTCGTCGCTCGGTTAGAGCAATCTTGACACGGGGAATATCAATCACAGAAGCAAGTTCGTATTTTTTGCATACATCTTTTGGCGTAATTTGGCCTAAATCTAAGGCATACATATCTCTTAGATAATCCTCTTTATCAGGGAGAGGGCCGCGCTTTGCAATATCTTTGATTTCATTATAAAAAATTTTTAGATGTTCGCAATAATAAGGAGTTGCTTCATAAATCTGCGAGTATTTATAAAAAGTCCTATGCGTAATACCAAGTTCCGTTTTACAGACATCAACTGCAACTTCGGCTTTCTGCCACTTCCAATAGATTTCCAAAAATCTGTCTATTGGTGCTGGCTCTGGCCATTGCAACAGATTTTCAAGATTGGAGATAACTTCACCTTGTTGCGTTTGGCGTAAGACATTTTGAAGTGCCTCCGCTACTAAAGAATCTACTTTACCGTCAAAAGACGCTTTTATTCTCTCTTGTTTTTCTGCTTCGGCTTCTGGTTGATATGAAAAATAGTCATTGTCAAGGAAGATATAACTTCTATGATTCTTATAGAGTATTGCAATCATATGAAGAAGGTATTCAACGCCAACAGAAAGAACATCTTGAATGGAACGAATATATATTGTACCAGCAAAGTTTTTATATTCACAAAGTGTTTCAAGTGTCTTGTCAAGCTCAACCTTACCACCTGTCAAATCAACTACGTTTCGCCACAATATAATGATATGTGAATTATCCTCGAAAACAGGGGGAAAGGCATTTCCTTTTTCTTTACAATACTCACGCATAGATTGTCTAAATTGTTCGCAGACGTGATTACTGATTTCCGCATAGGTCAAAGAAGAATCAAACTCCGCATAATCGGCACTGATAAGACCCATAGGCAACATGCCAGGGTGCGACATGAAAAAAAAGCTACCAAGCTGATCAGTGTTCGTTATAGTAGGGGGTTCTATATTCAAAGATTCACCATGATTGTTCTGATCGGACATATAATCACCTCTTTTCTATTATATTATAATTTGTTTTGATAACAATGTCAAGAGTTGTAGCAAAAATATTATTATGATACTTATTAAAAAATATGTATCAAAACTATTGACAAATCTCTAAAATGTGCTATAATGCAATTATGATACAAAACAAGATATTTGTATCAAAATTAGATAAGATAGGAGGACATATTATGGCAAAGACAAACAGCGTCGGTTTGACCCAACTTCCAAACGGTAATTGGTCATGCCGCATACATATGAAAAGTCCGTACACGGGAAAGGTAATCAATACAGCATATCGCCGCGACGAAAATAATCAGCCGTTTAAGACCAGAAAGCAGGCTTCTGATTTTAGAGCCAGAATGATTGTTAAAATAAACAATCCCACGGTAAGCGAGAGTACACCAGAGGACAAAACCATTGGGGATCTGTGGCAAGTCTATTTGAACGGCAAGGCGAAGGAGAAAGCCAAAGCGACTGTTGTTCGCTATACTTCCCTTTGGAATAATCATATCAAAGCGAAGTTTGAAAATGTTAAGGTAAATGATCTTACCACCGCACAAATAGAAGATTTTCTCCGTGATTTGTATCATTCAGGATTGAGTTATGCTTATGTCGAGGGCTTCACAAAGTTTTTCTGGTTGGTACTTGGTATTGCTGTTGACAATAACTGGATTGATTATGATAAGTATCTGATGATGACCCAGAATCCAGGAACCAAGATTCATATGCCCCCAAAGGTGGAAGATGATGAGGAAGAGGATAATCCCGTTGAAATTTTTGAACTAAATGAGATTGAGCAGTTGGACAACTATTTTAAGGATTCAAATCTCTATACAGCCTTTCTTATGGGGTACTATTTAGGATTGCGAATCAGTGAGTGTTTCGGAACTATGTGGACTGATATAAACTGGCGTGAAAAAACCATTCGCATAAATAAACAACTTGTATATGAGGACGGTTGCTTTTGCATTAAGAATCCTAAAACAAAAGCTGGAACAAGGACTGTCGATATACCAGATGTGCTTCTTTCCCATTTGAAGGCAAAAATACGTAAAGCACGATATACTGCAGCAGGACTTGGAGCGGCATACAGAAATACCGAAGTTTGCCTTGATAAACGCAAACTCGGAGAACCGACCAGCATTGTCGGCGGGGATTTCATCAACCGAAAGCCAAACGGAGAGCTTTTGACCAATAACAGCTTCAAGTATCACGCTAAAAGAATTAAAGAAACGCTGGGAATCAATTTTAAATATCACAGTTTAAGGCGAACCCATATTACACAACTTGCTGCTATGAATACCCCCGTTATTGAAGTTATGCGCCGAGTAGGACACACAAAATATGATACGACAATGCGCTTTTATGTTTCTGTAAACGAGGAAACCAAACAACGTTTGATTGGAAACATTAACAAAATAACAATGGTTGAACCCATAGTAGAGATAACGCTAAACGACGGAACGATTAAGAAGATGAAACAATCAGAATATGAGAGATTCAAGAAAATAACTGCTATGATACCTTGCTAAACATCTGGGGCTGACCGTGCAAGTCGGCCCCATTTTGTTTAGCACAATGAGATTAACCATTAAATACGAACTGCCACTGGCGACAATTTACCAGTGGCAGTTTTTGTGTTTCCCATAAAATAAAAGATAACTTCGACTGGCGGAAGCCAGATCTATTACTTAAGTTTATTATACACATTAAAAATCAAAATTGCAATAGATAGGAATGGCACTCAACACGGTATCACATGGGATAGTAACAAGCGGTATTTTTGTGACTTCTATCTAAATGAAAGAGAATCCATTTCCTCGTCGCTTATGCCAAAATTTCTCCAGTTCATAAGATAATTCCCATCTTCATCCATTACGCCGATATAAAATTTACAAATGTATTCGCTTGCTGCGCTCCAATCTTCCATTTCCAGTAAATCATACAATCTGTTATATTCACTATCGCAGTCATCATAATCCTCTGATTCTGCAATTTCGTCCACAGTATAGATGTGAAGAAATCCATAGTCCATTCCCTTAACACCAGTAAATCTATATTCGATTGCTTGCGGGGCTACATCATCCACATCTAAAAAGGTAAAAGAAATGCCGTTCTCGTTGAAGAAGTCTGCTACTTCCGTTAAGCTAAGTTTACTCCAATCCTTTTTCAAAAACTGTTTTAATGTCATAATAATTTTCCTCCTTATAGTTTTATTTTGATACTAACATCTCGTTTTGTATCATAATTGCATTATAGCACATTTTAGAGATATGTCAATACTATTTTGAGAGAAAATTTATAATAAGTATCAAAATAACGCAATCGTAAAGGTTTCGCCGTGGGGTTTCGCAATTCCGCATTGCACTACGGAGGGTTTCGCCGTGCCTTACACAACTAAAATACAGAAAAAGGGCGCCGATTCATTTCTGAAACGGCGCTCCTTCTGTTTGTGATATTTTGAAATTGCCTATTTTACGGGCTTTTTTCTTAACCGAAATACCTCTTGAGTAACCCCTCAAATGCCTTTCCATGTCGGGCCTCGTCGCGGGCCATTTCATGAACGGTGTCGTGGATCGCGTCCAGATTGGC
>CANRPK010000063.1 GCA_947632455.1 uncultured Bacilli bacterium
GATACTTTTTTGTATCTCGGCGGAAATGAGCAGGCAACTCATGAATATATCTCAAAAATGCTCGGCAAGGAAACCATAGATACCCGCACAAGAGGAATAACCAAAGGACAGCACGGCAGTAGTTCGACGAATTATCAGAACGCGGGGCGCGAACTTTTGACACTTGATGAGGTCCGCCTGCTTGATAATCAGAATGCCCTGATTTTTATCCGCGGCGAAAAGCCGATAATGGATAAAAAATTTGATATACTGTCGCATCCCAATATTAAATTTACGGAGGACGGAGGTGCGGAGCCATACAAGCACAGTAAGAATACAGACATCACACGCGATGATTTGTCCTTCACGGTCAGGGAGGATATATCAAATGTGAAGTTTATTGAAGAAACTATCAAAACTTATGAAGATACGGAGGAAACAAATGAAAAAAATCAGTAAAATCAAAAATTATCTGAAAAAGACAAAGCTGACACTCACGGTTATCGCGGTGCTGCTGACACTTTTTTCTACGCCGGTGTTTGCGGCGGATCCGCTTGCGTCGATTAACAGTCTGTCCGATTTTATCTTTTCGGCTATAAAAGCAATAGGACTGATATTGCTCGGATTCGGTATAGTTCAGATCGGTTTGTCGCTTAAATCCCACGACGCCCAACAGAGAGCCAACGGATTCCTGACATTTTTTGGCGGTATAGTAATAGCCTTTGCCAAGGATATTCTTGATATGATTATGTAGATCGGAGTATAGCCGCCGCTCTTTTAAGCGGCGGCATTATCCGCTAAATTCAGGAGGTGATCACATGAGCGATAACTGGATTGTGGCAAATCTGCAAAACGCTTTTGAAACTTGGAATGATAAATTAACGGAAATATGGGCGCTTGTCACAACATCGCCGCAGGAATTCAGAGACGGCGCAATATGGCATATTGTCGAAAATATTAACGGCGGACTTCAGGCAATAGGTTACGCGCTGCTTATTTTGTTTTTTGCGATGGGTATATTCCGCAGCACGGCGAGCTTTAGAGATTTTCAGAGACCCGAATACGCGCTCAAGCATTTTATACGTTTTGTCGCCGCAAAAGCAGCAATAACATACGCGCTTGACATTATGGTTGCAATTTACAAAATTTGTGCCGGAGTTGTCGAGGAAATCGCCGGAAGCCTCGGCGGAATAAGCGGCGCCGCCGTAACGCTGCCCGGAGCGATTGAAACCGCTATTGATGAAACGGGTTTTTGGGCGAGTATTCCGCTTTGGCTTGTGACAATTCTGGGCAGTTTGTTCATAACCGTCATGGCATTTATTATGATAATGACGGTTTACGGCAGGTTCTTTAAGATATACTTGTACACGGCTCTCGCTCCGGTTCCGTTATCATCGTTCGGCGGCGAGGGCACATCGCAGATAGGGCTGTCATTTATTAAATCCTATGTCGGCGTATGTTTGGAAGGTGCGATTGTTATTCTTGCCTGCATAATATTTTCCGCGTTTGCGGGCTCATACACGCCAAGCCCCGACACAAGTATAACAACTGTGACAATGGTGTGGAAATATATAGGCGAAACGATATTCAATATGCTTGTCCTTGTGGGACTTATCAAAGGCGCGGACAGGATAGTAAAAGAAATGTTAGGCGTATAACGCCGGAAAGGAAAGATTATGAGTTACAATACAATAATAAAAAGCAATGATCCGGATGCGGTTCAAAAGCTTACGGAAAATATCGAAAGCATTGAGGGCAGAAATACATACATGCAGACAATCAACGACTACTTTAATGTTCACGGAACCACAAAGGGCTGTGATATTATTGATTTGGATACGGCGTATAAGCTCGATTCGCGTGTGACAAGCGGTCATGAAACGCCGTATCCGGGAAAGTTTTTCTCAGATAACTTTGCAAACATACGCAGATTAAATGGGAATATCGAGAGACTTAAAAACAATCCGGACAGCGTGTTTAAAGGTTGGCAGTTCCGCGGCGGCGAAGCTGTGGTTAACCTTGCCAATAACCGCCTTCAGTTGTTTTTTGATGACAAGCCGAAACAGGAGGATTTATCGGCGCTGAAACAGAACGGATTTAAGTGGGCGCCGTCATTTAAGGCGTGGCAGAGAAAACTTGACTCAAAAGCGTTTGCGGCGGCTGATAAAATCGGATTTATAAAGCCGACAGACGGCAGAAACCCGTCCGACATTCAGCCGAAAACGCCAAAAAGAGACGCACCCGAGAGGTAACAGAGACTATGGAAATACGAATTAATAAAGAAATCAAAGATTACCGCGAAAGTATATTTTTCGGCTTAACGCTGAGACAGTTCTTTTGCTCGGTAATCGCTGTCGGCGCGGCGCTCGGCATTTATTTCGGGCTCAAAAATGTTCTCGGCAGAGAGACAGTTTCGTGGCTGTGTATTGTCTGTGCAGCGCCATTTGCGGCTGCCGGTTTTTTTAACTATAACGGCATGACTTTTGAACAGTTTGTTGTTGCGGTCATCCGCAGCGAGTTCATATATTCCGGTCTGCGCTTGTTCAAATCGGAGAACTATTTATACAATATGTTGCAGGAGGTAGAACAAAATGCTGAAAAGCCCAAACAAACGGGAAAAAAGAAAGGTTCCTAAGACAGTACAGCAGTCGATCCCTATCGACGCTGTATATAAAGACGGGATCATGCGCAGCGGGAAAAAGTATTCAAAAACTTGGCGTTTTTCCGATATAAACTATAAAGTGGCTTCCGATGCCGATCAGGAGGATATGTTTAAGGCGCACAGCTCGATCTTGAACGGCCTGCCCATAGACGGCTCGGCTAAAATAACAATTTTCAACCGGAAAATAAAGCAGACGGTTTTTGAGCATCTGATACCCGAGAACGACAATATGGCGTATGTGGATTACGTTATGGAACTTAATTCACTCCTTAAGGACAAGATGGAGGAGTCCAACAATATAATCCATGATAAATATATAACCATCTCATCGGAGCGCAAGAGTATTCAGGACGCGAGAACATATTTCGCAAGAGTCGGCAGCGACCTCGCCTCGGATTTTTCTAAAATTTCATCACATATATCGCCGCTTGGCTGTAATGAGCGGCTTCGTATTTTTTACGACTTTTTCCGCGGCGAAGAAAAAAATGAGCTCAATTTTAATCTCAAGCACGCAATGACAGTTGGCGCGGATTTTAAAGACTATATCTGCCCCGACTATATAGAGTTTAAAAGGGATTATATAAGACTCGGCGATATGTTCGCGAGAGTTATGTTTTTGAAAGAGTATCCGTCGTTTTTAAAAGACGAACTTCTGTCGGATCTCACAGATATTTCAAGGACAATGATGATTTCGTTCGACGTGTATCCGATACCTACGGATATCGCGGTCAAAGAAGTCCAGAAAAAGCTGCTTGCGATTGAAACCGACATAACCAAATGGCAGCAAAAACAGAACATGAATAATAATTTCTCGGCAGTCATTCCCTATGATAAAGAGCAGATGCGCAGTGAAATCAAGGAGTACATGAACGATATAACAACGCGTGACCAGAGAATAATGTTCACGACCATGACGCTTGTTCATGTAGCGGATACGCTTGAAGAACTGGATAATGATACCGAGACTCTGCTTGCCACAAGCCGAAAGCTCCTGTGTGATATGTCGGTTTTAAAGTTTCAGCAAGAGGACGGGCTTAATACCGTGCTGCCCTACGGCTTAATGAATATACATGCAACGCGCACCTTTACCACAGAAAGCGCTGCTACGCTCATTCCGTACAAGACGCAGGAAATAATGGACGATGAAGGTCTGTATTATGGCATTAACGCCATTTCCCATAACCTGCTCATGTGCAACAGAAAGCTTCTGCTTAACGGCAACGGATTTATTCTCGGCGTTTCCGGTTCCGGCAAGTCCTTTGCTTCAAAGATGGAAATAGCAATGGCAGGGTTATTCACAAACGACGACATAATCTGTGTTGATCCGGAACGTGAGTACGCGCCGCTTGTATCCAAGCTCGGAGGCGAAGTTATAAAACTGTCGGCGTCATCACCGCACCATATTAACGCAATGGATATAAACAACGATACGCTTGACGGCGATAATCCCGTTTCGATCAAATCGGAGTTTCTTATTTCATTATTCGATCAGCTGCTTAAAAGCGGCGATACGAGATGGGGCGGCGGTGTCGGTCCCAAGGACCGTTCGATAATTGACCGATGCACGATCAGAGTATATAAGGCTTTTGAACGCAGAGGCGGAGAGATGCCGACATTAACTGATTTTCGCGAAGAACTGCTGCACCAGCCGGAACAGGAAGCGCATGATTTGGCGCTGTCGCTTGAGATGTTTGCCACGGGAAGTTTGGATACATTCGCTCATCCGAGCAATGTAAACATCAATAACAGAATAATATGCTATGATATTCTGGAGCTCGGCGACCACATGAAGCCTATCGGTTTGTTGATAATGCTGGATAATATAATGAACAGGGTTATGGCAAACAGAAAACGCGGAAGATACACGCGCGTGTACATAGACGAAGCTCATCTGTTCTTTAAAAATCCGTACAGTGCGGAGTTTCTGCTCAAAGCTTGGAAACGATTTAGAAAATACGGAGGCCTGCTGACAGGTATCACTCAAAACATCGAAGATTGTTTGAAAAACGATACCGCGCGCGGTATGCTTGCAAACAGCGAGTTCCTGCTGATGCTCAATCAGGCGCCGTCAGACCGCGTGGAGCTTGCACGGCT
>CANRPK010000064.1 GCA_947632455.1 uncultured Bacilli bacterium
GTGTGACGTGAAAAGTTGCATCAGTGGCTGTCAGCCGTTCACTCAGAGGAGTGAAAAGAGTTGACCTATTGTTTCGCCAATAGTAGCCTACGGCAGGTGCGTCTTATGATGTACCAAGCTGCTCGGACAAGGTAACCCTCCCGAAAGGGTCGAGAATGAACCGTGAGGGGACTTCAAGAACCGCAAGCATTATGCGGTTGGGGGGCTTGGCTTGACGGCATGGCTAACGCAAGTGAACTGTCAGAACCATCGTTAAGTCGAACAAGCTTACGAATGCTTACAAGCTTGAACCAAAACGGTGTGTGGCCGGATAACCCTGTGGATTTTGGGGTTACGCGAACAACAGAGCCACCGGTGGAGAGGCAGAGCCTAAACCGTCATTGGCACTGATGCAGAACACGGTAAGCCTATATATCTCCATGAGCAATCATGGTAGGCCGAACGCAAGGGAGGCACAATGGTATGTAGGTAAAGGAAATTCGGAAAAAGCGAACGCCGCTCTGTAACGGAGCGGATACGGATTGACCTCATTGCCATGTATGGCAGAGAGCCACATCATCCGACATGAAAGTGTGCAGACTTCCGATATGGTAACATTTTACAAGATAACTTTTAGAACTTATGAAAGGAGAAAAGCAAATGGACGAGCCTAAAAACTCGTGTGCATCTTCTGACCACAAGGAAGCAACTTGGGAAAACATTGATTGGAACAAGTGTGAGAAAGCGGTCAGTAAGCTACAAGCGCGTATTGTAAAAGCTCAGAAAGAGGGTAAGTTCGGCAAGGTGAAGGCTTTGCAATGGACTCTTACCCACTCGTTTTACGCCAAGGCATTGGCAGTAAAACGTGTCACTTCAAATGATGGCAAAAAGACTTCGGGCGTTGACAAGGTATTGTGGTCAACTCCGAAATCGAAATACAAAGCCATCTTCACACTCAGAAGAAGAGGCTACAAGCCTCAGCCTTTGAGACGAGTGTTCATAAAGAAGCACAATGGCAAACAGAGACCGTTGGGCATCCCCACAATGAAAGACAGAGCGATGCAGGCACTCCACCTACTCGCTTTGGAACCAGTATCGGAAACAACTGCCGACAACTATTCCTTTGGCTTCAGAAAGGAAAGAGGCACTGCCGACGCAATGGTGCGTTGCCATACTCTTCTTGCAAAGGGGTACTCGCCACAATGGATTCTGGAGGGTGACATCAAAGGGTGCTTTGACCACATCAGCCACGACTGGCTGATGAAGCATATTCCAATGGATAAAACCATATTAGGAAAATGGCTTAAATGTGGTTATATCTTTGAAAACGAAGTCTTCCCGACAGACGAGGGTACACCGCAAGGTGGTATCATATCGCCAACGCTTGCTAATATGGCACTCGATGGATTACAGAAACTACTCGAAGACAACTTCCCTTGGGAATCAAAGAAAGGTTCTACGGGTTGGTACTGTCCGAAAGTAAGGCTTGTCAGGTTCGCAGATGATTTCATTATCACGGGCGAATCAAAGGAGCTGCTGGAACATAAAGTCAAACCGTTGGTTGCATCGTTTCTTGCGGAAAGAGGTCTTACCTTATCCGAAGAGAAAACGCTGATAACCCATATAGACGACGGTTTTGACTTCCTCGGCTTCAATGTCCGCAAATTCAATGGCACTCTGCTGACGAGACCAGCCAAAGACCGTGTAAAGAGAATGTTGGATAAAGTAAAGCGAGAGATACACCGCTCACGTGGAACTTCCCAACATGAACTTATCATGCGTCTCAATCCAATTCTCAAAGGATGGGCGAACTATTATCAATATAGTGCGGCCTCGGAAACTTTCCGAAAAGCGGACTATCTAATCTTCAAGAAACTATGGCGATGGGGAATCCGCAGGCACGGAAATAAAAACCGTACCTGGATTAAACAACGCTACTTCCACAAGATTGGTAACAGAGACTGGGTATTTGCTACGACAAAAATTGACTCGAAGGGTGAAGAATACTTCGTCCCTCTGACGATATTGTTTAATACCAAAATCCAGACATATCCGCAACTGAAATGTGGACTCAACCCATTTGACCCCGAATGGATGGAATACCGTGATAAACGGCGCACCGTCAAAATGAAGATGTCGATGAGTGGGAAAAGGACGCTTTTCAATATTTGGAAAAGACAAAACCAAAGATGTCCAATCTGCGGCGAGCCGATAACAGTTGAAACACCGTGGCATACAATGATGTCAACTGCCAAAGGCAAGAACACATTGTCAATCGTCCATGAAAGCTGTTATCTGAGTGTGACACACAAAAAGAAGTGTAAAAATGAGCGTGTTTCGGAATAAGTCTGAAATATTGTTGCTTGAGCCGTGTGATGGGAAACTATCACGCACGGTTCTTAGGGGGGAAAGCGCCCGCAAGGGCGCCGACCTACCCGCCCCGGATCTGACGATGATTGCCTACAATCACATGCTGACACATCAGAAGGGCTACGGTGACAATCCGCCCTCTTTCTATGTGATAAACTTTGATGATCCCGAACACTCGCATCGTTGCAATCCGATACACCCCGATTTCATGTCGGATATTGCCGATGCCTATGAATCGGCCTATACAATAATGCTCAACTTGAACCGCTCGTGGGTGCAGAAACAGGGCGATTTCTTTGTTGAATCCCCGATTGTATTGTTCGCTGCAATAATCTGGTATCTCAAAATTTACGAGAATGGAAAATACTGTACTTTCCCCCATGCGATTGAGTTTCTTAACCGTCGCTACGAGGATATTTTTCCAATACTTACCAGCTATCCGCAGCTTGAAAACTATCTGTCGCCGTTTATGGACGCATGGTTGGGCGGGGCTGCCGAACAGCTTGCCGGGCAGATTGCGTCGGCTAAAATCCCGCTTTCCCGTATGATTTCACCGCAGTTGTATTGGGTTATGACCGGCGATGATTTCACACTCGACATCAATAATCCCAAAGAGCCGAAGATTCTCTGCGTCGGCAACAATCCCGACCGCCAGAATATCTACGGAGCGGCACTCGGTCTGTATAACAGCCGAATTGTCAAGTTGATAAACAAGAAAGGTATGCTTAAATCCGGCGTTATCATAGATGAATTACCGACCATATATTTTAAGGGGCTGGACAATCTTATTGCCACAGCCCGCAGCAACAAGGTTGCGGTGTGTCTCGGATTTCAGGATTTCTCCCAGCTAAAACGCGATTATGGCGACAAGGAGGCTTCGGTTGTAATGAACACCGTCGGCAATATTTTCGCCGGTCAGGTTGTGGGTGAAACGGCCAAAACACTGTCGGAGCGTTTCGGCTAGGTGTTGCAGAAACGGCAGTCTATCTCTATCAACCGTCAGGACGTTTCCACATCGTTCAACACGCAGATGGATTCGCTGATACCGCCGAGCAAAATATCCACGCTGACGCAAGGCATATTTGTCGGAGCGGTGTCGGATAACTTTGATGAACGGATAGACCAGAAGATTTTCCATGCCGAGATTGTTGTTGACAACAAGCGTGTGGCGGCGGAAACAAAAGCCTATAAACCTCTGCCTGTAATCACCGATTTCAAAGACCCAACGCCTGAACGGAAAGGTATGAAAGCGGCTATACAGGCAAACTACGACCGCATAAAACGGGAGGTTATTGAGATTGTGGAAAAGGAGAAACAGCGCATTGCGGCTGACCCCGCTCTACGCCATCTTCTTCACCTCAAATAATCTGCTCCATTGACACGACAAAGCCCGGCTATCCATCGCGGACAGTCGGGCTTTCCCCTTTGGTTGAAAATTCAACTCCCAAATGAAAATATATAATAAAGTGGATTAGTGGTCGGACATCGGTGCTTTATCAAGCACTTTCCCATTCTCCGGTGTCGGAGCCGTGAAGGAAACGGTTAAAGCGGTGCTGGAGCACATCGAGAAATGCCGTGCGGCTTTTCTTGCCCCGCGATTTAAGTTCTGTGAATCTCTTGTGGAGATAGTTGGGGTTCACGTTGAGGTTGAAAGCCTTTGCAAGCGCTTTCATTATATCGGTCACTGTGGCATCTGAGTTGAGGCATTTGCCAATCTTCAAGGCATAGCACAGTTCCATAAAGTCTGTTTTGTCGGCGTTCCATTCAAGGTTGATGCTGTCGAAACAGTCATCGACCGGGATCATGGCGATTTCCATCTCCTTGTAATGTGTGAGGGTGTGATGGACGAAATGGAGAGCCTTGTTGATGAAGGCTGCAAGCTCCTGATTCACCTCATTGCGTTGACGGGCGGTCTGCAAATGTTGTATCTCAACCTCTGCATAAAGCAGTGCGGTTATCACATATCCCTTATGAGTGCTTTTGCTGCACATTTCGCTGACCTGAAGCACAAAATCCTTGTAGGCGATGTGCAGGTTGTCGTTCTTCCCCTCGGTCAGCTTCTGGAAGAACTCGGTTTCGGTAAGTGAAAATAAATCCATTTATCGGCTGTTTCTAATTCGTTTTACATTGTTTTCAAATCACGGATATAGAACCATCGAATGTTACAATCGGATTACAAAGTTTGACGATTTTGCGTATTCCATTGAATAACAGCTGTAAATGCGGTGTAAATAAAAGGTGTGTATTTTTCTTTACTGTCAAAACTTTCCTCTAAAACGTATTTGGTAACATCTCCCAAAAATTTGGTGAAAACGGGCAAAAGGGGCTATCATTTATAA
>CANRPK010000065.1 GCA_947632455.1 uncultured Bacilli bacterium
GAAAAAATAGGTTATAAAATTCGTGAAGCGCAAATGCAAAAAATTCCATATATGCTAGTTATAGGAGATAAAGAGATTGAGGCAAATGCAGTAGGTGTACGTTCAAGAAAAGACGGAGATATTGGTCAAATGCCTATAAGCGAATTTATACAAAAAATTAAAAAGGAAATCGAAGAATTTCAAAGATAGAATTTAAAACATAACAAAGTTTAATTAGAAAATTTGAAAAGTAAATATATATAAAATTCTGTATATAAAAAATGAAAAGAGGTATAAACTTAAATTTAAGTTTATACCTCTTTTACAGTTACAAAAATTCAAAATTATCAATTAATTTTATAGTGTTTTGTTTTTAAATTTTTTTACATGTTATTATTTTGGCACAAAATCAATAAATTTGTCATAAAATGTAGTATAAAACAAAATTAAGGAGGAAAATAAAAACATGTTTAATTGTTATAAAAAAGGTTATTGTCAAAACAATTACAACCCAGATGCAATTGAAACAGCATGTAGTAATGTAGGAACAACTGCAGAATATGCACAAATGAATAGCATGAACATGGGATGCGGTTGTGGATGCAATAATGATAATAATAACTGCGGATGTGGCTTTGATGAAGAAGAAAGTGTATTTCCATCTAATCCAATGCTAGCACAAAGTTATGTTCCATTTCAAAAAATGGATAAAACTTTCACACCTTGTTGTGGTTTAAAAATGGGAACTATTTTCCCAGAACTAGTAAGCCCTTATGCACCAGGTCAAAGTATGGCAGAAATAAACTATCTAAAAAATACTAATGAGATTGGGGAGGGATGTAACAGATGATGAATTGTAATAATGAAAAAAGAGCTTGTGGATGTAATTCAAACGGAAATCAAAACATGACAAATGGTGATTGTGATTATACCCCAGACGGAATCAATGCAGCATTTGGTTACAATACTGCATCAGAAATGGACGATATGAGTAATGAATATATGATGGATAATAACTGTGGCTGTAAAGAAAAAACAAGAGAAGAAATGATACAAAAAATAAAAGAATTAAATTTTGCAATAATTGAATTAGGATTATATTTAGACACACATTCAGATGATAGAAAAGCACTTTGCTTACACAGAGAATATACCAAAGAATTAAAAGAACTAAAAGACCAATATCAAAAAGTATATGGACCTTTAAGTATTTATTATCCATGCAATAAGTGGAGATGGCTTGAAGAACCATGGGCTTCGTTCATTTTGGAAGAAGGCTTCTTATCTACCAAATGTAACACAATTTAGTAAAAAAAGGTGAATTTGTGTGTGCAATATTCAAGAAAATAATTCAAAAAATTGACTTCTTCATAATAGAATACTATAATATTGATTATAAAAATAATAAAAGAAATTGTCAGAGTTTTAGAAAATTTTTAAATATACTATAAAATAATATCAAGAATTGAAAGGAGATAATAATTTTATGAAAAAAATAGTAGCTATCGGTGGTGGAGAAAATGGAAGAGAAATATCTGATGGAGTATTTAAACCATATGAGACCGAACCAATGGATAAACAAATTATTAAATTAACAGGTAAAGAAAATCCTAATTTTTTATTTTTAGCGCATTCTCATGCAAAATCTGTTCCTATACAGGAATCATATTATCAAACTATGCAAAAGATATATGGCGAAAAATTTTCTTGTAATTGTAGAACACTAAAAAGTAATGAATTAAAAGATAAAGCGAAAGTTCATGAACTTGTTGAATGGGCAGATATTATTTATGAAGGTGGTGGCGATACACTAACAATGATTCAGTTATGGAAAGAATATGGATTCGACAAAATACTAGAAGAAGCTTGGAATAAAGGGAAAGTAATATGTGGAGTTTCTGCTGGTGCAATTTGTTGGTTTGATTCTTGTAATTCAGACTCAATTATTATTCAAAAGGGAAAAAATAATTCATTAATTAGTGTTGATGGATTGGGTTGGATAAATCTTCATATCACACCACATTGTGATGAAGCAGGTAGAGAAGAAACAACAAAACAGCAGTTAAAAGAAAACAAAAAAATAGGTTTAATGCTATCAAATTGTTCTGCTATTGAAATTATTGACGACAAATATAGAATTATTTTTAGCAAAATTCTTGAACATGAGATTGAAGAACCCTATGCTTTTAAAGCTTATTGGGATAATGATAATTTTGTTAAAGAAAGACTTGAAGCTTCAGAAGAATATTATCCTTTAAGTAATTTATTATATAAAAAATAGAATACAACAAAAAACTTCTACAGTATATGTAGAAGTTTTTTGTGCTTATTAACTTTAAAGTAAATAATACATATTAGAGGAATTTTTAAAATAAATTCCTAAGCGGATATAAAATATGGTTGAAACGAACAACTTTAAAATATCCGTTTAAAAAATTTTTTCATACAGTTAAACCGGACATTTTGATAATATAGGAAAAGCCTAAAAATAGAGCAAAATTAAGATTTAAGATGTGTGGTGGTTAAGGGGGATAACACAGGTAAAGTGAGAAAATGAGGTAAAACTGGTGTGTCATATAAGAAAGTATAATGAAATAGATGAAAAATAACAGGTAAGGTCTAAAAGTCTAACTTGTTTATTTTTTTGTGTAAAGTAGGGAGGACAAATTTTAGTTTAGTGAGCCAATAAGTAGAGAGACAAATTTAAAAGAATAACATTAGAATAAGAAAATATACTGTACAGAGGTGAAAAGATTGGAATTAGAAGTTGAAGAATTCTATACCAAAGATGGCAAGAAGGTATCTGAGTTAATTCAAGAATGGATGGAGGAAAATAATTTTCTTTTCTATTGTAAAAATAATAAAGAAAATATAGAATATTTATGTAGATAAGAAGTAGTTATCATAACTCAGGTAAGGAGGTAAGAAATGTATGAGTTATATAATAACTATTTTGATGTAAAAGACGAAATTATGTGGAGAGTAGCAATTTATGTAAGACTATCAAGAGAAGATGAGAAAGACGAAAAATATAAAGGACAATCAGAAAGTATAGAAAATCAAATTAATTTTCTAAAAAAGGTTGTGCAAAATAAAGGTTGGATTTTAGTTGATACTTACAAAGATGATGGTTACACAGGGACAAACTTTAATAGACCTGATTTTCAAAGAATGATAGAAGATATAGAAAAAAAGAAAATTAATTTAGTCATTACGAAAGATTTATCAAGGCTTGGTAGAGATTACATAGAAACGGGAAGCTACATAGAAAAGTATTTTCCATCTAAAAATATAAGATATATTGCAGTAAATGACAATATAGACACATTTGATAAGAAAAATTCTAATAATGATATGACACCTTTCAAATCTGTTATTAATGATATGTATGCAAAAGATATATCGGATAAAGTTAGAATAGCCATGCTAACAAAAGCGATGGAAGGTGAATGTATTAAATCATTTTTACCATATGGCTATCGAAAAGATGAAAAAAATAAAAATAAGATTTTAATTGATGAGAATGTAGCAGATATTGTAAGGCAAATTTTTCATTTATATAAATCTGGAAAAGGTAAAAAAGAGATAGCAGATTATTTGAATGATTTAGGAATTATGACACCATTACAATACAAGAATGAAAATACAAATTATTTTAATCCAAATAAAAATAATACATATAAGTGGAATAGTACAGTTATTAATAAAATTTTAAGAGATAGAATTTATGTAGGAGACTTAGTTCAGCTAAAATATACAAAAGTAAATTATAAGGTAAAAAAGACAATAAAAGTTCCAGAAAAGGAGCAAATCGTAATTTTGAATCATCACACAGCTATTATTGACCGTTCTACATTTGAAACAGTAAAAGAAATGTTAGACAAACAAACGAATGAATGGAATTTTTCAGGAAGAAAAAAGCATTTATTGGCAGGACTTGTATTTTGCAAATGTGGTAGCAGAATCACATACAATTTAAACCATGGCAAGTTTTCTAGATGTATATGTTCAAGCTATAAAAAATATGGCAAAAAGTTTTGTACAAATGTACATTTACGAGAAGATGAATTAATTAAAAAAGTAACAGAATCGCTAAGAAATAATATAACAAAATATCTAAATATGGATGATTTGGATTATAGTAAATTAAGGAAAAATGCAAATGAAGATTACAAAAAGAATATAATATATTGGGAAAAGAGAAAAGAAGATGTAGGTAAAATAATTAGTAACCTTTATGAAGACAAATTATCAGGAACAATATCTTTAGATACCTTTACAGGACTTATCAAAAAATATGAGGAACAGAAAAAAGAATGTATAGCAAAATTGAAATCATTAGAGGAAAAACAAAAAACTACAAAAAGTAAAATGAGTATGAAACAAGAAGAGATAAGAGATATAATGAGAGAAATTTTATCGTTTAAAGAAATCAATGAGAATAATAAAAGTTTAGTATTTAAATTAATAGATAGAATTATTATAGATGATAAAAATATTTACATTCATTATAAATTTGATATATTAGCATAAAAAAATAGAAAATAAGGAATTGAGTTATGCTTATTCCAACATGAACGCAGGGTGGCCATGGGAAGGAGGAAACTACTAATATGTGGACTTACAATAAAGTATTAGAATACCCAGTAAAAATAAAATGCC
>CANRPK010000066.1 GCA_947632455.1 uncultured Bacilli bacterium
CATTTGGCCCATACGCCGCCCCAGCATTTGGATTAAACCAAGGATAATTAACCATCAGTCAAGTACCTCCCTTGCCGCATTTCTGCACATTAAAGCATACCTTGCTTCTTCCCTTGCCCTTGCTTCCTCAGCCTCAACGAAAGCCGCAAGTCCGCCCTCTTTGCGCTTGGCAAAACAGAACGTCAGGGCATCTTCCAGAGGCCACCCGAGCCGAATTAACCTCAATTCCTCACTCATACCATCACCCCAAAAAAGCAAAGAAGGACTCGACCACGCCTTTTGGCAGCGGCAGGGGATTGCCGCCGGTCTTTGTCCTCCTTCTGCGCTAAATATAACAGAAAAAGCCCCAAACAAAAGGCCAATAAATGGTCATTGTTTGGGGCTTAAATGTGCCGAAAATGTGTTCAATTATTAATAGCGTCCGAAATATGGGCATATGCGCTCATTTTGCGCCTTTTGACTACCTCCGGGGTAGTGTGATTATCGTCCGCCGCCTTGACGTAGGACTTACGACGCACGTCACATTCCAGCAGAAATAATTCTTCCTCCTCCGGTAGCTCAAAGGATTTGATATAATCCGCCGCCCGTTTTGGGGCCATAGTGGTCAGCAACGCCCTGATAGCCTTGTGTTGCGCATTCAAGGCGCTCACCGCCTTTTTCTACGTGGACGGTTGGGCGCTTTCCTTGGTTTCGCGGGTTTACGTGGTCTACGGGCACTTCCTTTTATGTACTGCCGTTGTACCAATGTTAGTCACCGTCAGTGACACCCTCGGAATAAGATTGGTGCTGAGCTTGGTCATTGAAATTCTGCTCCTGGTCTGCGTCAATCGGCGTCATATAAGCAAACCATATAAGCATAGCGGTAACTATCATCCAGAACAAGTTTGTCGCAATCATCCGTATAGTGTGATGCTTTGTTTTCTTTTCCATGGTCTGCTTCCACCGCTCACACTCGTCCTGCCAAGGTTTTGCAAGCCTCTCGGTAGCATTTACCATGTCGCCAAAGTTCTGTATCATTTCCTTGTTGTTTTCGCCCATTAGTGCCACTCCTTTCTTTTAGAATAATATTATACCGCTCCGGCCCAAATTTCAAGTCAAAATTCGCCCCTTGCCCCATCTTTTCAGATGGGGCTTATAAGGAGAAAATCTTTCTACGCCCCCTGTGCCGAAACGCAGAAAGCCTGTTACTCCTCGTTCTTGGCGCTCTGGATACCGAAATAAAACGCCATGACGCTCATGTAGATGGTGGTAAACGTCTGGGGAATCTCCCCGTCCTTGATGACCAGCACCGCAAACACCACCGTCAGGATGACGGTGACGATGCTCTTCACCGTAAGTAACCTGTCGCAAATTTTCTCAAGCATATTATATCGAACCTCCAAATATATCCGATGTATCGTCTGACTTCTTGCTTTCCTCCGCCTCCGTCTCCGGCGGCTTTGCCTTTGCCACCACGTCGCTTCCGAATATTTGCCGCAACGCGATAATCAACAGCTCCCCACCCCAAAAGGCGAACAGCGCCGAAATGACGCTGGACGGCATCACCGTTTTGAGCCGGTGGTATTCCCAGACGACTGACCCGGTGACCAGTAGCGCCACCACCACGCAAACCGTGATAACCACGTCCGCAAAGGCGGTCTTTTTCTTTTTGCCGTCATTCACTTCTGGCCTTCTTCAGCACCCGAAGATTCATGATGGCGCTTTCGTACCGGGTGGTCAGCCGCGTGGGGTCGCTCCCGTCGGTGATGCCCTCCCGGACGGCCTCGGCGTACTCCCCCTGCTCCGCCACCCACGCGGGCGGCTTCTGGCTCAGAAGGTACTCCGTCAGCTTCTTGTAAATTTCCTCTCCCGTCATATCCTCGTCCTCCTTCTCCGGTCTATTTACCGTCTTGTCATTTAAAAGGTCAGCAACGTCCTGTCTAAACCCGTCCATAGAGTACCCCATGCGCGGGAACCAGTTTTCCACGTCGGAGTGATTCGACGCCCAGCCGCGACGCGCCCCCTCCTTGTGGCACAGAACCACGCCGTCCGCCAGCGGGTCAAGCCCGTAGAGCTTGCAGAGATACGCGGTAAACTCCACAGCCTCTTTGTACACCGCACGGAAATATACCGGGTCGTCCAAGCTGTCCTCGCATATTTCGAAAGCTATATGCGTACTGTTGCACCGTCCGGCGCAATGCCAAGCCTGCATATCCCACGGTAACGTTTGTACCGTCGCTATAGACCCGTCGGAAAGCTTTCCTATAAAGGCATGAACGCATTTTCGCTTGTTTGGGTCTTCGATGTGTTTGTTCCAGTGATTCCCGTTCGTATTCTTGCCAAGCAGAGATATAAGCTCGGAATAGTTTTCCTGACCGCCAACCGGTTGAACATAGCGCCTGATATTCGGATTGTTGGCCCCCGTGGAGTGTACCATGACGCCCCTCGGCTTGAGCGTTGCCCCCGACTTGTAGCAGTCGTTGTTGATAAGCAGGCACTTCAAAAGATTCATGTGCCGTCATCCTCCTTGAATCTGGATTTTACGATTTGGAGCTTGTCCACCTCATCCATCACCGTGTCCAGATGCCCGTTGCCGCCCAGGGCCTCGTAGGCGTCGTGCATTTCGTGAAGCGTCTCCTTCTCCTCCAACGTTACGCCGCCCGAACCTATGTAGCACAAGCCCAGATACCGTACTTGCCTCATCCTCATTGGCATTGTCGTCAGAGCCGAAAAGCTCATACTCAGCGAGCAGAGGCAAATAGTCCACCGTAGATGTCACATTTTCCGCGCCGGCAGCTCTTCCGCCTGTGTTGTCCGTCCAGACGGTCATGGGCTTCATCACGGCCCGGAGGTCTTCCGGCAGGCAGGACATCAGCGTGTTTGCCACAGGATCCGTGGCGGCAGACGCCCCCGCGTCTCCGTCCTCGGTATCCGTTGAGCCAAGAACGGCATAACGCATATGACTGGACTTCCATCCGCCCTCGTTGGACACCCGAAGAAATCCAAGCCGTAAGCGCGGCGATGGTTGCCGCCGGTCAACCCAGCTATGAGGAATTTACCGCCGAAGTCGAGGCCGCTCAGGCGGCCAAGGTGCGGATAGACGCATTTGCCAAGGAACAGGCGGACGGCGTTCACTTCTGCCCCAGGTGCGGGCGTTTCTCCGTCAAAGACCGGCTCCATACTAACGCCCTCAGCCGATACGTAGACGTGTATATCTGTGACGAATGCGGAATGGACGAGGCCATAAGGGCCATGGCTGATGAGCCCCTCCCCCTCCGGGAGTGGGCCGTCGCCAAGGGACGGCCGGAAGGAGGCAGTAAGGCATGACCCACGAATGGAGACCCCTTGACCTGCGCCGGGCGGACAGCCGCCCCCGGGACGGCGAGCTGGTGGCGCTGAAGCTCATGCCCGCCGGCTCCCGCGCGCGGTCCTTCGATAGAACGCAGTATGACATCGGCTTTTTCCGGCCGGACGGTATGACCAAAAGCCCCAAGCTTTGGTGGCTCGGCGCACACGGAGTAGATGACCCGATCCGCATGAAGAAGCACATGCACTTGTTGCACTCGGTATTCTTTTCCGGGTCACACTCATAGAAGATGACCCGCTCCCCGGTGTCTGCCCATACCAGATAGTTGCCGTTGGCGATGATTTCTTCGATTTTGTCTGATGACGTGAACTTTGCCTCGAATACAACTGTGCGGCCACCCTTGATAGTTCCCTTGTAGTCCGGCTGGGCTTTTTTCTCGAAGCAGGCTATAAACTTGCCGTTATCCAGCCTACGCAGTATGCGCATCGGCTCCGGGGTTTTTTCCACCAGGGCCATGCCTGTGTGCTGGTAGTATTCAAAGCTTCTGGCCAGACGGTCCTCAAACCGCTTGCCCATGGCCCTTACCAGTTTTCCAAGGTACTGTTTGCGGGGGTCTTTTTTACCGGCCATCCTTTCGCCCCCTTTCCTGCCTGGCGAACTCCCGTTCAAGGTAGTTGCCGGCAAATACGAGAGCGCCAGCCACGGCCACGATTGCCGTCAGGACGATAAACCCGCCCCGGATCTCGGCGAGCCCGTCAGCAAGGAGCGCGCCTCCAAACATCAGTGCAAGGGCGGCTCCGTAGATAATGTCCAGAATTGTTTGCTTCTTCAATTTGTACCTCCTTGCTTCGGGCCAATCGCCAGAATATTCTGCTCTGCGGTGGGGAGCGCCCTACGGCTTTTGACGATTTGCCAGTAGGCTTCCCGGAAGCCCGGATAGTTGTACGCCTGGAACTCCGATTTGGTGCCGTCGCCAAGAGTATGCAGCTCCTTGATTATCAGCTTGTCTGGGCCTCCCATTCTTTCAATCGCCGCCTTGCTTTTTGGCGAGGCGTTCGCATAGACGGTTTCCAGCGGCTTCCCGATGTTTATGAGCAGGCGGATGAAGTTCCACTCCACGGCCAAGGAGAACGAGGCCACATCAATCCCGCTCTGCGTTTGTCGTATTTGGGGTAAAGCTTCTGAATGACTTCAACCATGTCCTTGGCGGGAATCTGCCGGGACAGGCGGAGCTCTCGGAGCCCGTCAGCCACTCGTGTCACCCCCTGGCTTGACATTTTGCTGTGACGCTGATAAACTGGAATTGGGTCTTTGTGCC
>CANRPK010000067.1 GCA_947632455.1 uncultured Bacilli bacterium
CAAATAAAGATGGATATTTTTCTATTACTTCATATAATATAGATGAAGTAGAGAAATTTATAAAATGTCTTAATGATAGTAATACTTCCGTGTGGATTCGTCAGGTTATAATACCTTCTATTAATGATAATGATGTATATTTAGATAGTTTAGTTGATTATTTATCTAAGATAAAAAATATAGAAAAAATAGAGTTTTTACCATTTCATCATTTAGGTTTTTCTAAGTATGAAAAAATGGGTATTAAAAATTATTATAAAGATATAGATGAAATGAATAGGGATACTTGTGATGAATTGTATATTAAATTTATGAAAAAATATGAAAAAAATTTGACTAATCGTTAAAAAAGTGGTAATATTATAAATGTCTTATGAAGGACGAACCATACTGGGAAATGCGCTCGTAGCTCAGTTGGATAGAGTGTTTGGCTACGAACCAAAAGGTCAGGGGTTCGAATCCCTTCGGGCGCACCACTTATCGGGAAGTGGCTCAACTTGGTAGAGCACTTGGTTTGGGACCAAGGGGTTGCAGGTTCAAATCCTGTCTTCCCGACCATTATGTTATTAATCCCTTGTTTATCAAGGGTTTTTAATAACCTTAATGTCTGTTCCCCTTAAAAATCCCTTAATTGAAAGCTTTAAGTGTGTTTTTTGATTTAATTTGATTTAAGATGTCGATAGCCTTATCTTCATCTTTAGGAATTAAATGTGAATAGGTATTGAGTGTCATATTTATATCAGCGTGTCCGAGTCTTTGGCTTATGACTGTTATTGGAACACCAGCTGATAAGAGTAAGGTTGCATGGCTATGTCTAAAGTCGTGTATCCTTATTTTTTTGACTTTTGATAACTCACAATACTTATCCTTTTTTCTTCCTATTGTTGATGGTGCTAGTGGTTTTATTCCACCAAATATATACCAACTTTCTTCAAAACCTACTATTTCCTTTTGTTCTTCTTTTAATTTTTTAAGTGTTTCAATTAATTGAGTATCTAATTTTATTTTTCTAATAGAGTGTTTTGTTTTTGGTGTGTTGATTATATACTCACCATCTTTTTTCTCTTTAGAGATAGTTTTGTAAATGTCTAAATAATCTTCTTTAAAATCTTTCCAAGTAAGTGCTAGACATTCTCCTTGCCGTAATCCTGTGTAATATAGTGTTTCAAAGAATATTTTGTAAATATCATCATCTACTACTTGAATAAATTGTTGATATTCTTCAAATGTCCAAAAATCTACATTTTTATCAAGTTCTTCTTTCTTTGAAAAATTACCAATTTTACTAGCAATGTTTTCTTTTAGTCCATAGAACTTAATTGCGTAATTTAGAATTGTTACCATTGATCCGTGTAAACTCGAGTTGTATTTATGTTTAAATCCTTTCTTTTCGATTAATATTTGCCATTTAGTATAAATGTTAGCAGTTATATTTTTGACTTTATAATCTTTGAAATATGGTAATATATGATTTTTAAACTTACTTATTGTTTTTCTATATGATTGTGGTTTTAATTTTAAAGACATATATTGTTTATAGTTATCCCATAATTCTTGAAAAGATAAATCACAATACGATACTTTATCAAGTGATAATAATTCTCTTTCGGCATCTTGGGCTTCTTTTTTTGTATTAAAGCCTGTTTTTTCAAACTGCTTTCGATTGCCGTATATATCATTAGCATAAGCTCTATATTCCCATTTTTTTGTTTTCTTATTTTGATATACAGGCATTTTTTACTTCTGTCCTATTAATCCGTTCGTTTTTACTTTATTTTCTCTTATTGCCATATCTGTGATATAATCTATATCTAGTTGCAAGTAATCGAGAACATCTTTCATAGGAACTACTATAGTTTTGCTTTTAGGTAGTTTCTTTCCTGTATTGGTGATTTTACTTTCGATGTCTTTTCTTATTTTTATTGCTGTATCTCTACCACAATTAGCAATTAACTTAATTTCTTTAATACTTGCCCATGGTTTAGAAATAATACTAAATAATTCCATATAGGACATTTTTCACCTCCTTTCTACACACCAGAAAATCCGATGCTACCGACAATAAGATTATATATGGTATCTACAAAAATGTCAAGACCTCCGGTCGAAAATATTGAAAATTTTTTTATTATATGCTATTATAGTATTATGAAAAAGACAAAAGAGGTGTAGTTTTAATGAATAATGATATTGAAAATGATAAAATATATGATTTAAAATCATTGGTAGAAATAGCACGAAAAAATAAAGGACTTTCTCAAAGACAACTTGCTAAAGCAGTTAATAGTCATCATTCTACAATAAACGACATAGAACGTGGTAAAACAAAAAATATTAATGCAGATCTTTTAGTAAGAATATCAAAAGAATTAGAAATAGATTTAAAAGTATTATTACGAGCTGCTGGATATATTCAACTTGTAGATATGGTAAAAAAGCAAGATCCATACAAAAGAAAACCTAAATCAAAATTAAAAGAACTACTTAGTGATTATAAAAACTCTCAATTAGATTTGTTGGAGTTTGATACGAGAAAAAGAGAAATTGTTGCACAATGTAGAGGAAGATTAACTTCATTAGAATTGAAATTAAATGATTATGATACGTTCAAGAGCTTATGGACTATCGATAAAATAAAACAAGAAATAAAAGAAATTAATGATGAACTTGATGCTTGTTGTGAAAAATATGATTATGCTAAACTACCTAGAAATGATTAAAAAGACAAGGCACGTTTTGTTGCGTCAGCAATGAAAGTGGCAATGTCTTTTTCTTTTTTATGAAAACGTAAGTTGAAATAAAAAAGGCAATATATTACTTACGATAGTTTGTAATATATTGCTACAATGGGGTTTCAAAAGGGAACTCCCTTTGCACACTCGTTATTGGCTCTGCCAATATCGTAGTGTGTTACTAACTTATGAAAAAGTTAGTTATTTCAAAAATCCATTAGTTACGAAGTTTCTTTTGGATTTTTGTTTTTTTTATATAGACTAAATAATTAATATAATAAACCAAATTTATCTAAACCATTAAACATATACACAGATAATACTATTGCAATAGGATTACAAGATAATATTCCTATAATAAATGTAGCTAAATAATACCCCCTTAATTCATCAGCGTCATTTGTTCTGTTGACTTTAATTAATGTAATTATTCCAAACACAAATTGTGTAAATGAGAATATTCTTTCATATATAATACTATCACTTATAAAAGGTAATATTGAAGTAATTAAAATAAGTATTATCATGATTTTAGAATTATCATCATGAGATTTCACTATTTCTTTTTTTAATATAAACGAAAATAAGATTATACCTATTGTCATAATTAACATTATTATTAACCTATCATAAAAGTAAAGGCTTGCTTCATTTAAAAGATTTTTATTTATAGAAATATTTAAGCCTTTAAGTGTTATATAAGAAATGTAAATAGATATTAAAGTTACAACAATATGATATATTTTATTATTTATTACTTTTTTATCTATTCTACAAAGATTAGCAATAGGATTTAAAAGCATAAATAACATTATTAAAATTACAATACCATTATAATAAAAGCCACCTATAATAGCATTAAAAACATATAATAAACATAATGTTATACTGCAACTTAAAGTAGATATAACATTTAAAGATTTATTCATACAAACACCTACATTTCTAATACAGACAACTTTTACTCTATATTTATGTTATTAATAGTATCATTAATTTGTTCATTTGTGAAATAATTATCATAATCAAAGAATTCTACAAAATATTTTTTATTATCTTTTAGTATTATATACTCTTTAAATACTGAATTGTTATTTCCAAAAATATCAAATGTATAACCTATGTAATCACCATCAATTAATTTTAAATTTTTAAATTCTGGTAGATTTGGTATATAGTTTTTTATAGAAAATATTTCTTTTATTTTATTTGTACTTGTAAATATATTTGCTTTTGTATTTTTAAATTTCTTTATGTATCTTAAGAATTCTATATCATTTGTAATATTATTTTTTTCTATTATTTCTTTTCTAAAGCCTTTACTTATACCCAATACTTTATCATTATAATTACTTATAAAATAATCAATATACATATTACCTACTCCAATAGATATACTTGCTTTTATTTTGTCTTTATCTTCATTACTATATAATTTATACCATTTCATTTCGAAATCTTTTTCCTTTTCAGTATTTGAGTATTCAAAATCTTTGAAGTTATTTTTTACTTTCATATTTTTTACAGATATATAGTCATCTGTTTTGTTTTCTTTTCCTTTGGTTATATTTACTGTATCAATAAATTCTATACTATCCATTACTCTTTTTATATTATCATCTGTATGATTAACATTATATAAATATAGTAATGCTCCTTTATAAACAAGATAACAAACAACCAAAACCACAATTAATATTATAACTTTTTTCTTTTTCATATTCACACCAACTTTCTAATCCAAATTACTATTTAT
>CANRPK010000068.1 GCA_947632455.1 uncultured Bacilli bacterium
CATTGTAATATCTTCCGTCCTGTAATTCTTTCCAGTCAAAATCGCCAACTTTTACAAATTTGCTCATTCTTCCTTTGCCTCCTTTTTCTCTTTAACCGTCACTCTAAGTTCAACCACGCGCCCGTCTTTCAACGTCCACTCATAACCGCTTGAAGTAGCCTTTGAGCAATCCAAGCCTCCAAGAAGTTCCTGCACCATGTAATCTCTTACCGCACTGATCGCTTCATCCGTCACTTCGGTTTTGTTCTGCCACATAGTTTTGTTTTTGTTCAGCGTTCCGGCGTAAATACCAGCCATTCCGCAACCTACATGATATTCTGCCATGGTTCTCCTTTCCGGGCGGCAGCGCCGGCCGCCCTGGTTTATTTTCGTGATATTTTCCTTCCGAGACCAATCGGAGTATATGGCGCTAATTTATCGTTACGGGAAGAACGATTGTCTTGAAATCACTGTCTTCAGCTTTCATGATCATAGGCATTTTCGGACCATCAAGGGAAATGCCAACATTATCACAGTCAAAAGCCTTCAATGTTTCTACTACCAGTCTGGCATCAAAACCTATTGTCAGCGGTTTTTCCATTTCCTCCTGCAGATCCACCGTTTCGCAATAGTCCGTAGCATCGTCCTTGATGCTTAATTTGAGGAGGCTGCCATCTATTTCAAACCTTACCGGACATTTTTCCGCAGTACACATTTTTGCTCTTGTCATGGCATCCAGCAGAGCCGTCCTTGATACAACGGTATGTAGCGAAAGATCTGCAAACATACGCCGATATTTGAAATACTCCCCGTCGATCAGCCTGGTGTAAACTTCAAATTCCTCAGTGATAAATACTGCCCCTGTTTTGTTATGCCTGATTTTTACATCCCCAGAAAGACCGAGTGATTTCAGCCTTTCTACCGTATTTTTCGGTATCAGCAATTCAAATTCTCCGTCGTAGTCCACCTTGTCCCATGCCAATACTTTCCCATCCAATCCGACGAAATTTAACTGCCCACCAGAAGCCTGCAGACACATGGCTGTCATGATTGTATTGGCGCTCTGTGCCGGTACCGCATAGGCCACACGCTTCATGGATTCCAGAAGCATATTGGCTTGTATTGTCAGCTCGCTGCCGTCCTCCTGAACCGCAGTCGTAGGAAAGATTGCGGGATCAAATGTCTGGTATTTGTTCTTGATTTTATCGGCTTTGATCGTGATCATATTTCCGGCTGATGCAGAGATTTCCACCTCTCCATCCGGCAGATTGTTAATCAGCTCAAATGCCCTCTCCGGAATGATGAATGATTCCCCCTCAGTGCCCTCTATCTTCGCCTTGACGGTCATTTCCATGTTGTTAGCGATTAAATAACCGTCAGCCACCAAAATGCCCTGTAAGGCCGGCATCGTGGTTCTCTTCGGCACCACTCCTTTAATCTTGTTCAACTTCTGTGCCAATTCCGCTTTCTGTAATTTCATCCTTCAATTCCACTCCTTCCAAAAATAATATTTTGCACTGTTTCTCCTGCAGTTGATATGGCTTCAATTCCTGCTCTGTCATAAATTTGTGACCGAACAGCTTTTTCATCTGTTTCCAGACATCCCAGGGAACCCTATAAAATTTCATCAGTCCAATGGATACCATCACATAACAATGAGCTCCAAACTTCTCGTAAATATCAAGGCTTTCCCACTGCTTATCTGTTACGACGCTCTGATTTATCCTGTCAGAATCGGTGTGCTTTGCCTCAAACATGATTCCGCTACCGTCGCAGAGGATCCCTTTATAGTCAGGCTGCCCTTTCTTTTCGTAATATCCGCGGACCACTCCGTTTGCATCCTTGCTTGTGATATGAAACGGCTCCGGCGTTTTCTCTATATGCGCCCATCCCTCTCTAAGATAGAATTCGCAGGCGTCTGAAAGCCAACGCTCGAATGTTTCTCCGGAAGCCTTGCTCCGCCTCCCGATAATCTGCCGTCTCGGATCAGACACTATCGCCCACCTCCAGATGCTCTTCAAGGATTGTGCGGATATCCGTCAGCTTGCTCTTTCCGATTCCCCGGACGTTCCCGATTTCCTCAACAATCTTGCCGATATTAACAGGTTCATGTATTGGTGCGTGTGATTTCCCACGGTTAAATCCCTCGCTTCTGGCTTTCTCCTCTCGATCCTCAACATAATGCACCAACTGCTCGTCCGTCATTTTCCGCATTTTTACAGCCTTTTCATGTATGATATTCTCGTCCGTAGTTCGTCTGCAGCTTCTTTTCTTTGCCATGGCAATCTTCCTTTCTTCTCTTAATACTCGTCCTATGGCCATGCCGGCCGTGTTATCGGCGTAGCCCTCTCTATTCCTGCTCCAATTAGCCATCCACATCACCTGCCCCGATCGTGATGCTTTCAGCCATTTCTGCGAGTTCCGGGACATCCAATCCTAAATCTTTGCAGAATCTTTTGAAACATTCCTTACACATAAACCCGAACTGTTTCGGCTGCTCCCCTCTCTTAGATCGTGCCAGCAGGACGATCATGTCACTCTTTTTCAGATGTGCTTTGCAGCCGGCGCATACATCAAACAGCTTCTTTTTCATTTTGGGGCTGATCTCCGAGTGCTGGAGCTGCTTGGGAAAATCTCTCCGCATATTCTCTTTCCCGACAATCGGTATGAGACTATTTTTCATGAATACCGGCTTTCCTTCAATGTCAGCCTCTACTACGATTTCGCTTATCCAATCAGCCTGTGGAACCACCTTGCGCCTATTTCTACCTGTTTCTGCGCCAATGATAATCCAATCCGCAATCTTACATATCGCCTCAATATTCCCTTTTCCTATACGCTCATGCAGCGGCTCAATACTCACAAAGGTGTGTGCGTCAATTATTAAATCGGTTATCCTATCCGCATCGGCATCGCAGGTTATTGTTGTTCCATACCACAGATTTTCTTGATCTGTCGGGACCCCGTATTTTATATACCTTTCCGGATTTTTTGTAAGAAACATATAGTTATGTATGGGGTATTCCTTGCAAACATCAAAAACCTGCTTAATCCACTCATCCGGTACCCACTTCCCAAAGATGTCCGACATGGCGCCGGCAAAAATGTTGTTTCCCATTTTCAGCTTTCCCGGAATATCCAGCCTATACTTATAAAACGTAGGTGCAAATCCAAACGGATATACCAGCGGATTCCCTGTTTCGTTTAGCATTGGAGCGTCAAGCACATACAGATCCTCTCCACCGTCAGCTGCAGGTTCCAGTGAATAATCCTTTTTTGCCATCAGGTTCAGCCTTACATCTCCCGCAAATCTGGCGGTCATACGCCTGGCATAGCAGTATTGGCAATCATGCCGGCAGCCCGTTATGGGATTCCATGTATGATCACACCACTCTATCTTCGATTTGTTCATCGTTTGATCTCCTTTCATAGCCAATAGTTTCATCGTCTATCCATGTCATACCCCGGAAGTCGATGCGCTGCCCGCACTGGGCGCAATACTTTGGCTGATAGTTCGGTCCGGCATTGAGGATCTGGTGGCATCGTGGGCATAAACACGCCTGATATCTTGTACGGGCAAAGCCATATTTCAAGTAAATCCTCATTTCGGTCAATGGTTTTCTGGCAACCCATTTAGGTAACATCATCATCCGCCTCCTCCCAAAACTCCACATAATACCGTGTCTGCCCTTTGCCTTCCGGTCTTTCTTTCCCGATTCTGACGGCGTACCCCGCCTTCGCAATCAGGCACACCAGATTATTTCTATCTTCATCGTTCAACTTAAAGAGCAGGTTTTTTATCCTCTTTCTGCCCGGCTTGACATTACCCATATTCACACCGCCTCCCTCTGTAATTCATACGCTTTCATCTGTTCCTCGAACAAAGTCGTGAACGCTTTTACCTCCGGTGTCATGTCACAATTATGTGATCCCCTGCACTGGACAATCTTATGGTTTTTCCATTCGAGGGTGTAAAAAGGTTCATCCGGTTTCTCAATTCGCCTAACAAAAAATATTGTTGTCTCGCCCTTCATAACCCTATCCATATAGGTTCCTACGCAATGATGCAGGATCTCACCCTCTGTTTTCAGTTCCTCAGCCTGATGTGGCAAGCGGATAAACAGTCCCATCATCTTCAGATTGACCGGATTTTCTTCTTTCACGTCCTTCCGCATCTGATTCAGCAGGCGGTTGAATTTCTTAATATCTTCCCTATGCTTTTTATCCTTGAATTTCTGATATGCTTTTGCCATTTCATCGTGCTTCTCCACGAAGTTCTTCGGATACAGATTGAATTCGTTCCGCATATCATAACCCATCTCCAAAAGCCATCCGGTATAATCGAAATAATCATGCGTGTGCCGTATTT
>CANRPK010000069.1 GCA_947632455.1 uncultured Bacilli bacterium
ACTTGGGCCTTGTTGTATACGGAAAAATCTTAAATAGGGTCAAGATAAAAGCTGATTTTTCCTATACAATAAAAAAATACTAATTAAAGTATTTCCTTTAATTAGTATTTTATACAAATTTTATTTTTCATATTCTAGAATGTCACCGTGGCTGGCAGTCTAACTCTCTACAAATGGCTTCTAATGTGGAAAACCTAATTGCTTTTCCTTTGTTAGTTTTTAAAATAGATAAGTTCGCCATCGAAATTCCTATCTTTTCAGAAAGTTCTGAAGAAGACATTTTTCGTTTTGCCATCATAACATCTAAATTTACAACTATTGCCATCTTCCTCTTCCCCTTTCTTTTAAATAGTTAAATCGTTTTCTTCTTTATATTGAATTGCCTCTTTTAATAATTCTGATAAAATGTAGGCCCCAAGCCATGCTACTGCAAATATTCCTATAATAACTATTGCAAAAACTGATGTTATAAAGAAAATTCCAACCATGAATTCTAGCATTATTATTAAAGAACAAATTGATATAACTTTTAGATGTTCTACATTTTCCATACGAAATGGATTGCTTTGCCCTAATGTATGAAATATTTTTATAAATTTATATACAATAATTAGTGCTGGAATTCCTGATACATATAAAATAATAAGTGCCGGATAATAATTAATTTGTGGGTGCATCCATTCTGCATATTTTTGCAAAAAATATGGAAGCCCTATTATAATAATAATTCCTATTACCATTAATAATTTTAAACATATTTCTATGAATGAGCCTAAACTTCTTTTCCCCGTAATTTTCATAACTTACCCCTTTTTTAAATTTCTTTTAATAACTTTCTTGCCTTATACCTAGAATAGTTCCATTCTACAAAATTATCAGGTTCAGATAATTTTGTACCTAAATTTCTTAAATAACTTTCTAAATTTTCTTTTATTCTTGGATCTGTTGTTTCTTTATATAATTTAATTACATAGTCTAAACCGTCTGTTTTTGTTCTTCTTAAATAATATAAATCAATTTCTACATTTTGTAAATTGTTTTGGTTAAAATAACGTTCTACATTTTTTCTTGCTATAATTCCAGATATATTACTATAATTCATTATAGTGTACACTGCTAGAATAATAACAAAATAATATTTCCATGGTGAGAATTTATTTTTAATTATATAAACAATTGTTGGAATAATTAAAATAAGTTCAGTAATTAATGCAAAATAAACCAAAATTCTTAAATAGGTATAACCATAAGCCTTGCTATATAAGTTCATTCTAACAAATGCTGATATTAAAATAATAACAGTAGCTATTGCTATAATAATGTTCATTACTTTTCTGTAATAAATTTGCCATTTACTGCTTTTATTTGTATTTTTAGTTGTTATAATGATAAATGCAAAATTAATAATAGAAACTGCCATTAGCTGAAAAAAGCCTTCTCTTGCATAATTTGCATAAGAAATATTTTTTCCAATGTTTTCAAATAAGCTAGTAATTTGAATTTTGCAAAATATAAAATAAACAATGTTTAATATTGTTGCTATTGTGTTTAAAATAATTGTTTCTATTTGAATATTTATACTATTTTCTTGTTGTTTTTTCCACGGATTTTTGCTTAACAAGTTAATAATAAAACTTATTAGATATATAGTTAATGCTATAGTAAGCATTATTTTTATTACAAGAGAAATGCAAAATTCATAATCTACTAAATAAGCTCCTTTTTGTAAAATAAAATTTAAAATGCCTCTTATTTCTCTTGCAAAAATATTGTCTGCTGAACTTAATAGTGTCACTACTACTATAAGTATTGGTATTGAAATTGCTATTCCTAATATTATTTGTTTAAATACTTTCCATTTATTAGATGATATACTTATTTTATTTGTTGGAAAAACTTTTCCTATAAAATTACATGATTTATTTATATAATTAAATGGCTTTGAAATTAAATGTATAATTCTCCTTGCAAAAAATTCAAATTGATAATTTTTTTGCATTGCCCAAATTAACATAATATTATATGTAATTAACATAATTATAATATTGGTAACTTGAAACAATATGTCTTGATAAATTCCATACGTTGCACCAAGTAATAAAATAGGTAATATTAATAAATATGCTTTTCTATTTTTTACTTTTCTATGTCTTTCTAACAAATAAATAGTAAATAAAATAAATGGTAACAAAAATAATATAACTGAAATACCTAATTTTTGACCAAAAAATAATATAGTAGCTAATATACTGAACAGTAAACTTGCTATAACTGCAACTTTCATTTGAATTCCCTCTTTCTAAATTTATTTTGGATATAATTATCCTCTATATATTTAGAATCTCGCGCGAGTTAATTCTAACTGTAGTATATATTACTATATTATTTTATGTTTGTCAATACTTTTTTATCGTTTTTCGATAAATTTATTTTTTTGTTAGCATTACTTGCATATTAATTTGTCTTTTATTTCTTAATATTTCAAAGTTTACTTTATCTCCCGGCTTTTTACTATAAATATAACATCTTAAGTCACTCATTTTTTCTAGTTTAATTCCATCTACCTCTAATAAAATGTCTTTTTCCTTTAAGCCATACTGTGCTGCAGGAGAGTTTTTATTTATTTTAACAACATAAATTCCGTTTTCTATTTTTAAATTGCTGTCTAAATATGGAATTATATTTTTGTCATAGGCAAATATTCCTAAATATGCTTCTTCAAAATTTCCACTTGTAATAAAGCTTTGTATTATTGTTTTTGCCGTATTTATTGGTATGGCAAATCCTATTCCTTCTGCTGATGTTATTTTTACGCTATTAATTCCTAATACTTCTCCTTGGCTATTTATAAGTGGCCCTCCACTATTTCCTGGGTTAATAGTTGCGTCTGTTTGTATTAGGTTTTCCATATATGATGAGTTTTCATCTTCATCTAATATTATTGTTCTATTTATGGCACTTACAATTCCAGAAGTTACTGTTCTTTGAAATTCAAATCCTATTGGATTTCCAATAGCATAAACTGTTTGCCCCACTTTTACAGAGTCCGAATCGCCAAGCACCACATACGGCAAATCTTTTACATTTATTTTTACCATTGCTAAATCAATATCAGAATCTGACCATACTACATTTCCTTGATAATTTCTTCCGACTTGATAGTGTAACATAGCAATTACTATATTTAGCACCTGAAACATGTTCATTTGTTAAAATATATCCATTTTCTGATACTATAATACCTGTGCCAATTCCTATTTTTGAGCTTGCATCTTCTGAAAATATGGTATTGCCAGTATTTTTTAGTTTAGAAATTCCTACAATGCTTTCATTTACTTTTTCAATTACATCAGTAATTTTTGTATCTTCTTCTTTTGTTGTTTCTATTGTTTGTGAAAGTTGAGTTCCTTTTACTTGTTGTGTATCTGAAAAATTGTTTATATTAATATTTGTATATAGTACGTAAATTAATGCAATAATAATTACAAGTAAAATACTTATAGTAACCCCTGCAAGATATTTACCAAGCCTTGCTTTTCTTTTTCTTTTGATATATTCTTCCATGTTTTCCCCCTATAAACTAATTTACTTTATATAATTTTTTCCAGTTTATAGGTTTTTAATCATAATTTTTTCTTTTATAACATAAAAATAAACGGTATTTTTAAAAATACCGTTTACTTCATTTTAATTACTTTTTTTAATTTCTTCATAACGTTTTACTTTTTGTGTAGTTGTTTTTGCAAGAGGTTCTTTTGTTACAATAATTTCTTTTATGTGTTTTACGTCAGGAAGAGTTTTATTAACCTCTTTAACTTCTTTCCAAATAATTTCTTTTACTTCTTCTTCTGTTTTTTCTCCATATGTATTTTTTAATATTTCTTCGTTATATACAATTTTAGCACAAAGTGTTGTGTCCATAGAATCTTTATTTCTTGCAAATACCATGCTTTCTTCTATTACTGGAACTTGGTTAAGTAATAATTCTAGTTCTTGTGGATATACATTTTTACCATTTTTTAAAACAATAACATCATTTTTTCTACCACAAATATATAAGAAACCATCTTTATCTAAATATCCATAATCTCCTGTATAAAACCAACCATCACGAATAGCTTTTTTAGTTGCTTCTTCATTTTCATAATAACCTAGCATAACACTTGGACCTTTTACTACAATTTCTCCTACTCCTTTTTCATCAGGGTTTTCAATTTTAACTTGTACATTGCAAAGTGGAAGTCCAATAGAACCCGGTCTCTTTTCTTTGTCTGTTTCAGCAGATACAACTGGTGATGTTTCTGTTAG
>CANRPK010000070.1 GCA_947632455.1 uncultured Bacilli bacterium
CTTGCTTTACGTCTCTAATAACTGCCGCCACATCGCTTCTATTTTCTGGGCAGAGAGGTTCTCCACCCAGAATACTAAAATGTCTTTGAATACCATTTGCATTAATTCCATTTAATATAGTCTGCATTGTTTCTTCTGTGAAAGGTTTTCCACCATTAAAATCCCATGTATTTTTATTGAAACAATTAGGGCATCTCCGGTGGCAGCCTTGAACGAAAAAAGATATTCCTATGCCATCACCATTAGCTATGTCATTTAGTTTAATTTCTGCATATTTAAAATTATTCATTGATATACCCTCTTGTTTTAATAAACAAATTCCCAAATTCCATGTTTACTTTTATTACAACTTTCTCGAATAGTTTTTCGAGCTACGTGATATTTTTCAGCAGCTGCGCTTATTGTTGTAAAAATTTCCTGGGTTTCAGTATTTTTTACTGCTTTACGACAACTAGTTTCTTTAGAGGGGATTGTCTATTCATATTCTTTATTTGCATTATAATAATCCCATACACAATTTTTACAGGCTTGATGATTTTTTATTGATTTTCGAATAGATTCTGCACTAACTTTATAATCTTTACTTGCGTCCAAGACGCAATCATATACTTTCATAGTTGTTAAATTAATCACTGGCTTAGCTGCAGGATTATTTCCACCAGAATAATCTCTTCTATTTTTAATATTAGTTAATTCTCCTCCTATGGTCATGTTATAACCGTTAGGAATAAGAGTATTATATTTTTCAATATAATACTTTTCTTGATACTATAATTCAGTATTACTCTAAGCAGAATTATCAATAATTATCCATTCAAAATTTTCTGCCCCATATTTTTTAATTGCTCTATGAAAATAAGTATCTTCATCAATTAAATGGCGCAAATGTTCTAATTTACGTTCCTATAAAGTACGAGTTGTCAAACCAATATAGGATTTATTATTTAGTTTATTTGTTACTTTATAAATTATCATATCGTTACACTCCTTATTTATACTTTCTATAATATATGAAAATATAAATAAGGAGTTTCAAAAGTTTTGCCCAAAAGTTGTGGAATACCTTATAAATGTAGAACTCTTTCTGCGATTTCTTCAGTGCGGCCTTGATTCCAAAAGTTTGCATACGTTGACTATTTCTTCTGCATTAATGCAGGCTCCTGTTTTGAAGTATGTGCCAATAATACTTCTACTCTCCGACAAAGGAGATAGTCGATACAGGTTCCTAATTTCTTAGGCTTCCCACGAGATTTTACCCTCGTTAGCTTACAAATAAAAATTGTAAACCCCTCTGGCTAGAGGAAAAAGAGCTAAGGGCCAAACCCGTATTGGTTAACCCTATATATCCGCAAGTCCTGCGCGCAACATTCATTTTATCTTGATCTCTGTTTTTACAATTCGGACATTCCCAAACTAATCTACCTGTTGATTCATCTTTTACTATTTTTATTTCTCCATCATATCCGCATACTTGACAGTAATCACTTTTAGTATTTAATTCTGCATAAATGATATTATTATAAATAAATTTTATAACTTCAAGAACTGCGGGAATATTATTTTGCATATTAGGAACTTCTACATATGTTATTGCACCACCAGGACTTAATGCTTGAAATTCTGATTCAAGTTTAATTTTACTAAAAGCATCAATAGGTTCAGTAACTTTGATATGATAAGAATTTGTTATATACTGCTTATCAGTTACTCCTGGAATAATACCAAATCGTTTTTGTAGGCATTTTGCAAATTTATATGTAGTTGATTCTATCATCTTTTGTTTTTGGACTATATTTTATTCCGTTTTCACAACGGAGTCTGCTCTTTCGCTTTCGCTACTCTACTAAGTTTATCACCGTTCGATAGTCTCTACACATTTATATTGCTATTATTTATTATATTCATCTTGATAACGAAAATACCAAGGCTTTCTAACTGGTCTTTTATATTTAGCTTGTCTAGCTATTGTAGTTTTACTATATCCAGTTATTTTTGCTGCTTCACAAATAGAACCATATCTTCCAAGTTCTTTATTTGTTGCGGTTTCATACATTATTACTGGTTTAGATTGACTATCATCATATCCTTTATCATTAACCAATAATTTATCATTTACTGCTTTTTGAGTATTTTCTGAGTAAGTTGTCCAATATAAATTATCTACTCTATTATCTGTTTTAATATTATTTTTATGTCCTACTATTGGATAATTATTAGGATTATCAATAAAAGTTTCAGCAATAACGATATGCACTCTTACAGTTTTTTTAATATATTTTTCATTATCTATGATATATTTTAAAACACAATATTTATATCCTTGATTTATAGTAAAAGCTAATTTAAAAAATTTTCCATAATTTTTCACTGGTGTTTTTATATCTGTGTGCCATCTATTAGGAACTTTGCGAGTTTCTTGACCATAAATAGTTCCATCTGGGGTACACCAATTTAAGGTATTCTTAATTAATTTTGCATTTTTAGGTAAATTATCTAAATATTCAGTCATCTTTACACCTCCTTTAAAAAATTATTAATAATAGCAATAATTTAGCTCGGTATTCCAATAAGGTTCACCGAATTAAGCAACTTTTTCATTACTTATTACTAAGTAAGCCCCCATAGAATCTAACATTTTAATTTTAGGGGTTCCATATAAAGAATAATCAATATCTTCTGCTTTTTTCCATTTTGCGCAAGCATCATTAAGATAATGCATAATTTTTAAACCAAGTTCTTTTCCTTCTGGTTCTGTTAATTTTTTCCCAATTAATTTATAAACGCATTCCCATAATCCAGCATATCCAAGAGAGATAGTTGAGTATCCACCGTGAAGTAATTTATCAATAGTTTCACCTTTATCTAATCTGGCTAAAGCTCCATATTGCCAATGAATTGGAGAAATATCAGAAATAGTTCCTTCAAGTCTTTTATGACGTTCTTGTAAGGCAAGATGACAAAGTTCAAGTCTTTCATCAAGGATATTCCAAAAATCTTCAAGGTTTTTAGCTGAACATGCAGCATCTACTAAATTAATAGTGCATACACCTTGATTAAATCGACCCCAATATTTAGGTTTATTTGGAATGTAATTACCTGCTTTTGATATATTGTTAAATCCACCTTCACTGCGATCAGGAGTTAAAAACGATCTACACATTTTATCTGATGTTACCATCAGTACTGACTATATCTTCTATCTTTTGATAGCCTTCCGCTTCGGTTTTCAGACATTTCGTTTCCTAAAAATGTCGCTGGCGCCTATCTCCAGCCCTACATCCATACATTCATCAGGATTAGTCGATACACTTTATTTTAAAATTTTAATCTTATATCTGTTATAACAAATAAAATAATCATCTTGACTATGCTTATAAGCATTATTACTAAATCCTTTACATGGTATTTGATAATATCGTTCTGCAGCGGCATAACTTTCAAATTGTTTTGTTTCATTAGTTTTTAAATCAGTTACGACTATCTATTTTGCTCTATGATTTCCTTTTTCTACTGTCATTGAATTATAATCATTTTCGGCATAAGCGATCATCCATTCTTTTTTATATAAACAAGTAATTTTTCCAGTACATCTAGAAGTAATAAAGGAATGATTAGATGTATTAAAAAATGCTGCCATTTCTGCTAAACTATCAAAAATATGTTCTTCTTTAGTTAAGATGCTTTTGCATTTTACTTTATGTGAATTTGGATTTTTCCCACCTTTTTTACTTTCACTAAGTTTATTTTTAATGATCTGCATTTCTTCTTTTGTTTTTGATTTATAAGTATTGCCCCCGCATTTTAAACAATCATCGGTTTCATTGTAACCAGCCTAAACGGAATTATAAAAATGAATCCAATATTGCTCTTTTTCAGTTAATTCCTATTGTGAGGTAGCAGTATCTATCTATTCTACAACAAAAGATTCAGATCCATATAAACGAATTGCTCTTGCCAAATGGGTATCTAATCGATTTGAAACGGCATCGTTTATATGTCTATTAAATCTATCTTTAATTGGTCTAATTGTTTGACCAATATAAACTTTATTATTTTGAATATTAGTTATTTTATATATAAACATAATTCTTCACCTCTATTATAAGTGAAAAATATGCGGTTTATTTTTAACAGATGTGTCCAATTTTAAAATCTTAGCACGGTCTCATCCTTTGAGGATCTAACCGTTAGCCTGCTTACGCAGACACCCTCGGGCGAGGTTCAAAAGGTTTTACATGAGCTGTAGTTTACGCTTACCCATACAAGCATAGCAATCTCCTTCTCCAGGCTGTTCA
>CANRPK010000071.1 GCA_947632455.1 uncultured Bacilli bacterium
AAGAGGTGTAGTTATGTATTGTGATGTATGTGGATATAAAAACAAGGATACAGCTAAATTTTGTAAAAAATGTGGAGCAAGTTTAGAAGAAGAAAAGCAAGAACAAGAATTAGAAACAAAAGAAAATGTTGAACAAGTATTAGAAAATGAATTTGAAGATAGTCAAGATGAAAAAAAATTAGATAAAAAAGACCTGCTAAGTTACTTAAATATTGTTAAAGAACTAGAAATAAATAAATTAGGTTTAGGAAATAGTATAATAAATTTGCGTAATTTAGATAAGAAAGAATATGCAAGAATTATAAAACCATTAAAAAAAGAAGAAAAGCCAACAATGTTTTCTTCAATTTTGGGATGTTATGTAGTTATTTCTGGGTTTATGCTTGTGGTTTCCATTATATTATATATTATATTATTTTTTCACTATGGTAACCAATATCAACCTAGAAGTTGGGAAGTACTATCCAAAGTGCTTACGAGTCCATTTAAAATTATCATTCCAATAGTTATTGTTGCATATATACTAGCAACTGTTATTGGAATAATAGTGTATAAAAAGGATATTGTGAAATACAATAAAAACAGTAATAAAGTCGATACAGAGAACGAAAGACAATTAACTGTTTATAATAACGAAAAAAATATTATTGATGGCAGAATAACTAATATTGATAATAATTTAAAAGATACCGAAAAAACATTAAATACATATTACGATTTGGATGTTATCTATCCAAAATACAGAAATCTTATAGCAGTTACAACATTTATAGAATATTTGGAATCTGGAAGATGTAAATCACTTTATGGATATACAGGATGTTATAATGTATATGAACAAGAATTAAGGCAAAATGTTATTATTGGGAAATTAGATCAGGTTTTAGCAAGATTAGATCAAATAAAGAAAATGCAATTTGCTACATATTTGGCAATTCAAACAAGTAATGCTCTACAAAGTGCTTTTGTAAATACTTGTACTGATATGTTAAATGAACAAAGACGAGCAAATGCTACATTAGAAGCACAAGCACAAGATACTAAAATTGTTGAAAGAAATAGCGAGATAATGGCTACTATTTCAACATTAAATTATATTAAACATAATTAAAATAAGGGAGGGAAAAAATGAAAAAGAAAATTTTAGGTGTAGGAATTGTAGCCATTTTAATTATAATGTTAGTGGTATTAACAGGTTGTGGAGAAAACACAACACAAAATAATGGAGAACAAGGTACAGCAGAGGAAGTAACAGAAGTTGGAAAATTAGATTTGGAAGTTCAAGGTATATGGGATTTTTCAGAAGGATTGGCAAAAGTCAAAATAAATGATAAATATGGTTTTATAAATACTAAGGGAGAAATTGTAATAGAAGCAAAATATGAAAGTGCAAGTAATTTTTCAGAAGGATTAGCAGTAGTTGGTATTCCTGATACAGAAAAAGAAAGTACACAATATAGTAAACCTCAAAAATATGGATATATAGATAAAGAGGGTAATGTAGTAATAGAGCCACAATATGAAGGCTGCTCAGATTTTAAAGATGGAAAAGCAACTGTAAAAAAGGGAATTAAAGGAGCCTTTATAGATAAAACAGGTAAGGAATTAACAGATTTTAAATATACACATGGTGTTGCTTCGGGAAGCATACCATTACTTTTAGGGAATGGTCTTGCTGTTGTTGATGCCAGTGATGTTGGTATTAAGACTGGTTTTTATGCAATAATAGACACAAATAATGATTATAAACCAATTGTGAACCAATCCTTTGGGAGCGTGGAAGAACTTTCTTCTGGATTGATAGCAGTTAAACAAGTAGATTCTGCAAATAAGGGAAAATATGGCTACATTGATGCTAAAGGAAATCTAGTTATTGATTACCAATATGATTCTGCTTATACTTTTATAAATGAAATGGCAATGGTTGAAAAAGATGGAAAAGTTGGACTAATCAATAGTAAAGGTGAAGTCATAGTAGATTTTAAATATCCAGATTCAAACAATATGGTAACCGTTGATTTTTCAAAAGATAATAATGGTATGATTCTTCTTTATGATGGTGAACAAGAAATTTATTTTGATAAAGCTGGTAATGAAAAAATAAAATTAGAGAAGGGAATTAGTGGAAGAGATTTTGCTGAAGGTTATGCTAGAATAAAAAAAGATGATAAATATGGATACATTGATACTAACGGAAAATTAGTTATCGACTATCAATATAAAAGTGCATTGGATTTTTCAGATGGTCTTGCATATGTAACAAAAGATTCAGATAGTTTTGAATTTATAAATAACAAAGGAAAAACAATTATAGCAGGAAAAATTATAAAATAAAAAAAGAGGAATACTATGAAAAAGAAAATAATGATTAGTGCAATTATTATTCTAATTATAATTGTAATCAGTTTTGGAATTTGGATCTTTTTAGAGAAACCAAATGAAACAGCACTTGTAGATGACGAAAATACAACTTTAAATAATATAAGTGGGCAATATTCTGATGTTAAAATTACAGATTTTCAAACAGCAAAAGAATCACTAGAAGATGTAAAAGAAGAAATAAAAATAAGATCCGTAAGTGATGAATTAAAAGAAAAACAGAATAACTCAAACGAAACTTTTAATACCTATCATTTTAAACAAGTTTATAATGGACTAGAAGTTATTGATGGTGGCTTATTAGTATATGCTGATAAAGATGGAAATGCAAAGGGTATTGTTAATAAATACAAAGAAATCTCTGAATTCAATACTACTCCTAAAAATACACAAGAAAGTTTAAAAGAAGTTGTAAAAACTGAAATGAAAAAAAGTTATAACAATGAGTTAGAAATTAATGATGGTAAATTAGTTGCATATCCATATAATGACAAATATATATTAGCATATGAATATGAAATAAATATTGGATTAGATAATGCAAATATAATAGTATATGTAAGCGATGAAACTAAAGAGATTATTAACATAGTAAGCCCTTTTCATAGTATAGATAATTATAGTGAATTCTACAAAGATGGAAAATATATAGTAGAAGATACTGATAGAAATATAGGAATACAAAAAGCACTTAACGAAGTGTTAGATGGTAATACGCAATTTGAAGATTACACATGGAATAGCCCAGAAGATGCCGAGAAAAAAGAAAATCAATTAGCAATCAAAACAATACAAACAGTACAAAAATCATATGATTATTATAAACAAAAATTTAATTGGATATCTTTAAACGGACAAGGAAATATGAAAATTGTAATCATAACAAATGCACAAAAAGTTTTGGATGATAATACAGGAAAGAATGTTAACTTTAAGAAAAATGCTGCATTTTCTTCGCCTAATTATTTTATATTAGGTTCTTCAAATAAGTATAATGAGAGTATTGAAGTTTTAGGACATGAATTTACACATGGTGTATTTTATTATAATGTTGGTGAATGTAAATTGGATACATTTCAAACAAACGCATTAGACGAAGCATATGCTGACATTATGGGAATGTGCATTGAAACATATTATAACAACTCAACAGAACTTGACTGGTACATTGATAGTAATCCAGCTAGGGATATAAAGAAGTCAAAAGTGCAAGTTAAGGATATAAGTAAACAACAGTCAAAAGGTGATGATGGACATAATTGTAGTCAGATAATTTCAAGAGCAGCATATTTAATGAGTGATGCAATGACATTAGAACAATTTGAAAAATTATGGTATCATTCTATGAACTTATTACCTGATAATCCAAACTTTCACGATTGTGCATATGCTGTAATAACTACTGCGAGAGAAATGAAATTTTCTGATGAGCAAATAGAAAAAATTGCAAGTGCATTTAATAGTGTTGGTGTCAATACTCTTGACATATTGAACTTACATACAAATCAAACAGATAAATGGGCAAGTGAAAAATTTGACCAAAAGGAAAATAGCATAGTTGGAGAATGGAAAGCAACAAAAACAAGTAATGATACCTATTCTTTAGGTGAATTGTATGGTACATCTGTATCAATGAATAATGGTCTAAAACTAAATGCAAATGGAACTTATACATTATATTTAGGATTTATTTATGCACAAGAAGGAAAATGTCAAATAAATGGAAATATAATTAATTTAAAAGATAATAAATATATAGGAGATAGCCCAGAGCATAAAATAGCACAACAATTAAAGATAAATGGAGATCAGATAATATTAGAAGAAAAAGCAGATGACAATACAAGTGTTAATATAATTTTTGAAAATGTAAAAAATATTTCAAATAATACTACAAGCACAGAAACAAATAA
>CANRPK010000072.1 GCA_947632455.1 uncultured Bacilli bacterium
GTGGCTTGAATAAAGGCTTTTCAACGCTTTTTGGCACCCACGATTGGAGTCGAACCAACGGCCTACCGCTTAGGAGTATGGTTCAAATCTGTTGCTTGGGCGCTATCTTTTACTAAAAATCGCTATGTTATGCGGTTTTTGTGCAAGTGTAATGTTATCTCATTACTACCTTTTTCTTGCTATTTCTACCTTAAACTATTGCTTCTTATTAGCAGATTATTAGCTAGAAAATCTGAAAATGGGTTTAGATCATCTGTCAAATATTGTAATTTCATTACCGTCGATATATTGCTGTATATGTATTTTAATTAGCCACTTTCGTTTAGATTATATAATAATAGAAATGGTAATGAAATAAGTATTATATAAAAAGTGGACAAACTTTTCGCTTGTTAGATAAATTTGCATTTTTCATCTATATTTTTTCTTGAAGGAGATGTAGAATGAGTTTGTTTATAGCCAAAACAAACCGCAGATATTATGGGAAATGATGAAAACTGTGAAATTGAATTATATGCATATAAAACATCTGCACACCAAAGGCTGCCTATTCCGAGAGCTTCTGCCTTAAGCAACATATTCTCGACAGCAGCACCAATAGATTGAATTTCAACAGCTTCTACATCTTTTGCCGAAATTACCCAGTTAACACCATCGTCGTGTATATCAACCATATTGTTTACATAGCAAACCAAAACTAAAACAGGCGCTTGTCTTATTATCTCTATGGTATCAAGACTAGCTTTAATATCCTTTCGTCCTGGTTTCTCAAAGAGCAATTTTTCTATCTCAATTTTCATCGAGTTTGCCAAATCGTTCTTCTTTTTTTTATCAACAATAACAATAAACTCCCATGGCTGTCTGTTTTTAGGAGATGGAGCTGTTAGCCCCGCGCTAATTATTTGTTTTAAAGTGCCAATATTAATATCGGCGCTTTTAAACAATCTTGTACTGCTTCTTTTTTCTATTATATCCATCTTTTAAACTTGCAATCAATTAGAGTTACGCTATTGTAAATCAGCTCCTGACAAGCTAACACCAGATAAATCCATATTTGTAAATTCTTCTCCGCGCATAAAGAAAAACAACAACCTCTTTTTAGCGGTATATCTAAGCTCAGGTCGTCTGTAACATTGAAAAGTACTGTTCTTTTTCGTCAAATGCTTTTGTCTCTCCTCATATATTAAATAACTGTCTCTGGATTTAATTAGGTCATCATAAACAGAAACAAATGCATTTTCGGTAGCTTTGACTGATGATTTGGTTTCCTGCAACTCTGAACTATTAAAACCACATTCTCTTTCAATGCGTTCTTTTGATAAAGTATACCTGCTGTTCCTTTTGCTTTCGGAAAGATATTCCCATCCAAAATCTTCAATATTGTTTTTGTAGATTTTGTTATTAATCCTATCAAGTTCCAGTGAGAGTAATTTCACCCTGCGATTAGTTTTAGTAAAAGCTGATCCAACATTTTCGTGATTGTCCAGTATTCTTTCAACGAGCAATTCGATATTGTGAATTTTCTTGTATTCCGAATCATTAGTATTGTTTTGTTTTTTAATTAACTTTTCATCTGGAGTGGAATATTTTTTATTAACATCATTTATTATCTCTTTTGTCCTCGTCACTTGCAACAGAGTAGTTAAGATCCGTGAACCTGTAAGTCTTTGAATCTCTCTTTTTGCCTTTTTCTTCTTCGGCTTTGCCAAGCTTTTCAAAGGCGTTTTCACTACGGAATTTCAGTTCGTAGTGCATAAGAATATTGCATTCAATCCACGCCCAAACAATCTGCTCTGTGTTCATCCCGTTGTATTTTACAAAGCCCAGCGTCGCAAAGGGCGAAGCAATCAGAATACACAGCCAAGAAAGTGTTTCAAGGCGGAAATGCTTTTTCAAAAGAAAATATGAGCCGACTGCTGCGCCGCAGGCGAGGGCAGAAAAAATGAGCTGACGCATATTCAGCCCAAAGAATAGAGCCTCGCTGTAATCACGAAACTCGTTATTGATTTGTACTCTCATTTTTACCTCTTAATAAAAAATAAATCGTTATTCTTCGGGTGGAAAATAACGATTTAATGGGTTTATTGTGTTTTTTCGTTATGAATCGTTTGATAATCGTTTGAATATGTCGATTAATCAGTCGATTATAACAATTAGTCTGTGATGAATTTGTTTAATGAAGAAATGATATATAGCGGAATATTGAGTATCTCTTTACCATTTGTATCATTTTTCATAGATGTTTTAACTGCATAGTTGGGACTGTATTTCTTGTGATAAACTGCAAGTGATTTTGCCTTTACATTCTTTTCCGACTTAACCTCAATAGGTACAATTTCCGAACCTGATTGTATTACAAAATCTACTTCTGCTGTATTACCTGAGTTCCAATAATATGGTGTTTCATAAACCTTTTTAACGAGTTCTCCGAGGACATAGTTTTCTGTCATCGCACCTTTAAACTCTGTATAAATGCTCGAACTGTCAAGAATGACTTGATGAGGTACGCCAGATAGCTTGCGAAGCAGACCGATATCGCATAAATACAATTTAAAAGCTGTCGGCTTTTCATAAGCTGAAAGAGGCAAAAACGGTTTTTCAATTTGACAGACCTTATACACTAAACCTGCATTGATAAGCCATTCTAACGCATCCTCTAAATCTTTTGCGCGCCAACCTTTTTTTACATGACCAAAAATAAACTTATTATTCTCTCTTGCAAGCTGAATCGGAATAGATTTCCATATTGCAGTAAGCTTTGGGAAGTCCTTAATCGGTGCGTGTTTGGCAAAGTCAAACTCATAGCCGTCAATGATTTCCTGTTGTTTTGCCTCAACTTGCTCAATATCCTTTGTGTCACACCATGCTTGTACAACCTCAGGCATACCGCCGGTTACATAATACTGGCGCAACAGATGGTTAAGTTTGTTTCCGATTGCTTCGGGAATTGTTTTTGAAACATCGAAATTTGAAATATATTCCGCTAGCATATTCTCCCCGTTTGCTCTTACAAACTCTGAAAAGCTCATTGGATACATTGTAGCAAATTCCACCTTACCTACAGGGAAGGAAGATTCTTTACTCAATTTAACACCAAGCAAGGAACCGGCACAAACAATGTGATACTGTGGAGCGTTCTCACAAAAATATTTAAGAGAAGTAATCGCCCGTGAACATGCTTGAATCTCATCAAAGAAGATCAGAGTTTTTTCAGGCTTTATTGTCTTACCCCAAAACAAACCAAGTTCAAAAATAATTCTGTCAGTATCATAATCGTTTTCAAAAATACCGGCAAGTGCTTCCTGCTTTTCAAAATTAAAGGGAGCTATCTCATCATAATTACTTTTACCAAAATCTTCAATGATATAGGTTTTTCCGCATTGACGAACGCCCATTACCACTAAAGGCTTCCTCTTTTTTTGATTCTTCCATTTTACCAAATCTAAAGTAATATCTCTTTGCACAATCTATCACCACTTTTAATATTGTATTTGCAGTTAGTATCTGCATTTTCCATATTTATTATACAACAAGAAGTAAAATTGTCAATACATATTGCAAAACAAGTGGAAAAATTGCAGCGGAAACCAACAAATTCTCCAGCAAACATTTGGTCGGACTTTTAGGAACGCAATCCTAAAACTCTTTCTTTTCGTCAAGAATTAGGAATTATTCCTTTTGAGTTAAAATTTAGGTGCAAAGTAGGGTAATGGCAAAGAACTACACCTGTGCCGTCCCTGAAAGATATTTTCTTGTAATCAACAATTTCAACAAACTGCTGCTGAACATCAGTGCTCTTAATAAGCTCCTTATCGTGATTACCAACGCACAAATGCTTTCTGCCATTCAGCCTTTTCAGTATCTCTGCTGTTTTTTTGGCAGTGTACCAACTTATATCTCCGAGTATCCACACATCGTCATTTGTTCCGACTGCATCGTTCCATTCGCTTATGATAAATTCATCGTGTTTTTAATGGTTGTGAATGGTCGGTTATCAAAGCCGAGAGCGTTCCGATGTCCTAAATGAAGGTCTGATATATATCGTGTCATTTTTGCACCTCCTTTTTTCACAGTATAACTGAATCAAATAAAACCGTTAATTATGCGTTATCAGTGCACAAGACGACACAAATCATCACCATTCATTTTCACCTTAAAACTGAATTATACAGACTCTGAAATTAGCAAGATTTTTTGCAAAAAATTTTGCCGATTGGCAAAATGAGCGTTTTCATCAGCAAAAATCGGGTTCTATCGCTGATTATCAGCAGGCTGA
>CANRPK010000073.1 GCA_947632455.1 uncultured Bacilli bacterium
GGAGTTTCAAGTGAATTCCCTCAAATTGGAGCCGACCTATCGGCATTCATGACCAATGTACAGCCGTTTATTACAGGCGCCAGCAGTATAACTCCGGAGACGTTTTCCGGTGTTAAATCCCTTGTGGAGGTCATCATGCTGCTGACAGCGGCGGATCTTCTTCAGGGGATTACTTCGTGGCTGACCGGCGGTTCTTCGCTCACTGATTTCGCCAATGAGCTTGTTCCTTTTGGCACGGCTATGAGCAAATTTTCGCAGTCGATTGCGGGAATGGACGCAAATCTCGTTTCTCAGGCGGCTATCGCCGGAAAGACTCTGGCTGAGATGGCCGACACCATTCCGAACAGCGGTGGTGTCGTTGGCTTCTTTGCCGGAGAGAACGATATTGACACGTTCGGAAAACAGCTTGTCAAATTCGGAAGCTCCATGGCGAAGTTCTCGGACGCCGTTAAGGGTCTTGATGGAGATGCGGTGGTGAGTGCCGCGAATGCCGGTAAAGCCATGGCCGAGATGGCTTCTACGCTTCCGAACAGCGGAGGCGTCGTTGGTTTCTTTGCTGGGGAAAACGACATGTCCACCTTCGGCGCTCAACTTGTTCCGTTCGGACAGGCAATCAAGTCATATTCACTTGCCGTTAAGGGGTTGGACGTCGAAGCTGTTAACAATTCGGCTATTGCCGGAAAGGCTATGGCTGAGCTTGCAAGTACACTTCCGAACACCGGGGGCGCAGTCAGCTTCTTCACCGGAGATAACGACCTCGCCACCTTCGGAACCCAGCTTTTGAGCTTCGGTTTCTCCATCAAGGCATATTCTTTGGCGGTTTCCGGGATGGATACTGACGCCATCAATAATTCGGCAACCGCTGGTAAGGCACTTGTGGAGCTTGCAAACACCGTTCCCAAATCGGGAGGTCTTGTAAGCTTCTTTACCGGAGACAACGATCTCGATGATTTTGGGAAGAAAATCGTTGTGTTTGGCGGTTCGATGAAAGCTTATGCTGAAACAATTGCCGGTATTGATACGGAGGCAGTGACCGCATCCGCCATCGCCGCTCAGTCTCTTGCCGAACTTCAGGCTTCTCTACCCAATGTCGGAGGGGTTGTTGAATTCTTCACGGGAGGAAACGACCTCGAAACATTTGGCGCCGGTTTGAAGCCTTTCGGTAAAGGCATGAAAGCGTACGCGGATTCTGTGGCCGGAATGGATACAGAAGCCGTTATTGCCTCCACCATTGCGGCTCAATCACTGTCAGAGCTCCAGGCTTCTCTTCCAAATGTCGGGGGTGTCGTTGACTTCTTCACGGGAGGAAATGACCTATCCACATTTGGCGCTGGAATCGTTGTTTTTGGCAATGCCATGAAGTCCTATGCTGAAGCGGTTACCGGTATGGATACCGATGCTGTCATCGCCTCTACCATTGCGGCTCAGTCGTTGTCTGAGTTGCAGGCATCCTTGCCTAAGGTCGGCGGTGTTATGGAGTTCTTTACAGGCGGAAACGACCTTGAGACATTCGCAGAGGGATTGAAGCCCTTTGGTAAGGGCATGAAGTCTTATGCCGATTCCGTCAGCGGAATCAATGCCGAGGCTGTTACCGCTTCCGCCGTCGCCGCTCAGTCTCTCGCCGAGCTTCAGGCGTCTCTTCCGAATGTGGGAGGAGTCATGGAATTCTTTACCGGAGGGAACGATCTCGCGACATTCTCGGCGGGTTTGATACCCTTTGGTATCGGAATGAAGGCTTACGCGACGGCTGTAACCGGTATCAACACCGAAGCTGTTACGGCATCCGCAATCGCGGCTCAGTCTCTTTCCGAGCTTCAAGCCTCTCTCCCCAATGTGGGAGGAGTTATGGAGTTCTTTACGGGCGGAAATGATCTGGCGACTTTCTCAGCCGGTCTTATTCCGTTTGGTGTCGCCATGAAATCTTATGCCGACGCCGTATCCGGTATTAACGCTGACTCTGTGGCGGCTTCTGCTATTGCCGCTAAGTCTCTCGTGGAACTTCAGTCTTCTCTTCCAAATGTTGGCGGTGTGGTCAGCTTCTTTAACGGAGAGACCGATCTTTCCGGCTTCGGGAAACAACTTATATCCTTTGGTGAAAACCTTGCGGCTTACTCCGAGGCTATCGAGGATGTAAAACCCGACGCCGTTACCGCTTCCGCTAACGCAGCGAGCGCGCTTTCGAATCTTGCCTCCGGTCTTCCAGACAGCAGCCTATTTGATAAGTGGTTTGGCGAAGATAATTCCCTTGCTTCCTTCGGCGCCGATGTCGCCGAGTTTGGTGACTACATCGGATATTATTATTCGAAAGTCGCCAACGCAGATCCGGCCAAGCTCTCTGGCGTTATTACTCAGGTTTGGGCACTTGTGGATCTCGCAAAGGGAGTTAAGGGAATTGACAAGAAATCTTTCTCGAATTTTGGTTCGGCTCTGAAGGATTTGGCGAATACGGGAGTTACGAACTTTACAGCGCAGTTTGAAAACTCTGATCAGGCGGTTACAAGTGCCGTTCAGGGGATGCTGACTGATATAAAGAACTCCGTGACCTCCAACCTGTCTCTTCTGACTCCCGCCGCTGTTAGTATCGTCACTGTAATCGGAGACGAGATCAAGAGCAATTCCGCGACTACTGTCATTCGGAACATGTCGTCCGTAATGACGAATCTCTGCACGACCATTCGAAATTTCTCAGCAAATGTCAAGTCTGCCACGTCTTCCGTAATCACTACGGCGGCTGGCGGAATAAGCGAATGCAAGAGTTCTTTCGAACAGGCTGGTAGAGATGTCGGCAAGGGCTTTGTCAATGGTATAAACGCCATGAAGAGCAAGGCCTCTGAAGCGGGTAAGAATCTTGGTACCGCGGCTTTGAACTCTGCCAGAAAGGCTTTGGACAGCCATTCTCCGTCACGTCAATTCGTCGCCATAGGCGAGGATGTTGGTGCGGGCTTTGAGATCGGTCTTAAGAACAGTATTCCTCCGGCAAAGAAATCTACCAAGAATCTGGTCGAGGAGGTTATCGATGCCGGAACAGATGCCGTGAAAGACAGCTCTTCTGCCACTGATGACTGGATCGCCAAGTTAACGGAAACCAAAGAAACCGAGATCGACAACTCCGAAGAGACTGCCAAGGCCGCAAAGGAGTCGGCTGCCGAAAAGGTAGCGGCTACTGAAACCGTGGCCAAGGCCGAGAAGAGCGCTTTCGAAGAGTTTGAGGACCGTATCGAAGAAGAGCGGTATTATAACCGCATAACAACTCAAGAGCAGCTTGAGCAGTACGAGGCTATTCGAAATTCGTCTCAGCTTACCGCTGACGAAATCAAGAAAGCCGATCGAGAGATATATTCTCTGCGCAAGCAGCTCAGTTCCGAGTCTTACCAGTTCTCTATGGATTGGATAGATGAGGAGAAATATTATAATCGGCTAACGCTTGCCGATGAACTTGCGGCGTATAAGCGTGTTCAGAGCCGGTATGAAAAAGGCACCGATGAGCGCAAGAAGATGGACCGTGAGGTTTATCGAATCGAACAGGAGATGTACGAGGCTCAAGAGCAGTATATCGCCGATGTTCAAAGCGCTCAAGAGGAAGCCAACCAGAAGCGTCTAAGCCTTGAGCAGGAGTATGCCGACAAGGTTGCTGAAATCAACGAGCGTCTTGAGCGTGATATTCAGTCGGTAAACGATGAGTATGAGAACAAGCTGGAGTCCCGTGCCAACTCCCTCTATCAGTCTTACGGGCTGTTCGACGAGGTGAAAGAGCGGGAAGCTGTCAGCGGTGAGACGTTGATGAAGAACCTTGAGGGTCAAGTCAAGGAATTCGGCGCGTGGCAGGATATTCTCAGCAGTCTTTCCGCAAGAGGTCTCGGTTCCGAGCTTATCGAAGAGCTTCAGGAGATGGGTCCGTCTGCTATATCTCAGCTTGAGGCGCTCAATTCTATGAGCGACAGCGAGCTTCAGAAATACGCCGATTTGTGGTCCATCAAGCATGCTCAGGCTCGTGAGCAAGCTGTTACCGAGCTTGAGGGTCTTCGTATTGAGACTCTTGACGAGATTGCTCAGCTACGTTCCGAGGCCGAGCAGGAACTTGACGACTATCGTTCCATCTGGCAGCAGAACATGGCGCAGGTCACCGCCGACACAAACGCCAAGCTTGAGCAGCTCAGGAGAGACTTTGAGGAAAAAGTCGGGCTCATCAAGAAGAACACCGACGAAGAGATGGAAGAAATGGCTGAAACGGCCCAGAAGAT
>CANRPK010000074.1 GCA_947632455.1 uncultured Bacilli bacterium
TTTCAATTAAAATGCCTATTGATTTAAATGTTGCTTATGCTGAATACATTAATCAGTCATAAAGTTTAACACAACTTAGTAAAAAGTAAAATTAAATGTTTTAATTAAGTTATTTATTTGATAAAATTATATTGGTGATAGATATGAAAATTTATATAGCTTGTGATCATAGGGGAGTAGAATTAAAAAATAAGTTAACTAAATATTTAAAAGAAAATGGCTTAAATGTTTTAGATATTGGTATTCCTAATAGTGAGTTAGATGATTATCCTGATTTTGCTTTTAAATTAGGAGAAATGGTTAGAGATGATGAAAAAAATTTAGGAATACTAATATGTGGTTCTGGAATTGGAATGAGTATTGCGGCTAATAAAGTAAAAGGTATTCGTTGTGTTAGAGCAGTAAGTGTTGATGATGCATTTAAAGGGAAAAACCATAATGGATGTAATGTTATTGCAATAGGAAGTGAAGTAACTACAGATTTAGATTTAGTTAAAGAAATAATTGATACCTTTATTAATACGAAAATGGCTAGTGAAGAGAGACATTTAAAAAGAATTAAAGTTATAGAAAAATATGAGGAAAGCTAATGGATGTTTATTTATATGTATTTTTTACTTTAATGAGTGTTTATATGCTTAATGGAGTTAATTTTGATCCCATTATGAAAAAGGGAAGAGTAATTGAAGCAAAATTATTAGTATTATCGCTTAGTTTTGCTTTTGGGTATTTACTTACTAATTTTGTAATGGATTTTATAAATTAAAAAATTTATGTTGTAATAAACATAAATCGATCTAAATTATTATAGTCTTGATAAACAGTAATAATGCTTTTAGGAAAATAGCTTTGGGCTATTTTTTTTATAGCTTCTTTTTGAGTGGAACCTATTTCAAATATTATAGAACCTTTGGGATTTAATATTTCTTTAGAAATACTTAATATACGTTCATAAAATTCTAGGCCATTATGTTTAGCATATAAGGCTATTTGAGGTTCATATTTAGTTTCAGGGCTAACATATTCTTCTTTTCTTACATATGGTGGGTTAGAAATAATAACATCATATTTATTTTTAGGAATATCTTTTAAAATATCTAATTTAAAAAAGTTTATATCAGTATTATTATGTAAAGCATTATTTTCTGCTACTTCTAAAGCTTCTTTACTAATATCACAGGCAGCAACAGAAATATTTAAATATTTTTTTAAAGTTATGGCAATAGCTCCTGAACCAGTGCCTATATCAAGGATTGTTTGATAATTTTTATCTTTTAAAAATTGAAGAGTTTTTTCCATTAAAAGTTCAGTTTCAAAGCGGGGAATTAAAACATTTTCATTAACATTAATTTTAGAGTTATAAAAATCAACATAGCCAATTAAATATTGAATAGGGTAATTATTTTCTAATTTTTGTAAAGCGTAACTAATGTTATCTTTATAGATTTCTTTTAATAGTTTTAAATCTGCGGCACCTATATTATTCAAAAGTTTCTCCCGCTAATTTAAGACGCATATCTTCAGTTATAAGAGCTTCAATTATAGGTTCTAATTCACCATCCATGACACGATCAAGGCTCATGATAGAGAAATTAATACGATGATCGGTAACGCGATTTTGAGGATAGTTATAAGTTCTTATTTTTTCGCTTCGATCGCCTGTACCAATTTTATTTTTTCTAGTTGCTCCTAATTCTTGTTCTTCTTTATTACGGATTTCATCTTGAATTTTAATTTTTAATAAATTCATGGCACGGTCTCGATTTTTTAATTGACTTCTTTCAGTTTGACAAGTAACAACTACTCCGGTTGGAATATGAGTAAGCCTTACAGCTGAGTTAGATGTATTTACGGATTGACCACCGGCTCCACTAGAGTGATAAACATCCATTTTGATATCACTTTCTTTAATTTCAATATTAGCTGTTTCAACTTCAGGCATAACTAAAACAGTAGCAGTGGAAGTATGAACACGACCTTGAGTTTCGGTTGAGGGAACTCTTTGAACACGATGGGAACCACTTTCATATTTTAATTTTTTATAAACATCATTACCTTTGATAATTATTTCAACTTGAGCATAGCCTCCACTGGTACCTTCGATAGCGTGTAATTCTTCAATTCTCCAATTATTTTTCTCAGCGTAATAAGTATACATACGATATAAGTCACCAGCAAAGATATTGGCTTCATCACCACCGGCTGCGCCTCGTATTTCCATAATAACATTTTTGCCATCGTTTTCATCTTTAGGAACTAAAAGTATTTCTAATTCTTTAGTAATGGTCTCAAGTTTTTCTTTTAACCCAACATGTTCTAATTCAGCCATTTCTTTTAATTCAGGATCTTTCATTAATTCTTTAGCTTCATCTAAAGCTTTTTTAGTATTATTATATTCTTGATATTTATTAACTGTTTCTTCTAAATCACTTGCTTCTTTAGATAAATCTTTTAGTTTATTATAGTCATTAATTATTTCGGGACTTTGTAATTCTTGTTGGAGTTCATTATATTTATTTTTTATTACTTCTAAGCGTTCAAACATATATATTGTCCTTTCTTGTTTTAAATATTATATCATGTAAATTTAAAGAAGTAAAAGATTAATTATTTATACGATGATGAACAGTAGGAGAATCCATAGTAAGAGCTCTAAATGTATAACCTTTAGATAAACCATATACAATTACTTCTTCAACGGCATTAACACTAAAACCTTTAATATCATGTTGTAAAACTACATAAGTACTACCATTTCCTAGACTACTAGTAATATTTTTTACTACTTGAGCAGTATTAGTGGTACCACCAGCATCGCCACTAGAGACATTCCAATCAAAATATCTAAAGCCTTTAGCTTCAACAGCTAGAGCAAGTTCACTCATTATTTTATTTCCACCATCATAATTTTCACTAATGGTATTAGAACTTCCACCGGGGAATCTAATAATAGTTGAGGTATAACCAGTAATTCTTTTTACTTTATCTTGAATAGCATATAAATCAGCAAAATAAGTATCGGCATTTTGATAAATGCTATAATTATGAGTATTAGTATGAAGCCCAATCGTATGTCCTTCATTATAAGCGCGTAAAATCATATTATCATAACCTTTAGTTAAAGCTTGATTAGTAACAAAGAAGGTTGCAGGAACTTCATATTTTTTTAAAATATCTAAAAGTTTACCTGTATAAGGTCCAGGTCCATCATCAAAGGTTAAATAAATGCTTTTACCAGAAGGGGTATTATAACTATTTTTAGCATAAACATATATTTTACGGACAACACTAGCAGTATTATTAGAAGAATCTGTGGCTTGATATGTTATTTTATATTCGCCTGGAAGTTTAGTATTTACTTCACCAGTAGTAGTTATTTTAATATCTTCATCACAATTATCTGTAGCTTTAGCACCTAATTCGGTATAATTACCATTTAAGGGAACATACATAGTACGATTACCATTTAAAGTGATACTTGGACTTTCATTATCAAGATATGTTAAATCTTTTATGAGAGTAGCTTCATTTCCTGAGGTATCTTTAACAGCAAAGATGATTTGATTATTTTCAATAGTTTGAGTTACTTTATCTGTTAGATCGCCATCATATTCATCATAAGCTTTAACAGGTATGGTTAGATTTGTTTTATTAGGGCATCCGACTAAATCTATATCTTCAACAGTAATAGTTGGGGCTAGATTATCAATGACTTTTATAGTTTGTTTTTTAGTTAAACTTTTCTTTTTATAAGTATAAGTATAGGTAAGAGTATATTCACCTATTTTTTTAGTATCTATTGTACCGGTGGAGCTTACTTTTACACTAGAACATTTAAAACGATTACCAAAGCAAACATTACCGGAGTTTTCTTTATAGTTTGTATTGTATGGGATTTCTATATATTCTTTAAAGTTTTGGACTTTAAAGCTTTTAATATTGATAAAGCAGATTATAGGTATAATTATAATTAAAATAATTAATAGTAAAAGATAAATTTTTTTATTTTTCATATAACACACCAACTTCATTTTAATTATAGTACAAAGCTTTTTTAATTGCTAGTTATTTTTGTTATTTTAAATTTGAAGTGCAACAAATAAGCATTGAAAAAGACATATGAATAATCTATAATATCTATTCGCAAC
>CANRPK010000075.1 GCA_947632455.1 uncultured Bacilli bacterium
GCAGATAAAAAAGGCAGAAAAAGCAGTCAAAATCAAAGTAGCCGGTCCGGCTGAAAAGTACACCAATAAAGTGATGAAAATTACGGTGATAAGTGTTATTACTTTTATTTCCTTAAATATCTTGATATCTTTTCTCACAGATGAATTTGAATTTTTTATGATATATGATAATATGTTGCAACCTTTGCCTGAAATTTTAAGTGTTTTGGTTTCGGCTGTTTTATCAAATAAAATGTTAAAGTCCCTATTTGAACGCGAAAATATAAGTGCCGCATACGGTTCAATGGTTGTTCCTATATTTTTAACGTCGGCTTATTTATTGCTTAATATTTTAGCCGAAATAATACGAACTTTTTTATTTGAGTATTATGGTTATATCTTTATTCTTAATCCCTACATAATTTGTGCTATTGTAGCGGTTGTGGCGCTGATAATATCGTATGCTGCGGTAAAAAAGTATTCTAAAAAGCATATTATTCGAGGAGAATGAAAATGATTTGTAAAAATTGTGGAAGTGAAATAGATGATGCCGCGATGTTCTGCACAAACTGCGGAGCGCCAATAGAAAAGGAAGAATTTATAACGAATGAAGATAGGCAGACGGTGCCTGAATATGAAACGGAAAGCGCACCTGTTGAGGTCTCATCGCCGACACGGGCGAAATCGAAAAAGCCCTTTTTGATTATTGCGGCAGTATTGATTGTGCTGATCGTCATAGGTGCGTTTGTGATTTCAAGTTTGACCGCCACCAAAGAGCTTGAGGACGCCATTGATACGGGGAATGCCTCCCTCATTTATTCCGTTTATTCCGAAGCATACGGCAATAATTCAAAACTCAAAAAATACGACAAGGTCATAGCGCAGACGATACAGGAGATCAAAGACGATTTGAACAGCCACGATTTTGATGAAGAAGCTCTCAGTGACGGAGAAAACGCCGTTTGGAATTATTGCGCAAATAATTGGGGCTCGCTTTTAGTCTCGGAGGACGGAGAAAATCTTGCGTCGTGCGTTTCTTCGGAAAATCAGGCAAGCTGGGACGAGCTTGAGAGCCTTTATGCTTCTAAGTTGAACTATTGCCGCGGGGTAAACGATAAAGCGCAAGACGATTGGGAAAGCGCGATTTCAAACTTTTCGCAGGTGTCTTCAGCAGACAGCGAATACAGCAACGCGCAATCTCTTATCGGAGAGTGCGTATCGGATTACATAGGCTCGGTGCTTAAAACCGTTGATGAAAAAATAGCGCAGAATGATATTTCGGGCGGTCTTGACCTTTTGGAAAATGCGAAAAGTTATCTTGACGAAAACGGACTGAATTCGGATGAGGTTTCGGCAAAATTAGACGAGACGCTCGTTGAATACGCCTCAAATTACGCCGCAAAAGCCGACGCGGCATTTAAAGAACACGATGTTGACGCGGCAATAGGCAATATCGAGGTGGCAATGGAGCTTCAGCCCGAAAACGGGGATTATAAGACAAAGCATGATTTGTATCAGCAGTATCTGCCGTTTTATTTGTATGATGAAGATAATTGCTTAAATATTGATGAAACAGGTGATTTTTATGGTTATTTATCTTTCGATTTTACACAAGAAGCAAATAATAATGAAAAAATGAACCATTCAATAATTTGGTATAATAATAATTACGATAGTTCCCCCTCAATAAATGCGTATTTCAACTTAGACGGGAAATATGATGTAATAAGTGGAACGCTGTTTTTGTTGAAAGAAGATAAAAGCACTTTGGGCTCCGGTTGGTTCGAAGTATATGGTGACGGGAAGTTAATATACGAGTCAAAGAAAGCTGCTGCCGGAGTTTTGCCGTTGGATTTTAATATTACAGTAAAAGGCGTATCAAAATTGAAAATATCATTTTATGGAGAAAAAGGAGATACTTGGGATGATCCCTATTTCGGCATAAGCAATCTTACCGCCCGAAAAGAATTCCCGGAATAAAGGATGAGACTCATTAATAAATTAGAATTCAAATACAGAATTAAAACTAATAAACCCGTGGATAAATTATAAAATAAAATCTAAGACTGCAAAAAATCCTAATGTATAAAATTTAACGGAACCGGGGATTTTCCAATTTACAGCATATGGGTAAAATGCCATACTAACGGTTCGATATTTTTAAAATACTCGTGATAAATAAATCATTTATCAATTACAAATCTTTATTGTGGTCAATCTTAATTAAGATTGACCACAATTTTTTAGAGGAGGATAACGGTGAAAAGTAAAAAAATAATATTATGCTCAATATCTTGTATATTGCTGGTGAATTTCCTTTTTTGCGGATGCGGCAGCATCAATTTGAAAGCGAATTTTCCCAAAATAATTCTTGAGGAATGGGAATCAAGTATCAATGAGGATCAGCCGGAATTCTTAGATTTACTTGATGAGAGATCATCTTTTAAGTGCATTAGGCTTGATTCTGTTGCAGACGGATACTATGTTGTAACTGCAAAAGTGTCCTCCCCCGATATTAATGAAAGCCTAAAGGAATATCAAAATCAAGTATATTCACAAGAAATAAACGAAGAAGAAATGAATAAAAAATTATGCGAACTGATCAATTCGGCAGAATTAAAAACTACAGAGCAAACAGTTGATGTCATTGTAGATGAAGATGGAAATGTCAGAGTGCAATTCAATGATGATTTTGTCAATGCAATGTTTGGATATGCATATACGGATTCAATGAAAGTATTTATTGAAGAACAAGGTCAAGAGGAGTAAGGATATGAGCATTTTAAAAAAAGCAATATGCATAATATTATGTGTTTTAATGATGCCTTCTTCTCTCGTGACCGCTTATGCGGATGAGAGCAAATTCATTACATATAATGTGCAATCCGTCAGAGAGTACGGTGAAAAAATCGAATCTAAAGAGGTCGCATATTTTGACGGGCAGAATTTATATGTAACAATAGATTTTTTAACTGATTTTACATTGTATTATTACGATAACAACACAACATCTTTTATCAGAAAAGGCCAAAACAGTAAGAGTAAGTTCGGAAGAGTTGAATTGAATTTATCCAACAAATCCGCAACCGTGAATATGAACCCTTTTGTTAAAAAGACATATTCCTTGTACAATGTATATAAATTCGGCAATCATATTTTTTTGCCGTTGGCGCAAATGGTCTCTTTTTTAAAAGCCTATTTGAGCATAGAGCAGAAAACCATAAGAATAGTAAACAGCGGATACAGTCTTGCAGACGCCGATTATGCCATGAGCATACTTAACGGAAAAGCAATTACCAATTACAGTATTAACGATGTTATAGACGATATATACGGCGGAAGCGAAGGCGCATATTTTTCCTCAAGCGTTTTAAGTTATTTTGGATCGACTATATTTGGATTGAGATTATCAAAGCTTGATTTTATTACAAATTTAGGCGACGAGAAAAACTATGAAGATTTTGTGGAAAAGTGTGTAACAGATAACGACGCATACATTCGGGCGTTGACAACCAACGACGATCTTATCACCAGATTTAATGATGTTTATAAGCTTAACAAGGATATTAATGATTATTCAAAAGAGATAAAAGACATAACATCGGTTGTAAAAACGATTGCAGAGCCGTTTAAGGATTCATCTGTTGACGATGCGATGTTATGGATCAATGCAAGAGATTGGAACACCTTTTTTGACGCGCTTTCATCAATAACAAATATAGCCGATTATTATCTGAAATTCGGCTCTATGTGCGAAGACAATAAAAAAATGCTTAATGAAATAAAAGCAAAATCATCTGTTGAAAAAAACGGCCTTGCTCTTCATTTGGCAATTGAAAATGTTCAAAAAAGATACGGGCAAAATACTGTAAATAGCATTATGTCTGAAATCGGGCAAGAATTGGTTGATAAGGCGTCGGATAAAGCTAAGAATGCAGCGCTGGAAACAATCCTCCCCTCTACTGCCGCAATAAAAATAATAGCAAATGTCTTTAAAATTATGGGATTCGATGTCGCCTCCGATTCCGATTATTCAATCATGATTGATTTAAATGCAAAGCATATGCTTTCCAATGATTATTATAACAAAGAATCCTCATTGAAATATACCGGTTCCGATCAAACCGAGCAATACAGATTATCTGCGCTGTT
>CANRPK010000076.1 GCA_947632455.1 uncultured Bacilli bacterium
CAAGAACGAGATTTGTTTTCTTTTATTGAGAAAACGGTTAATAGTCGAGTCATTAAGAAGTATATTATCATACTTAATACTGATCCAATTTCAAAATGATTCTGCACGCTCTCTTGTGTTGATTCGCTTAATATCATAGCTGTTACAAATGCTGTAGTAAACTCAGACACTAATTGTGATATACCTAGAGCAAAGCCATGAAATATTGCTGATTTTAGAGAGCTTTTAAACAAAATGGAAATTATAAGTATATTAACAAAAATTATAGAGAAAATATTTACCACTTCATTGTCAATTAAAAATTGAAAAAGCAGTAATAAAAGTGCATAAAAAAGCAATATAATTCCAAATGAGAAATATTTATTCTTTTTTAAATCATATATCGAGCGACCATAAGAATACACAATTAATGCTTCTGCAAAATATGTAAATATTAAAAATAATATATTAGGCATATTATCTCCTTTCCAAAACATAGAAGAATAGTCTTTTTATTTCCGCCTGCCTTTTGGGTGCAATTGCTATTTCGTACCGTTCAATAATATTCTTGTATAGATCCCTTTTAGCTAAAACAAGCAGGGTTCTTGTGTGATTTATTGAATAATCTATATTGGCAATGTAACTTGAATGGGGGCATACAAATGAAATTGCATTAAGTCTATTCTTCCAGTAGGATATTTTTTCATTTGAATAGTATGTATCGTTCACGGTAACGATTTTCGTTTTCTTTTTTACAATTTCAATATAGATAATATCATTAGAATAAATTCTTACATCTTGTCCACTTTGAACATCATAAAAAACGATCATTTCATTATTTAATAGTTCAGCTACATCATTTAGAGCCCTGTATAATCTAAGAATATCTAATGGCTTTGATAAAAATCGAAAAGCTTGTATTTTAAACGCATCGTCTAAATATCCATTATAAGAAGTGATAACAAAAATTATATTATGCGGGTTCTTTTTCTTAAGCTCTTTGCCTGTATCTATCCCATTAATATTACCCATTTCTACATCAAGAAAGACTAAATCAAACAACAGGTTATTCTCTAATAGTTCTTCTCCAGAAGCGAATTGGATTATGTTAAGTGGAATACTTTTTTCATCAAAATAATTTCGTAGATGTTTTTCTAAAAAATCTCTAAATGACTTTTCATCATCACATATAGCAATATTCATAATATTCCCCTCAAAAAATATATTAGGCAATCTAACGAAAGATATGCCTAATATACCATAGAATTAATGTTTTGTAAAATCATAATTAATTATTTTTTTCATTTAATGTTTTTACAAATGTTAGTACGAGCTCAATATCTTCTTTTGGTAGCTGAATTAAGTATTCATCTATTTGATCAATAGTTCTATCATTATACTCATCACTTCTATCGATCCCCAGTAAAAAGTAATCCGGAGTTTTTCCCAAAGCTATAGTTAGTTCGACTAATTTATCAAGTCTAGTTCCATTTTCCCCACACTCGAATCTTGAAATTTGTTTGTCTGATAAATCAAATTTTGTAGCAATAATATCTCCTAATTGCTTCTGTGTTAAGCCAAGCTTAATTCTTTGTTTCTTTAATCTATATCCTACTTCTTGCAGATAATTTTTATACTCCATTCTTTACACCTCAAGATAACTTTATCAATTAATTATCATTGAGTACACGCATAAATTTAGAATATTCTAATATTATAAGAATTAGTATAATATTATTAGATTATTCTTATAATATGTGCAATTTCTTCTTTTCTAACGGCAATTTTGATAGTTTAGGATTACATATTGATTTAGCAATTTTTGTGAGATAAAATGCAGTTATTAAAAGAAAGGAGAGATTTATATGGGATCTCAAAAGAAAATTAACAATGCTATTGCAAAGGTGGTGAAATTTGCTGTAAGTAAATCTATTAATCGTGCCGCAAATAGCACAGGCAGTATGATTTACTATCAGCCGAAAGCACCTAGAGATCTGAAAAAATTCAGCAGGGTAGAAAATGATAAATAATTTATCAAAATCTATTACTGCTCGATTACTTTCAAACGGTATTAAAGTCTTCTTTTTTTCATAAAAAAAGGTATTCTGTGGTAAATGAATTTATAGAAAGTGTTTCTTGATTATAGCGATTTAATAATAAAACGAACTATATTTATATGAAAAAAGACATCCTAATGAGCATTAAGAGTTTTACTTCTAAAGAAATTTTCTTTTAATTGAATTCCATGCGGAAATAAGATATAATAATAGTTAAATATTACAAATTAAGGAGAATTCGTGATATGATTGGTAAAAAAGTTAAAGTAATTGTTGATAGGCCTTTAGGAAGCTATCATCCTGAGCACAAAGATTTGTATTATCCAATTAATTATGGGTATATAGAAGATACTATGGCTCCTGATGGAGAAGAGCAAGATGCTTATATTATCGGTGTTAATAATGCAGTAAAAGAATTTTCTGGCACTGTAATTGCAATTATCCATAGATATGATGATATCGAAGATAAATGGGTTGTTGCTCCGGAGGGATTAACTTTTACAAAAGAGGAAATCGGTGAGGCGGTAAGCTTTCAAGAAAAATTTTTCAAGTCCGAAATTATATTGTAGTACTCAGCAAAGTGCAAAAATAAAAGGTTCTATAAATATCCAACGGGTTTGAGTTTATCCAAGGTTTATTTTTGAATAAAAATAAACCTTTTTCCAAAAATATTCGTTCAAAATACATTTGTTAACGGCTAAATAAGTGAAGGGATTGAATTTCTCTTCACTTATTTGCATTTTATAGCAAGTATATTTTTGAACTTTGAAAATTGAATATACGGTACAGTAAATACATATCTCAAGGTGTAAGAAATGTACACCACGCAGAGCCGTCAAGGTAAAGACATATGGCGATGACGCATTGAGTGATAATGATACTTCTGTGAGCAGGCTCCTCGAAGGAGTTGGTGAGATTCCAATGATGGTCAAGACCATGACCGTTTACTGTATGCCCAACAATCCGAGGGGAGTCGAGGACAAATAGAGGATGATGAATTACACGCAAAAACGAAATAATGCCGCATGGCATCCTGTGTAATGTCATGCGGCTGATATATTTATATTAGGAGTATGAAAATGAGCAACACCCAATTAAGTATTACTATCGGGGAAGCGAATATCAGAATTCAATTTTCTAAAAGTGATACTAAGAATTTGAAAACCTCAATTATGCAGATCTTAACAGGTGCATATGAGGAAAAGATTGAGAGCGTAATAAATAGTATTTCTGTTTAATAAAATAAGTGCTATAAACTCTGGACATATAACGCTGTCATAGGTATACTGAGTATGATGAAAATCAAGCGTACCTTGACAAGTTAATAGTTTCTCCAAGACTAATCTTATTTTCTGAAAATCAGACAAAGATTTATTATTAAACAGAAAATGAGAGGAGTCCCACATGGATAAGAAAAGAGTTAATACACTATATAGAGTTTCAACGAAAAAACAGCTTGATAGAAACGAAAACGATATTCCCATGCAGAGAAATTCATGCCGTGAATTTATTGAGCGACAGGGATGGATTCTCCAAAAGGAATTTGAGGAAAAAGGCATTTCAGGATCCAAAGTGTCAGCGGTAAATCGAGATGCCATTCAAGATTTAAAGGAAGCCGCCGAGCGTAAAGAATTCGATATTCTTTTAGTCTTCATGTTCGATAGACTTGGACGAATCGAGGACGAAACGCCTTTTGTATTATCGTGGTTTGTAGATCACGGAATTGAAGTGTGGTCGGTTAAAGAAGGGCAACAACGCCTTGACAGTCACGCTGACCGTCTAATCAACTACATACGCTTTTGGCAGGCTGCAGGAGAAAGCGAAAAGACGTCTATCAGAGTTAAAGAACGAGCTCAACAGATGAAATCCGAAGGTCAGTATACAGGCGGATTTGTTCCATACGGTTATCGCCTTGCCCACAAAGGACGTTTTAATAAAAAAGGCGAACCCGCTAAAGATTTGGAAATCGATCCTGTATCAAGTAATATGGACCATCTGCAGTTCCTCGCCAAGGGGCTGGAGTCCGTGCGACGCGTGGGCCAGCACCGGGCCGAGCGGGCCCGGG
>CANRPK010000077.1 GCA_947632455.1 uncultured Bacilli bacterium
GCTTCTGCTGCGTTAGCGGTATATGCACCCGCAAAGCGGATCAGAAATATGCCGATTACGGCAACTATCAATGAATTGTAATAACAGAATTATTTTGAAATAATTATAAAAAATCTGCCGCACGACGGCAAAAGAAAAAAAGCCGTCGTATAGCAGACATATATCTATGCTTGTTTTCAAAACAGCGGCTTTTGATAAAAATCAAAACCGCTGTTTTTTGAACTGAATTATAAAATTGTGTCTTGGAAAATTTGAGACAAAACGAGCTAAATCAGGAGATAAATTATGAGAAAAAGAAAATTAAGGCTATTGAACCATAGAATAGAAAAAATTATGGGCAATTTTACACATCAAGGTGTACTGCAAGGAAGATTAAAACTTCACTGCGGTACATCTTTTTTAATGGTGCGAAATTTGTCTAATTATAGATTTTGATGCGGTTTTGCTTTGGAAGATTTACGAAAGAAATCTGCCGGGTACTGCCTGTTCTTCAGCCGGGATTCCGGTTTTGTTTACTGTTTCATGTATGGCTGTTTGGAGAGCATGGCTTTCTGTGTATCCCACACTTTTTTCATCAGCTCCTTAACTTCCTTTACATCAGTGGCATAGACGTTTCCTGTTGCGTTCATGCGCTTTGCTATCTGGTTCAGGTTGCCGCCGATTTTTCCGAGTGCGGCATTGTATTCCCGAAGTTCGGAATAATCAATGTCATAGACAAAACCGTACAGGATTTGGCGGCGCAGGAAAGCGGATTTGCTTTTCATGCCGGAGGCTTTTACTTTCTGTTCCAGTATGTACTGCTCGTCGTCGCTTAGATATATTTTCAGCTCGTTTTTGCGTTCACGGTTTGGCATTTTTATCTCCTTTCTGTAATGGGTTGATGAAAAGATTTTACATAATCTTCCGTCCTGTTTTTGGGGTTGTTCGTGCAAAAAAATCAGCGGAAAAACCGGAAATCCCGTCAGGGCATTTTGCGGATTTTGGGCGCAAAGGGGGTTAGGGGGATGCTTCCCCCTGCAAGCAATTTCTTTCAAGTTTCCGCTTTGGGGAAAATTGAAAAAATTGAGCCTGTGAGGGAACACAGGCAGTGCTTGCTATTACTTCCCGGAAAGGATTCACACCCTTTCCGGTCTTTGGAAAAATAACACGATTTTTTTGAGGAACGTACCCATATACGGGAACTTCCTTTATCTATAATTGACATCACAAACAGCGGAGAAAGGGGGTGAAAAAATGTTAGACCACGCATTCCAGCGGCGGAGGGAAATTGAGCGTATGCTGCTGTCCGGAAAGAAGCTGACCGTGCCAAAACTTATGGCTGTATACGGCGTTGGGAAGAACGCCATACGCCGTGATTTTGAAGTCATAGGCGAAGAACTTCCTGTGATTGCAAGGCAGGGCTATGACGGCGGATACTTCCTCATGGACGGGGTAAGCAAAAACCAGAACTCGCTCTCCCATGAACAACTGGAATGTCTGGAAAGAACCGCTGGTCTGTGTACGGAGAAGGACAGGCAGATTATATTGTCGGTCATACAGGAATTTGGACCGTACTGTGAAAAGAATACATAAAAAATCAGGACAGTTTTCAAGACAGAAAACGGAGGGAGGTGCGGCATGGACACGGCACACAGGAGAATGGAGATCATCAGCATTTTATCCGCAAAAGGTCATGTGACAATGGCGGAGCTTGCATGGGAACTGGAAGTGTCAAGGCGCACGATAATGAACGACATTATTTCGCTGTCGTTTGATTACCCGGTCTACACAAAACCGGGCGAGGGCGGCGGGGTTTTTATCACGGAAAATTACAAGCCTTACTGCAACACACTCACGCAGACAGAGCTTGAAACGCTGTGCAGGCTTTATGGAAAATCGGCGGGGAAAGAGAAAGAAATCTTATCCCGCATTATCCACAAGTACGGTGCGGACAAGCTGGTGATTTAGTTATACAGACGGATTTATTTTTCTGCCGGAATGGATTGAAAACGCATGGCAGGCTGACAACTGAATATGGACAGTCCTGCAAGACGTATGAAACAGCCGAGCTATGCAAAAACACGCCATGATTGCCCTTTACGGAAAAGGCAGGAGCGGTCAATGTTTTACTGTAAACAAGGTGTGGGAACCTTGCGCCATGACACTGTTTCCTGATAATGATACTTCCGTAAAACGGTCACAGAGATGATGGTGCGATTCCAATGTGGGCTTATCTCCCAAAAGCTACTTGCAGGATATAAAATTTTATGAAAAAGAGGATTTTTATTGGCAGATGATAGATGAGGGAATGTTTGGCACGCATCAGGAATTTCAGGAGTTTCTCGCACGGCGGGGGCAGTCCATTATACTGAATGGGAAGCAGATAAAAGCGTATGACATCAGGACGATTACCCTCGGACAGTTCCGTATGCTGATTGCCTGTGGGCATGATACCCACAACAACCAGATACGGGTTACAAAAAGCGGCATGGTCTATCTCTCGGAGGATATAGTCGGCGCAGAGCAGCTTGATGATGTTGCGCTCTGTTTTGAAACATTCAGCGCACATAACGGGTATGTGGGTGTAAAGGCGGCGGAGGATGACAGGCACGTTATCCCATTGTATTATGCGTTGAAAAGGAACTGGGCGGAAGGATGCCGCCATGCTTATATAGACAGTTTTTAGAATTCAGAAAATGATTGCGGGCATTGTCCGATTATAATGATTTACACAGCGTCAGGGCAGTTATAAACCTATTGGTTTTGATAGGTTTGTAGCTGCCCTTTTTGCGTGCATGGAGGTTTTATGGATGTATTTGAAGCGATAAGGGAAAGCGGCATTACCGCAAGGCAGGCGGCGGAGCGATGCGGGATAAAGATAAACCGTAACGGCATGGCGGTCTGCCCGTTCCATAAGGACAAAAATCCGAGCATGAAGATAGACAGCCGCTATTACTGTTTCGGGTGCGGGGAAAAGGGCGATGCCATTGATTTTGTGGCAAGGTTTTATGGTCTTGGGAAGAAAGAAGCGGCGGTACAGATTGCGTCGGATTTCGGTATCATTTTTGAGGAAAAAAGGGGCAGGAAGCCGCCGCCAGAGAGGAAACGGAGGTTATCGCCGGAGCAGAGGTTTGAGAGGGCGGAAAAGAAGTGTTTCCGTGTGCTTTCTGACTATCTGTGCTGCCTGCGGGAGTGGAAAGAGAAATATGCGCCGGACACAGCGGAGGAAGAATGGAATCCGCTGTTCTGTGAAGCGTTGGAAAAGAAAGATTATATTGAGTACCTGTTAGACATTCTTCTTTATGCTCCGCTGTCGGAGCGTGTGGAACTGGTGGCAGGTTACGGAGAGGAAGCGTTAAAGATTGAAAGAAGACTGGAACAGCTTACCGCCGGAACAGAGGGCGGCATTGGAAAAGACAATGGAGAAAATGGAGAAAGCGGAGAAAGTGGAACAGGCAGGGCAGACATCACAGCCGGAAGCATGGTTTGACGGGAGCAAAGTCAATGATGTGCTTTTCTGTGAGGATTTCCTCGCCGGACACCCTATGAAGTGCATACATGGCAGGTTCTTTGACGTAAACGGGGCAATCGGTGATGCGGAGCAGATTAAGGCGGAGATATACCATAAAATTGCGCCCTATGTTACGTCAAACATCGCAAAAAAGGCGACAACGCTGCTCGATGCGTTGCGGATACGGTGCTACTCCCCGCCGATACCCTATCAGACAGACCGTATCCATGTGGCGAACGGCACATATTTCCTGACAAAAGATTTCTCTGCACAGAAAGAATTTTGTATGAACAGACTTCCGGTGCGGTATATACCTGATGCGCCAGAACCGACACAGTGGCTTTCCTTTATCGGGCAGTTATTAGAGCCGGAGGACATCATCACGTTGCAGGAATTTATGGGCTATGTGCTTTTGCCCACGACAAAGGGGCAGAAAATGATGATAGTCATAGGCAAAGGCGGGGAAGGCAAGTCACGCATCGGCAGGGTGTTGAGAGCCTTGCTTGGCGACAGCATGAATACGGGTAGCATACAGAAAGTGGAGGTTGACCGCTTCGCAAGGGCAGACCTTGAATGGAAGCTCCTGATGCTTGACGATGACAT
>CANRPK010000078.1 GCA_947632455.1 uncultured Bacilli bacterium
TTTTTGGAGAAGTAATACTTATTTTAATTACTTTTCATCATAAAAATTTAAAAATGTTTTTAAAAAACGTAACTAGAGAAGCGAACCTCTATCGTTTAGAATTTCATGATCAATTGGATAAAGTCTATATCTTTTATAGTAAAAGGGCATATGAAATGGGACTATCTTATCAATGCATAGTCGATCGTTATCAAAATATTTATAAAGTTAGGTGATAGTTATGAATAACAATTATGATAATCAAAATAAAGAAAATGGTGGCTATAATGATGGCATCGTCCAACCGACATCGGTAAATACGACGCCCGTTTCGGCCCAAGATACGATGCTCAACCGCGAGCGCGAAAATATCGTCAGTGCCACGCTTCAAGCTAATGAAGCCATCGATGAGACCAAGGCTCGCGACGTCAACGATCAAATCGCCAACAAGAAGATGAATCCTCTAAAATTGGGCATCATCGTCGTCGTCATCCTCCTTCTTACGGGAATAATTACCTATTTTGGCTATCATATCGTCAAAAGGATTATGACTTATGATGACCCCATTACGACCGAACCGACGCGTTCGACGCGCCCTGCCAATAAAGTGATGACGTTCCTCGAAAAAAATCGCGTTCATAAATTTGAAAGTGATCAAGAATTTACCATCAATAATATCGGATATGATCACTATATTTTATTGCTGGCTCCAAATAATACCGATTTAAAAGATAATAATAACTATTATTTATTAATAATTGGCAATGAAGCCGGACTAAATACTGAAAGTGGAACATATACTATAGAAAACGATACAATTAAAGTCGGAAACTATACCTTAAAGATCAATGATGATCATCTCTATCTCGATACTTATGATTTAAAATTAAAAATTATGGATACCGAAATGAAATATTATACTTATAATGATGAAGTAAATGCCTATACCTTAATTATAAATGGCACTCCTAAATATGAATATGCCTTATTTATCGATAGCAATTTAAATCGTACGAATATCTATCGGAGTTCATTTATTGAAGATCGCGAAAATATTCGCTTAGAAGACGATAAACTTTTCCTAAAAAGTGAAGTAGGTGTTAACTATAATGGTAAGGAAATGTCTATTGGGCAATAAAATTATCATATAAGTATGAAATTTGGAACCATTATGTGGTAATTATGCTATAATTGTATCGTGCCGAAGGTGAAAACATGAATAATTATGAAAGTTATGAGTCTTTAACGGATGATATTTTAAAAAATCGTCATTTTCAAAAGATTGGTTTAGAGACCCATCATGGGATAACGCGTTTAGAACATTCTTGTCGCGTTGCTCGTTATACCTATAAATATGCTATCAAGTGGCATTTAGATTATCGCTCAGCGACTAAGGCCGCTTTATTACATGACTTTTTTATCGATGAAGATTTTGTCAATATCAAGGGTCTATATAAGGGCGTTGCCCATCCCGATATTGCTTTAGCTAATGCTAAAAGGGAATTTGGGCTCAATGAATTGGAAGAAAATGCCATCGAAGCTCATATGTTTCCGCTCAATATGACCTTGCCGCGATATAAGGAAAGTTGGCTCATTACGGGCATCGACAAAATGGTGGCCATCTATGAACTAGCGACGTCATTTGTCCGTATCTTAGGTTTACAAAAGGTTAAGACATATGCCTTACTCTATAGTCTTTTCTTATTTAATATTATAACTATGGGCCAAAAGTAGCCCTTTTTGTTTTTTTATGCTAAAATAAATTTATGCAAGTCCTAGTAACTCAGATGGATAGAGTAACGACCTCCTAAGAGTATACTGGAGGACAATAAAATTCAGTAAAGCCTTGAAATATAGGCAAAAATCTGTCCTTGTAACTCAGTTGGATAGAGTATCCCTCTCCTAAAGGGAAAGTCGGAGGTTCAAATCCTCTCAAGGACGCCAGAATGTTAGAAAATGTCTTGATTTTAAGCGATTTTCAAGGCATTTTTATTATTTTTGAAAAGTATTATAAAGTGATATAACTTGATATAACATAATATCTGTTATGGCACCATTTTCGGCACCGATTAAAAATAGTAAAACTATCTATAAATAAAGGCTTAAATACACTTTTAATTGGTAAAAAGTATATAAAAAATATAATTATAGAAAGGAATTACTATGACATTTAAAGAATATTGTAAAAAATATGATGAAATAAAAATGAAATATGACATTATTGTTTTATCAGAATTAATTAAATTATATCGTGAATATAGAAAAGATAAATATTCATCAAAAACTATTTTTAATGAATTACATGACTATATTCATTATTCAGAAGAACAAGAAAAATTTATAATTTCAGAGGCAGAAAAATTAAGTGAAAAAAATGAATAAAAATAAAAACGATCAAGATTTAATTCTTATCGTTTTCTTTTTGGATTAACATATCTAAACTAACACCTAATGCAACAGATATTTTATAAAATGTATCAACAGAAAAATTATAAGCAGTTTTTTCACTTTCAATTTGTCTTATAAAATCGTGAGATAAATCTACCATCTCGGCAAGTGTTGCCGATGTAATGTTTTTCTCTTTTCTATACTTTTTTATATTTTTGCGAATAGTGTTATATATGTCAGTATCAAAGTGTAAATTTTTATTATTTATCATATCAACACCTCTAATATAATTGTAGGGAATTACCTAACAAAAATATGTTAGGCAATTCTTAACAATAGTGTTGACAACATTAAAAATATTATGTTAAAATTATATTGTCGGTAAGATGTGCTAAAATCCGACATTGTGGTAAATTGTTGGTGGCAGTATGCAGTTAAGCCAACAATAGCAGTATCGGAACACAAAGCAGTATCATGTGTTCCTTTTTGTTTGGTATAAGCATTGTTAAAATGTTTAAACATAAATTTAAAATGAAAGGTGTGAAAAAATGAAAAACAAATTATTAGGAATTGCTTTATTATTATTTATGATAGTATCTTTAACTGGTTGTGGTAAGACAGAAACACCAAAACAAGATGAAAAAGAAACTATTATTTTAAATGATAATTTAGAATTTGAAATTAATAGTGAATTATCTTTATTAAGTTTAGTAAGTGAAGATAATAAAGTGGAAATCGTTAGTGATGATGAAATAGTAGATACATCTATATTAGGAGATAAAGAAATCACTATCAAATATTTAGTAAATGGCAAAGAAGAAGAAAAAACATTTACTATAACAATTACTGATACACAAGCCCCTACTATTAAATTTACAAAGGAGTTAAGCACAACATCTGGAACAAAAATAAACTTATTAAAAGGTGTTAAAGTAAGTGATAATTCAAACGAAGAAATTAATGCTACTATTGAGGGAGATTATGATTTTAATAAAGAGGGAACATATAAGTTAAAATATGTAGCAGTAGATAGCAGTGGCAATAAAACAGAAGAAGAATTTACATTAAAGGTAAATAAAAAGACAACAACATCAAGCAGTAATTCAAGCACAAGTAATAATAATACATCTTCAAGTAACAATTCAAGTAATAGTAACAATAATAATTCAAATGAGGTAACAAAAGAACAGATTATTAGAAATTTATATAAATATTGTAGACACGAAGATGGTATTTGGTTTTCTCCACCCCTAGTAGAAAGTGTCGAAACATCAAACAAATCTTGCGTAGAAAATGTAAATATTTTACAAACTAAATTTGGAATGGACTATACAACATTTATAGAAACTTATGACCATACTGATACAAAATATCAATAAAAGGAATGATAAAATATGAAATTATTTGGTAAAGACATAAGCAAAAAAATAATAATTTTTATAATGATATGCTTTTTTGTTGTAGGTTGTGGTAAGACAGAAACACCAAAACAAGATGAAAAAGAATCTATTATTTTAAATGATAATTTAGAATTTGAAATCAATAGTGAATTATCTTTATTAAGTTTAGTAAGTGAAGATAATAAAGTGGAAATCGTTAGTGATGATGAAATAGTAGA
>CANRPK010000079.1 GCA_947632455.1 uncultured Bacilli bacterium
ACCAAAACCACAATTAATATTATAACTTTTTTCTTTTTCATATTCACACCAACTTTCTAATCCAAATTACTATTTATTTTATTAACATTATTTATAATTTATATATAATCTAAATATGCAAGAATATACAAAATTACAAATACTGATAAATATAGTATTATACCTATAATCAATTTTAAATCATTTTTAAACTTTACTTTTATTAAATAATCGTTTTTTTGTTTCTTATATTTAGTATTAATCTTTTTTATTTTTCTTTTAGCAAAATACAAACAAATATAATTTGCAAATGAAACATAAAATATTTTATTTAGAAGAAAAAACAAAAGTATTGTTATTAATAAAAAATACATACCAATAGCATTAGTAAAAAAATCTCCTTCTTGATTTTGATAGAAAAATAAAATACCAAAATAACAAACAATATTAAGATATGCTAAAGATACACCCAGAAATAAATAATTTCTATAACAAAAATATAAAGGTCCTAAAATAAATGTGGTTAGGTTATTATCATTTCTAATAATAGTATCATATTCATCACCTAAAATCTTTTCTAAATCTGTTGCTTTATGTTTTCTTTTTTTTATATAATTACCATTAGACATATATCCACAAAACATACAAAAATCTTTTGTCATTTCTTTTCCACAATTAGGACATTTCATACTTACCACCTTTTATTTTCGTTATTATACGAATTACTATTTATTTTACTACTATAATTATATCAAAATACTATAAAATTAAAAAGATGAAACTAATCATCTTTTTAGTAAACCTATAGTTCATCTTTTAATAGACCTATTTTATTAATCATTATATATGCAATTCTTATACCCATTAATAACATCTTTTTTTGATATATAATTTCTTCTTCACTTTTGTACTTAAGATATTCTATAATATCTTCAACATCTCTTTTGTCTAATGATTTAGGTTGAAATTCGTTACATACATAACTTATATTTCTATTCCTATGATCTACTTTTAATACTTTTTCTTGCAATTCTATAAATTCACTATTTGTTTCATATAACTCATTTGTAGCTATATTTGCTATTTCCCAAAAATTTTCTTCTAATAATTCATTTAATTTATTCATTTTTCATTTCTCCATTTCTTATTTAATATAATTTTTCTCAATAAAGTCATTTATTATCTTATTTAGTGTTTCAATTTGTTTTGAAGAAATATAATAATCACTATATTCAATACCTTTTGTTGAAATAAGTGCATTTCTTATTATTTCTTCATAATTTACAGAAAAGTTGTATTTCTTTAAAAGTATTGTATTATCATCTAATAATTTTAGATTAACATAATCATTTGCTTTTAAATTAAGTTTTATTCTATAATCTTTCGGAATAACTAATCTTCCTAGATTATCTAGTTTTCTTTTTACCATAGTTTTATCTTTCTATTTCTTTTAATTTTTTTTTATGTTTTTCTAAAGCCATAGTATGATATTTTTTGCTTTTAAAGTCTTTTCTTTTTTCATCATCTTTGATTAATTCATCAAGTAATTCTATATGCTTTTTTTCTTCTTCAATGCTTGTATTATCTTTTGTAACAATTTTCATCATATTATCATTTCCTTTCTATAAACTTAAATCAAAATCATCATCTCTATTTTTGTGATGATTTCTTCTTGTTCTTAAATAACTAGGTATATCAGCATGGTCGTATAACTCATCTTCTTTGGTGGTTCCTTTAGCAATATCTATAATATCATGCTTATCAAAATGTTTATTGCTATAATGGTCTTTTATTTCGTTTGTAGCAATGTTTTTTGTTTCTTCATTATCAAGTAGTAATAGTTTTCTAAAAAACGTCTTAATTCTTTTAAAAATAACTGATATATAGTCTTTTAAGTTTTTATTTTCATTTTCAAGTTTTTTATTTCTATCTTTTAAGTATTCAATTTCTTTCTCCATACTTTTATTATTTTTATCTAAAAGTTGATAACTTGTATTATACGAATCAATTTCATTAAATACTTGTTGTAGTTTAGGTTGCATTTCCATAACTTTTTTACTTTCATTAATAACTATATTCATGTTATTAAAAGTTTCTTTCTTTATTTTTACATAATCTTTATCAAATAAAGTTGCCTTATTGCTTTTCATATTGTTGTTTAAATTAGTTATTGCATTTTCAAGTCTTTCAGTTTTCATATTTAACTCGTGATTTAATTTTTTAGTAATCTTTTTATAATCTTTAATTCCTATATGAACATTATCGTTTCCTTTAATACCTCTTAATAAATCAAAGCCATTTTTTGTTAGTCTTTCGTAATATTTATCTTGTAATTGACTTAAATGCAAATTACTTTTAATATATTGTTTTTTTGAAATGGTATATCTTTCTTTATTGGCTCGTTTATCATATTTTTTAATTAAAGGTACTACTACACAATGTATATGTGGTGTTTTTTCGTCTAAATGAATAACAGAGTGTAATATTTGTTCTTTTTTATACCCTAAATCTTTATAAACAAAATCCATGCAAGTATTTGCCCAACTTTTTATATCATCTAAACTTTTATTTTTGAAAAATTCATTTGTTGCAGTAAATAATAATTCATCTGCTACAACACTTTTAGATTTATTTATTGCTTGGCTAAATGTTTTTCTTCTATCTTTTCTAATTGTTTTTTGCCTTTCGTTATATTCTTGTTCGTAATCTTTAGTTATTTCATGAAATCTAGTAAGATATTTCTTGTTACAAGGTACTAAATCAATATTATTTTTGGATAGCCCTAATTTAATATCTGGATTAGACTCATACGCTTTCTTTTCACGATTATTATGACTTCCTATTTGTGCTAAATCTTGAGTAGTCATAATAGGTTGAGTTCTAAATATAGCATAGCTCATATTATAACTCCCACTCTAAAGGTTTTAATTGTTCAGTAAGTCTTATTAAATTGTTTTCTAATGATTTTTTAAAATAACCATATTTATTTTTTATTTCATTGCCATATTCATCTAACCCTTTGTTTTCTATCCATTTTCTTAACACATATTTAGTTGAAATAACAACTTGCTTATAATCATATTCATCTAAAAGGTTTTCTAATAAATTATCATAACTATATAAATCTAGATCTGTTTCTTTTATAAAATCTCTTTTAATTAATTCATTTATGATAGGATTAGTTTTATCTAATTTATCTTGTTCTTTAGTATTTATTTTATTAGTATTTATTTGGGTATCATTTTGGGAATGTGGTATATCCGTATGTGGGTTTTGTATATACGGGATTAGGTCATATGGAACCTCATATATAAAATATTCATACTGAAATTGCCCTTTTTCATTTTGTTTTCTTTTTCTAATTAAATATTTATGTTCTTCTAATTCGTGTAACATTGTCCTAATTGCTTGTATATTTTCTTTACTTACACTAACTAATCCTTTCATAGAATAATCCCAATTTTTTGGTAAACTTAGCATAAATGAAAGTAATCCTTTTGCTTTAAATGATAAAGTTTTATCTCGTAAATGATAGTTACACATTACTGTATAATTTTTTGTTTTATTGACTTTAAATAAAGTTGCCATAATAAAAATCATCTCCCCTTAGTTTTCCCTTAAAAACTTTCGGTTGGTGATGATTAAGTAGGAATAGTCAGTAACAGGCAGTAACAAAAAGTATTAAATAGTAATGTTTTAACATAATTCGACTTTTTTCTATTTTATCCTGTCTTCCCGACCATTATGTTTATAAAGCCTTGTTAATCAAGGTTTTTATTATATCTTGATATTCATAACCCTTAAAAAACCCTTAAAATTATGTATGTTTTAGAAGGTAGGTAAGAAAAGATGAATATGAAAAAAGTAATAAGTTTATTTATTGTAATTATTATAATAATTGTTATAGGTTATTTTATGGGTAAATCATGGTATGAAAAAAGATGTTGGAATCCTTTTGAGGGAGAAACTTTGACACATAATGGAAAAACATATAATTGGGAT
>CANRPK010000080.1 GCA_947632455.1 uncultured Bacilli bacterium
GGTGTTTGACTGGAACGGGAAAGCGGTCTATGCGAAGGCGGGCGGCGCTGTGTGCCCGTTCCAGGTGAAGGTTTCCACCACGGATCTGAACATCCGCAAAGGACCGGGGACGGATACGGCGAAGACCGGGAAATATACCGGCATCGGGGTATTCACCATCATGGAGATCCGGAGCGGGAAAGGCTCGGATGCCGGATGGGGCAGGCTGAAGTCCGGGGCAGGATGGATCAGTCTGGATTATGCGGTGAGAATATAAGAAAAGCTACATGGCGGTATGGTGTATCTGGTATGCCATACCGTCTTTTTTTGTTTTTGAATAAAATTTTCAGTGTCACTTTGATGACTTTGAGTAATAAAATTCACATTGTTGAAATTGAAAGTTTATGCTAGAATGGACGTTGTTGAATTGAAGCGAACATTTTGTACAATATTTTGGAGGATTATAAGTATGAATTTGAAAATAGAAGATTTAATGAGAAAAATATCGTTACCCAAGAGATACTTTAATAATGATTTTGTTATAGCAGATAGATTCAGGGAAGAAAAAGATAAATTTCTGTCTTTCATTAGTCAGTGTAAAGGAGAAGAATTTGACGATGATAAAAAAAATCAAATACAAAAAGAATTATCGATGGCAATGCAAACTGCAGAGGATATTTCCAGCCACATTCTAAATATTTTTGAATACTATGAAAAAGCAGATAATAAAAAGGCACAGGAACTGATGGATGAGATTATGAAACAGGTGCAGGATGACCTGTTTGTAGGTACGATTGATGATTGGGTAGCCATAAATTGTAATGGTAAAAATTGTTTCACAAGATTCAGAATGACTCCGGGAAGCCGTTTTTTTAGAGTGAGAGCGGTTGATTATGAATCTTCAGAGATTCAAAAAAATGCGGATGAGCTCTTTCATATTCCGCTTTCTAAAAGGTCATACTCAAATAATGAAAGATTCAGTTTGGTAGGATTTCCAAGTTTGTATTTATCGACTATGTTACCATTAGCATGGCAAGAGTGTGGGTGTCCTCAAAAATATTACTATTCAGAATATCAATATGAAAAAAAAGTAGATTTTAAATCTGAGGAATATTCGTCTGAGAATGAATTGAAATTTCTAATGCTGTATTCACCAGACGAAATATATATTTGGGGAACTTCAATAAAATATAATAACTTTACTTTATGGCTCAATGTGATAATAAGGTATCTAAAGACATACCCGTTAGTTTTAGCATGTTCTTTTGTTAATCAAAGCGGAAAAGTACCATTTAAACAAGAATATATTATTCCTCAAATGTTAATGCAATGGGTACAAAGAAATAATTCTGTGGTTCAGGGGATTGAATATTTCTCTTGTGTTGATATGACTATGAGAACAAGTGAATGGTGCGCATATAATATAGTGATTCCTGCGATGCCGCCGTATGATGATAGGAAGTATAGTAAGATTTTAAAAGAAAAATTTTGCTGGTCAGCACCAAGATTTTATACCATACCAATATTTGATCAAAAGTATAATGAAGAAGATCGGAAAAATGTATATAACTTTGTTTCAGATGTAAGAAGCGCTATTAGAACATATTTTATTCCAAATCTTTATAGAGAAGTATTATTGAAGATGGTAAATATTTGTGGATGCTTGATGAGTTTGCTAGAAAATCAAAAAGCCATGGATATGCAATTAGTATTAAATATCTTAAAGTCTCTCTCCGATAATATCAATGCCATAAAAGAAATGCAGCTAGATAAGAATATTGAAGAAAAAATAAGAAAAGAAAAGGATATTGATATGCTTAATGAGACGGACATAAGTGATGTTTGTGAATTATTCAGAAAGATTTATTTTAAATTTGTGAATCAGTTGAGTTCTCATGATAGCATTGAACACATTATAAAAAAGCATATAGATTTATGTTGGAACGATTTACATCCTCATTTTGAAGTTCAAGCAATATGTAAAAACGAGAAAGAAATGGAAGAGTCAAGAAAATGGCTCAAGGAAAATCACATACTATACACAATACGAAAGATTGATTCAAGTGATGAAGCAATATTCTATTTAAGAAAAATATCATCAGATACGGAAGTACCTTTAGATGATTTTTGGGGATGTCATGTAGAAAACGATGAATGGATAAAAAGCAATTTCAATAAAATAAAAACTCCGATTTTTATAAAATTAAATGACGTAAGTATTTATTCGGAACCAGAGATAAAATCAGTTGAAATAACTAGTATTGGTTTTGACAAAGATGTTCTATTGAGTAAATTGATAATTGAATGTTAGGCAAAAAAACTTTCTGAAGGACAGCTTAATTGTATTTATGATGAAGGTATGTAATGTTGAGGAATAGACTAGCTTTTTCAAAGGAGACCTATCTGAATAGGCCGGAGGTTTTGAAAAAATGGACACCTTGATAGGTGTCCATGACTTTCGGCGTACAGCCTATATTGTGTCCTCACACGTAATAACTATTCGCCTTTGACAAACTTATTTTACATTCATTCTTGTGAATAAAATAGTTTCAACAAGTTTTTATGATAATAGAAAGTTGCAAGAATTATATAAGAAGGCAAAGAAAAATAATGCATTTACCTTGAAATGCAAAGACAGTTTTTGGTGCCATCTTTTTGATGTTAAATTTTGCTTAAAAAATGTCGCTATATCAACAGGAAAGTATCGGATAGATATGAAAAATGTGAAATATAAAATAGATACATTTATGGAGGGAGATACAAGAGAGGTTATCTTTGCAGCTGAGGATGGCTATCTGACTTATTTTATAATAGATGAGAAAAAGGCAAGGTATAATGCACTTGAGGAACAAGAACGTGATGTGATTTGGATAAAGAAAATGGGGTTAAAATGGGACTTTATTTCAGAGGAAGAATAAAAAGAAAAAGGACAGGTGAGTAGAATGGCTTATAATAATCTTGAAATAAACCAACGTAGTAAACGTGCGTATATTGCGGTAGAAAAATATGGAAAAACTTTATGGCATTATACAGATTTTGTGGCTTTAAACGGCATACTTAATGAAAAAGAAATCTGGTTTGGAAGTACGGTTAATATGAATGATAAAGAGGAAGTGAGCGGTTTTATCTGCGATTTGAAAAAAGAAGTATTTTTACAAATTAGTTGTGAAAATAAAGAAAAGGCAAATACGGTCTTTGACAAAATAGAAAAAAGAATGAGATTAGAATATCCATTTGCATTTTGCGTATCTAGGGCACGAAATGATGCTGCTCAGTGGGAAAGATATGCTGATAATGGACATGGTGTAGCTATAGTATTCAATACAGAAAAAATATTTAGTTTGATTTTTTATAATCATTTTATAATGAATGAAGAATATTATGGATACAATGCAAAGCAGCATGAAATAAAAAAACTATTGGTGGATTACATACAAAATGGTAAAATGGATGCGTTTTCGGATCTGGATGGATTAATAGATAATCTTCTTCTATGCGCATTAATCCATAAGCATGAAAGTTTTGCCCCGGAACAGGAAGTTAGAATTTGCCCATATTTTGTGAAAGATAGTGATTCGCATCTTCAGTATAAAATTGGAAATACAATAAAAAAAGTATATGTTCTAAAGTTAAAAGAATTATGCAGAGAAGAAAACATCGAATTTGAAGATTTGATAGAAGCTGTGGTAATTGGACCCAAATCACAACAAAACATAGAAGATTTTAAATGGTATTGCAAGAAAATTGGTCTATTAAAAATCGCAGACAGGGTATTTAAATCGGATTGTCCGTTAAAGTAGATACAAAAAGCAGATATGAGCAGTTGGAAATAAAATTATGGGCAAAAAATGGGCACCATGATAGGTGCCCGTGCCCTTCGGCGTACAATCTATATTGTGTCCTCAGACGTAATACTTATTCGTCTTTGAC
>CANRPK010000081.1 GCA_947632455.1 uncultured Bacilli bacterium
CTTCATCTGGATGCCGTGAATGACAATCTCGCCGAAATCATCAATTCTTTCGGCGGCAACCCCAGAAAAGTATATGCCGACGAATACATAGATGACCACTCATCCCAGAAGTTCGTCTTTCCCAAGATGGAGTCCGACATCGCCGGTTCGGTCCAGGATTGGGCCCATAACGAGGTGGTCTTGGCAATTGCCAGGGCCAGGAAAGAAAGCAATGAGCGAGAGATTGACCCTGATATTTTCGCCACTCTTTGCAAGAGCGCTCTCAAAGCCTACAATAGCCTCTTTCGAGACAACCCTGAAGGAATCAATCTGCAAGCGGCAAAAAGCATTCTCAACCGCCTGATTGACGGCAAGTGCCTTTCTCCCATTGACGACACTCCGGATGTTTGGATGGAGGTAACTTTCCAGTCTGATGATCCTGTGAAGCACTATCAGTGTAAGCGCATGAGCAGTCTTTTCAAAGACGTTTCCGCAGATGGAGCCGTTTCCTACAGCGATATGGAGCGTGTTCGAGTATTTAGCAACGGCGGCTCTACTCCGTATCGGAACAGCTTTATTACGCAGCTCATTGACCAGCTGCTTCCCATAAAGATGCCCTACTACCCCGATAATCACAAAGTAAGTGTTTACCGCGAAGATTTCCGCATCAGCAAGAGCAGTACTGGCTACGACACAATGGGAATCCTCTATGTTGTCACCCCAGCCGGTGTGAAAATTGATATTTTCCGCTATTTCAAAGCGAATGCCGAGGACGGTTGGACCGAGATTTCCAAAGCGGAGTATGAGGAACGGAAAGCGAGGAAAATCAAATGACTGGAAACGACACACTGCTCATCGGATACAGTAAAGCAACCGGAAGTGATGTCGCGATTCTCGTAGTTGGAAAAAAGGAACCCGGAGAGCAGACAAAGATACTCAATTGGTTTCAAGGAAAAGAAGCCGAGGACCTTTATGATAAATTGGCGAACAAAAAGGAGGAGCCCAATCAGTGATATATTTTATCATCTATTTGGTCCTGTCACTTCTATTGGCATTTGTTGTCAATGCGTATGTTGACGCCCGTGAGGAGGGCTCAAAAATCGCCATATTGTACTTGACCTCGGCGATTCTAATGACAATTCTGCTTCTTCGATTCGTTTTGGCGGAGGTGACAATGCCGTGATTCGCCTTGAAGTGCAGCCGTATTGCCAAGAATGTATGGACTTTGAAGCCGAGGTTGAAAAGCCCACCGTCTTATATACTTTGGGCAACCAACGATACACAAGCGATACCGTAATCCGTTGCGAACGTCGAAGACACTGTGAAGCCATCCGAAAATTTCTGGAAAAGCAGAAAGCGGACGGCACAAGCGAGAAAGGATAAGTATGAACGAGGAACAAATCAAGGCTCTTTTTACCGCGCTTGGAGCTTTTGCGGAAGCATCCACGATATTTTATAAAGCCTCCAGGCGATCTGGAGCCAACCAAGAGGAAGCCCTCATGCTTACACAAATGATGATGCAAATGATTTTTCAAGGAACTCTTGGAAACTCGAAAGAAGACTAAATTAGGAGGACACAAAAATGCGTAAAATGTTAAGGAGTATGGCCAAGTCCCGAATGATGAAAAACGGGACGACCAAAATCAACAAGAGGATGAGCGGTGGCCAGTGGCGTCGCTACGTCAACGCCTATCCGACAAGCACCCTCACCGGCAAAAGAATGCCCCGCACATTCATCGGGAGCAAAAAGAGCGGTGTGGACCACAAGGTTCAACACCGTAAGGACTGCATGTACAGCTACTGCTGATAAGGAGGATGCTTCATGATTGAGTACACAAAAATCAGCACCATCTACAATCGCAGTACCGAAGGCAGGAAGAAGCTAATTGACGGTTCGTTTTGCGACGAGACCGCGGAGTTCCTCAAGAATAATCAGTGGGTCTGTACCGAGAAGATTGACGGGACAAATATCGGTGTTGTGTGGGACGGTCACCGCGTAACATACCAGGGCCGCACCGAGGCTGCGCAGATTCCCACTCCTCTTCTCAACAAGCTCGTTGAGATGTTCGGCGGCGACGCAAACGAGGAGCTATTTGAGCAGAAGTTCGGAGATATGCCCGTCATCCTGTTTGGCGAGGGGTATGGTCCAAAAATCCAGAGTGGTCACCACTATCGCAGCGATCCGTCTTTCATTCTGTTCGATGTGTACCTTCCCAACAGCAACCTGTGGCTCAAGCGGGATGCCATCGAGGATATTGCCAAGACCTTCGGCATTGATGTGGTTCCTATCATCATGATTGGTACGCTGGATGAAGCGGTCGCCTATGTGAAGAGCAAGCCTAAATCTACCTTTGGCACGGCCAATATGGAGGGCCTGGTATGCAAGCCGCTCGTCGATATGCTGGACCGCCGCGGCCGTCGCATTATCGTCAAGGTCAAAGTCAAAGATTTTGATATTTGAGGAGGAACTACTATGCTGAAAAATCCGATGTATTCCTGTCAGGAGACCTGCGGGCAGGAAAAGCCCTGTGGTAACAAGCACTGCTCTGCTCATCCTCAGTATGTCCCACCCAAGCAGAAGAAAGCCCAGAGGACCGGTGTAGGCGGATACTCCCACCTAAGAAAGTGGGGCTGATCCGGATGTCTCAACCTCCGGCCTCCGAATTCACTATCAGACCCGAGTTACGTCTTTGTCAAGTCGGAGACGAACTCGGATATTTTCATACTTGGGAACAAGTCTCCTCTGTCCTGGACCCCTCCCCACTTCGAGGAGGGCATCCGGGCGGAACGATTTCTCAGATGTACGCCCTTGTGGAGTTTTCCGATGGCGTCAAGAGAGTTCAGCCATACGAGGTCAAGTTTGTTGACGAGCAGAATGATATTCTCAAAATGTTGAAGCCCGGTTTCAAGACAGTCAAAGAAATGAAAGAACTGCTACAGATGAAAGGAGAAAAATGACTCTCTTAGAGTATTTGAAAAGTATTCTTCCAGAGAAAGATGCAAAAGCTTTGGCGTGGTTGTTTATGTTGACCGTTGTCAACCACATCGATGAAATGCCACCCCTGACCTCCGATGAAACCACGAAATTAAATGAGTCTTTCTTCGAAATTTGGCAAGCACACTTTCCTCCCGGTATCCCGAAAATGGAGGGACAGAAGCAATGATATTTTGAAAGAAGGTTTGAGAGATGCCCCCTAACATTTTTGGCAAATTTCTTCGAAATTATCGAATTCAACACGGAATGCTCCTTTACGACATGGCTAAAACCATCGGAGTAAGCTCGGCTTTCCTATCCAAATGCGAGAATAGAAAGGTCAAAATTCCAGAGGAGTGGATAGAAAAGCTTCCGGAATTATATCCCGAGATGGACAAAGAGATGCTTCGCTGTGCCATCGGTGTTTCCAATTCCGACTTCGTAACCGAAGAGGAAATCGAATCCACTCTCAAAGACGACCCTGTTCCTAAAAACCGTTTAATGCGCAAATGGCTACAGAAATACCCTCTTCCCGAAAAATCTTGTTGCGGCCCTTCGTACGGGTGCATGTTCTGCGGAAACTGCCCAAGAGGTGACTATTGGAAATGTCCCGAAGAAGATAAGGAAGAGTATGAAACGTACCAGCGGGAATTCTCGGAATGGCAAAAACGTCATCCGTGCCTAATCTATACCAGGATGTGTAAATTGAGCATTCCGGAATTTGGGGAAGGAGTAAAAAAGCAATGAGTCGTTGTGGAAGTTGCGACTTATACTGGCCAAACGGAAAAGAAAACTTTGGCGTGGTCTGTCAGGGAGATTGCTCCATTGAGGAATGCGCCGAAAATTTGCAAGACCTTGTCGACCATTTAAGAAACGAACTGAAAAAATACGAGAAAGAAGGATCAAACTATGTCCAAAACAAAACCTGAGCGTCACC
>CANRPK010000082.1 GCA_947632455.1 uncultured Bacilli bacterium
CTTTTCAATACGCATCAGGATCCGATTTTTATCTATGATCTCGTATCGATAACCGCTTGCTTCCAGTTCCGCCAAATACGGCGTTCTATCTTCTATAAAATTGATCAGGATCACGATTTTCGTGTTGTCGCGATGCAGGGCGGTCAATTGTTTCAGAAGCCGCAAACCTAACTCATAATCGGTTGCAATAAATCCGATCGTCAAACGCCCCTTGTAAGCTTCCGCCGCAGGTTTGCGTTCAAAGTCACCGCTTTGTGCTCCTTCGATGTTTTCGATTTCCTTTTTCGAAACCCCGAACAAACTTTGGGCACGATCAAAAAAAGCCCCCTTCGTTTCATCAGACATGTAACCGCTATATTTGTAGTAAAACTTTTTCAATCCGTCCGCTTTTCCTGCCGCCCCATTGGTGATGCGCGCACGGTTGCTGAAGGCATTCACCTCTACTAAATACTCGTGCAGCACAGCGTAAGATGGCTTCAAAAGCATGATTCTTGTAAAGACATCCCGATCCGTTGTCGAGCTCATATTCTCATCGAATAAGCCCGCTCTGAGCAAGGTATCGAGCCGAAGAAAGGTATTGGAGCCTTGAATGTGCGGATTCCCGCGCAAAAAACTGTCGATCGATAGCGTTTGCGGAATAGAAAGCTGCTTTGCGCCCTCTTCGTTTCGATATATCAATCCGCAGACAAAGAAATCTTCTCCGTGCAACGTCTGTTCGGCTTTTTCCAAATAAGTATTCCGCCAAACATCGTCATCGTCCAAAAAAGCAATATATGTGTCTGCATAATCGCTCTGCAAAAACAAATTCTTTTTCAAAATATAATGAATAGCGGTATTCAGCGACCCCGCATAGTTATGCGCAAAAGCATCTTCCAGATATGTTGCCTCGGAATTTTCAAGCAGCCGCCTTTCGCTTTCCTTGTTTTGAGCCGTCGAATCGGTGACGACAATCACTTCATCAGCATGGCGCGTCTGAGAGAACACCGAACCCAATGCCTTTTTCAGAAGATTTATTCGATTTTTTGTTGCAATAACCGCAATGATCTTCATTTACCCCTGTTCTCCTGCAACAATCTCTATTGCGTATTGCGTGTCGCCGTCACAATAAGAACATGCCTTGGAATATTTCCCGCTATATAGCCTTTTTAACTCCGTTTTCAACCGTTTTGCGGGTAGCGTAAGCGGAATGCCCTCGTCCGGTACTTTACCCATTTTTGCCATGATCGCTGCTCTCGAACACACATAGATTTTTCCTTCATAGAGAGACGTACAGCGTTTCATGTTGCAATCGTCAAATCTGTTGCTTCCCCGGTGAAACACTTCACCCATGTCTTTCCATGTCTGATCCTTCAAATATATATAGTGGACGCCGAACTTCTTTAATTTTTCTATCAGTTGCTCACATTTGTTTTTATCAAGATTACCGTTGTTTTCGATTATGTGCTTTGTTATTACATAGCTGTAATATTGAATATCGTTTGCGATTATTGAATAGCCGTCCTGTTTAAATGAACCGCAAACTACGCCCGTACCTGCGAACAAGTCGGCAAAAACCATTTCGTTAGGCGTGCGAATTTCTCCGTTGGATTTCAAAACCGTAGTTACAGACGATTTCAAAAAGTCTATCAATGAAAATTTAGAACCTATGTAATTCATAAATAAATATCCTTAATGGCTGTATATTCATAATATCATTTTTTAACGAATCAGTAAAGTAGTTAAATAATTTTTTTGAATGGTTTTTATTTATCGGCGCATCCGACAAAAATATAATTTAACAAATCTAAGACAGTTCGGCTTGCCGTTATAATATATTGAATTGTCAAACTAAGTGCAACAGTTAGAGAGAAAAAAGTTAAATAAATCAACAGGTTTTTGGTAAGATAAAACTTTTTTAGGTCTGGCGTTTAAAAGCGCCAGATTTTTTTGTAAAGTTTTATCTGCGATATGCGAAAGATTCCTGCCTTTGGGATAGAATTCTCTTAATAATCCGTTAAGATTTTCATTGGTGCCTTTCTGCCACGCACAATATGCATCGGCAAAATATATTTCGCAACCGAGGGCTTTTTCAATATCTTCCCAACGCGCAAACTCTTTGCCGTTATCCGTGGTAATGGTTTTAACCGCTCCCTTGGGTAATCCGGAAAGTCCTTGTATTATAACGTCCCTAACAGTTTCCGCTTCCTTGTTCGGGCACTTTAAAGCTATGTAATATCTCGTCATTCTTTCTGCCAATGTAACGAAACAAGCTCTCGTTTTACCTCTGCCCGAAACTACCGTATCCAACTCCCAATGTCCGAATTCTTTGCGTTTATATACGGATTTATCTCTTTTTCTTATGCTTTTACCTTTTGTTTGCAGTTTCCCTTGTTCCGTTACCGTTCGGCTTTTACCTTTTCTTCTTAACACTTTTAAATTGCCTTTTGAGATATAACCCTCATACAGCCAACGGTAAATAGTTTTAAAGGACGGTAATTTTAAACCCTCGCAAGGAGTATTGGCTATTTGTTCGGGCGACCAGGTTAAGGCAAGTTTTTCTTCTATGTACTCTTTAACCTCTTCATTACCGAACATTCCCCTATGACAAAATCTACGTCTGCGTTCGTATTTATTTTGAGCCGTGGAGGGGTAGTATATATAGTTGACATACATTCTATGGTAATTACGGCGAATTTCTCGGGAAATTGTGCTCGGACTTCTGCCTAACAATTTTGCGATTTCCCTGTAACTTTTTCTTTGCAGGTAATATTCTCGTAGACAAGCGCGCTCATTTATGGTAAGATGGGTATAGTTCATATATTTCCTCTGTTTAAGAATTTTGTTTGCAAATCTATTCTAACACAGTTGATTTATATGAACTACTTTTTTACCCTCCTCTGTTGCACTTGATATGATAATTCACCTTTACATAATAAAACGCCCTGCGGCAGTTGCCGCAGGGCGTTTGAGTTTTAAGTTTTATACGGCGATATTGAGAAGATCGAAAAGGTTGTGTTCGCTGAATACCACCACCGCTACAAGAGATACGGTTGACATTATTTTGATAAGAATATCGAGCGAAGGACCTACGGTATCTTTGAGGGGGTCGCCTACGGTGTCGCCGACGACCGACGCGTCGTGCGCGGAACCGCCTTTGGCTTCGCCTTCGACGCCGCCCGATTCGATATACTTCTTCGCGTTATCCCACGCGCCGCCCGAGTTGCCGCAGAATACGGCAAGCATTATCGCCGTTATCGTGGCGCCGATAAGCACGCCGCCCACAAATTCGGGACCGAAGATAAAGCCCGTTACAAGCGGGAAGAGTATACACATTATGCAGGGTATGCGCATTTCTTTGATTGCGCCCGAGGACGAAATTTTTATGCACGTCCTGTAATCGGGCATAACGCCCTCCTGCCCTTCGAGAAGTCCCGGGATTTCGTTGAACTGACGGCGTACTTCGTCTACCATCTTTCTCGCCGCTTTTGCGACGGCGTTTATAAGCATACCCGAGAACAGGAAAGGAAGCGCGGCTCCCACAAGCGCGCCGCACAGCGTAAGGGGTTGTATAAGGTTCAATACAAGGTCGCCTATATCAATTGAGGCGAACGCATACAGGTACGATGTCATCATCGACAGAGCGGCGAACGCCGCCGAGCCGATTGCAAAGCCCTTGCCGATGGCCGCGGTTGTGTTGCCGACCGAGTCTAACTTGTCTGTAATTTCGCGCACGCCCTCGTCGAGATAGCTCATCTCGGCAATGCCGCCCGCGTTGT
>CANRPK010000083.1 GCA_947632455.1 uncultured Bacilli bacterium
GAAAAGACAAATCGGAACAGCAGGTAGACAGAATATGCCTTTGAATTTTTAGCAAACATGAAGTTACATTCTCCTTCCTATTATGTCAAGCCCTAAATGTACGTTTTTTAAGGCTTTGATCCATTTTTATACCTCTCAGGGAAGAGCCAATGGTGATGGATATCGTCGTATCTGGTACTGAATAGCTGATAGATGGGTATGGGGAATAGAGCGTCCTTTGTTTGTGCTCTATAAAGGCCATTTTCCCTCCGTTCAACTATGGTGGTGAACCTTCCGTGCCTATGGGGATCTTGTCCCAACTTCCTTCGTCCCACCTGTCCATACACCGAGTGCCAGCCAAGCTTTCAAACGGGGTCATGCCCCACGGAGAATACCACTGCTGGCTACGGCTCTTATTTGCTGTTGAATTACTACTGACCAGACATCCCTTTGGCGGCCCCGATAAATCAGTGGACGCTTTGCCTCCATTGTTCTGTCTTGCCAGTCGGTACTGATGTCGCAGACCCTGCGCCATCGTTTACGGGTTCCTTTTCCAGAACCCTGCCCAGCCGCCGCTCCTGTACGGTGGTTCGGCAAGGCTCTGGAAAATATGGGGTGTTGTTGATTGTTCCTAAATCTATGCTGCCTCTGCTGCCTCCGGGGACATATGCCTGATATCTTTCAGCATCCTTGCCGGATCGTACTTCTGGCCTGTATTCAGGATTGTGTAGATCACCCTCAAAATCTTGCAGGCAATCACGATCAGCGACTGCATCTTCTTCAGCGGGTTATTCGCCCTCGCCGTGTAGTACACATGCAGCGTCTTGAATTCCTCCGCATGGGATACCGCTGATTTTGCTGCCTGAAACAACCAATATCTCAGCCTTTTGCGCCCTCTGTGGCTGATTTTGGTCTCCCCCTTGTGCTTGCCGGAGCTGCAGGCCACCAAGCCAAGCCCGCTCAGTTTCTGGATCTCCTTGACATCGTCAAACCGAGTGATGTCGCCCATCTCAGCCAGGACTCCGGCCAGGATGTTCTCTCCAACGCCATCTATCTCCAGGATGTTCTCCGCATAGGGGATCTCCAGGCACTTCTGGTGAAGTTCGGCTTCAATCTCATCCCGTTTTGCTGCAAGGTCCGTCATCTGCTCTGCAAAGATTTTGACTGCCTTCTTTCCCCCTCTCGTCCCTTGTTTCAGACCGACGCTTTCCTTCGCATATCTGACGATCCGGTCTGCCCGGCTGTAGCCGCGCCCACGCAGCTTCGCCTCATGCCATATGCCTTTCAGACCATCAGCACCTAATTTCAGGATATCCTCCGGGAACGGGGCCGCCTTCAGAACCTCCAGGGTAAATGCCCCGTCCAGCTTCCCGAACGCGTCCATATATTCCGGAAAGTAAATCTTCATCTCTCTGTGCAGCCGATTGGTATTCCTGATCCGGTCCTCGGTCAGCTGGTCCCGCAGCATGGACAGCCGTCTCAGGTCAGCATATAAGCCCTCCGGCAGGTATGGCATGCCATAGTTCCCATCCTTCACAAGGTTTGCAATCAGCTTCGGGTCCTTCCTGTCGTCCTTCAGCTGGCTGTTGTCCTCAAGCTCCTTTGTCTGCTTCACCGCATAAGGGTTCACCTGCACAACGCTGATGCCATTGGAGACCATCCATGCCGCAAGGCAGAACCAGTAGTGACCTGTCGGCTCAAGGCCCAGCACAATCTGACGCTTATCATTGGCGGCAGCCAGTTCTAAGGCCCAGTCCTTTGCGCTTCGGAAGCCTCCTTCGCTGTTGCTGAACGAAAATGCGCCCCTGCTTAGTTCACGCCCTCTGGAATCGATGGCCCTCGCATAGTGCATTTCGCTGCCGATATCACACCCAAGGATGAGCATGTCATCACTGATGAATGTGAGCTTATCGTTTTTTGTAAACCTGCCTCTCGTCTCCAGTTCCCGCCAGGTCGAAGCCTTCATGCCTTCCTGAACCGTAGCGATCCTTCTTGCCAGTTCTTCCTGTGAAAGAACATTTGCTGTAGAATTTTTGATAACTGCTTGCTTTTTTGCCTTTTTTCCATTACTATTCATCTTAGATACCTCTTGCATTTTTGGATTTTACCAACTTGGCTGGTCAGTAATAATCCAACTTTACATGAGGTATCTTTTTGAGTCAACTCCCTTTAGATTCATGGGCCCAAGTAAAATTTCATCTCTGTGAATTTTTCCATCAAGATTCTTTGCAAAGATAAGCATATTCACAAAAGGCTTATTTATATCAGGAAACTTTACGTCCAAAATATGATTTGGGTATTCAATACCTAACAAGCACTGTTCAAACAATGATTTTGCCCCATCTCCAGATAAAGCAACATGTAAGCCTAAGTATGTAAAATTGAAATTGAGAGCCTTTTCTCTAGATGTTATCCAACCCAAAAATCTAAATAGTTCAGCATAACTCTTTGCTTGCATTTTCATCGATTTACGAGAATCATCTTTAATCTGATATGATCTTTTTAAAGCCTCATCACCAATATAACCTGATGAACTAGCTAATTGCTCTCTTGCGAAAAACTCCGCAATATTGTCTAAATCAAAATAATCCATATTCGAAAACTCTATATACATTTTCTTGAAGTTTTCTATTAGAATCCCCATATCTGATATAGGATTACGAAATCTAATCATATTAGCCTCCTTCTTTCGTGTACGAGATACAGACAACCCTATATGGATTGTCTGTAGTATTATTAACTTCAAAATATATTATCTAATAACGATTTATCGCTATTTTTTTAATTAAATTGATAATTTATACTATATATTTCTTAATCTTTCGTTCGCAACGTCGCACCACTGCTGCTCCAGTTCAATTCCAACCCATTTAATATTGTGTCCTTGTTTATTCAACTTTTCGCAGCATACTCCAAGTGTACCTGAACCGTGGAAAGGGTCTAATATAGTTCCTTCATATTGTCCATTTTCGTTCTTAGGACAAAAAGCTTTTATTAATTCAGTTATTAGTGCCTCTGGCTTTTGAGTTGGATGAGCTGTTTTTTCTTTTTCATACGCTTTGCCAGCTAATGTAGGGAAAGCCCAAACATCACCTCTCATAGCTCCATTAGGATTTGGTTTCCACTCTTTTTTTTCACCATTCTTTCCTTTGTAATATACAGGATTTTTTAAACGTTCAGTGCTTTTATATGGAACTCTTACATCATCAACATTATATGTCCATTTATTCTTAGATTTGGAAAACCATATTGTAGCTAATTTGCATTTTCAAAGACCTCCTTTGCAATCTTTGTATCACCAATTATAAGTATAAATATATTCTCCCATCTTGTCAAGTATTTCTTGATATATTTAGAGATTATATTGATATGACTACACTTATGATGTGGAAAAGATACAGGTGCTATCACCTGTGTAGTAGTGTAGTAGGCTTTAACCATACAATTAACTCAACCCTCTGCAAAGTCTTTCTATCCACTCAACCTTCGCTATTTTCATCCTGTCAACTCGACCTCTTATTTCGACGGTTAATATGTTCCCGCAAAAGAAAATTCCGGGTATCCAGGCAACCCACAGAAGGTTGTCCAAAT
>CANRPK010000084.1 GCA_947632455.1 uncultured Bacilli bacterium
CGCGCATTGGACTGCGGCGTGGATGATATTCTGGAATTTGTGCCGGATAAAACGGAGGAACTGTAATGGATAAAAAAAGAGTTGGCTTGATCAAACAACAATTTGACCTGATTATTCATAGCGAGGCGTCCTCTAATGTTGAATTTTGGTATGCTCGGGAATTAATGCCGCTACTTGGCTATGAACGTTGGGAAAATTTTGATAAGGCAATTTCACGCGCAATTGAGTCCTGTGAAACAAGTGGGATTGAGGTGTCTGATCATTTTCGTGAGGTCACGAAATTGATCGTTGCTGGTAAAGGAGCGCAAAGACCTGTCAAAGATTATATGTTGACGCGGTATGCCTGCTATCTCGTCGCTCAGAATGGTGATCCCAAAAAGGAAGAAATCGCATTTGCACAAAGCTATTTTGCTGTACAGACCAGAAAACAAGAACTGATTGAAGAACGTATCTCTTTGATAGAACGTACCGAGGCTCGTGGCAGATTGCGGGAATCCGAAAAGCGTCTTTCTCAAAATATTTATGAACGTGGAGTTGATGATGCTGGCTTTGGCCGAATCCGCTCTAAAGGCGACCAGGCGTTGTTCGGCGGACATACTACGCAGGAAATGAAGGAGCGTTTGGGCGTAAAGGATACTCGCCCTCTTGCGGATTTTTTGCCTACAGTAACGATTGCGGCAAAGAACTTAGCAACAGAAATCACCAATTTCAACGTAGAAGAAAAGGATTTGCAGGGAGAACAGGCAATTACGGGTGAGCATGTGCAAAACAATCGCTCTGTTCGTGAACTGCTTGGACAGCGAGGAATAAAGCCGGAGAAACTTCCTCCTTCGGAAGACATCAAGAAACTGGAACGCCGCGTGAAATCCCAAGAGAAAAAACTAGCGGCTCAGTCCGGTAAGCTGCCGGAGCAGGATGATAAATAAGTAAAGTAAAAAACGGAGGAAACCTTAATGGCTAACCTATCACAGATAAAACGGCAGCGGATGCTGGAGTTCCTGCAACACCTGCGGGAAGAACATAAAGATGATGATAACATATTAATTGCCATCGGTGAAATTGAGACTGAATTGAACGCGAAGAAATATGGCCTTGTCTGGGAGCAGCACGAGGAGGCCGTTGATGTGATGATGCGGAATGCGATTCCCGTTTTTACAGAAGTACCGGAGCGCGAGATTACTGCTGTTCCTGGTGGAGCTTACAACTTCCTACTGGAAGGTGATAATCTCCACAGCCTCCGTTTATTAGAGAAAACGCATAAAGGTCGTATTGATGTGATTTACATAGATCCTCCATACAACACCGGTACAAAAGATTTTGTATATGACGATGCTTATGTGGATTCTAACGATGGTTTTAGTCACAGCAAATGGCTTTCATTTATGGCCGAGCGCCTGACGATTGCCCAAGATCTGCTTTCAGAGGATGGCGTTATTGTTATTAGCATAGGTTACCAGGAAGTTAATAATCTAATGGTTTTATGCCAAGAACTGTTTAGCAATAAGCAAGTGGTTTGTCTCACTATACAGACATCAGGTGGAAAGCCCAATGGCGGATTTACTTTCCTCCATGAATATTTGATATTTATTACTCCCACGGATTTTCAACCAAACTCCATGAGTTTTACAGGTGGCATTGAGCGTTCCCCCTTTGAAGGATTGACATTGAGCACCTTTGATAAAACAACAAGGCCAAACCAAGCCTACCCAATATTTATTGACAAAAAGACCATGAATATCGTGGGTGTCGGCAAATCCTTAACGGAAAGAATTGCGGATGGTACTTATCTGGGAGAAATGCGAGATTTTCCATTTGATTATGATGAAGCACCAGAGGGCACTGTCGCTTTGTGGCCAATAAGTAGCAAAGGCGCAGAATGTGTTTGGCGTCTTATTTCCTCACGGCTTATGCATGATTGGGAAAAGGGGTATATCAAGGTATCAAAAAACAAGTCAAAAGCAAACCCGAACGAATTTAGTGTTCAGTATTTACCGGATGGGGTAATCAAAAAAATTGAATCTGGAGAACTTGAAGTTATTGGGCACGAGGAGGATAGGCCAACCCTTTTGTTCGGAAAAAACAAAACAGTTGGCAGCGAAATTCCAACTGTTTGGACGGAGAAAGATTTCTATACTACAAAGGGTTCATCCCATGTAAGAGAAATATTCGGTGACAAGCGTTTCCCATATCCTAAGCCATTGGAATACATTATCGAAATTTTACGGGCTACAACAAAGCCAAATTCCACGGTGTTGGATTTCTTTGCTGGATCTGGCACTACCGGAGAAGCCGTTATAAATCTGAACCTCATGGACGAGGGGACAAGAACATTCATACTTTGTACCAATAACCAGAATGATATTTGTCGGCACATAACTTATCCTCGTCTAAAAACTGTAATCACTGGGCAACGAGAAGATGGAAGTATCTATTCAGATGGCCTCCCGGCAAATTTGAAATACTACCATACAGATTTTGTTTCCAAAGATGAGGAATATTTATCTGATGCTTTAATGGCACATATAGCTGAGATGATTCAGTTGGAGCATGGCGTAAAGTTGGATGGAAAACGCTATCTCATGGTGCTGGATGACGATGAGGCCGATACACTTGCATCTCACTGGGATGAATATCCAGAAGTAAAGGCCCTTTATGTTTCTAAAAATGTGCTGTTCACTACGGAGCAGAATACACTATTCCGTGATGTGGAGGTCCATATCATCCCGGATTATTATTTCAATTTTGAACTGCGGGAGGTGGGGGAAATATGGTAACGGGTCTTACGCTTAATTTGTTTGACTTCCAAGAACAGGCGGTAATCCGTCTGTTGGATCTGGCCACGGATAGCCGGAGCAAACAGACCATTGTAGTAAAATCCCCAACTGGCTCTGGAAAGACGATTATTCTAATCGGCTTTGTGGATGAATATCTGAACAAAGTAAATCCGAACACCGCCATTATCTGGTTCTGCCCCGGCAAAGGCGATCTGGAGGAACAGAGCCGCCAAAAAATGTGCAAGGTAGCTCCGCATCGGAACACACAGAATTTGTTTGATGCACTTCGCAACGGTTTCCCAGCAGAAAGCACTACATTCATTAATTGGGAACTTGTTACAAAGAAAGGTAATATAGCCATCCGAGATAACGAACGCAAAAACTTGTATGACCGTGTTGCTGAGGCTCACCGCAGCGGTATAGATTTTATTATCATCATTGATGAGGAACACTCTAATAATACGGCAAAGGCCAAGGATATCATCGACCATTTTTCTGCGAAGAATATTATACGAGTTAGCGCCACTGCCGTGCAGAATAAGCGATATGAGTATGTCGAAATTGATGAGTTAGATGTTATCGACGAGGGCTTGATCACGAAGGCACTGTATGTCAATGAGGGCATCGAAGATAATATGGAGATAACGGATGATTACGATTATCTCCTTGACTTGGCTGATGCGAAGCGCAAAGCCATTGCATCTCGCTATCAGGACATACTACCAGAGGATAAAATTATCCGGCCC
>CANRPK010000085.1 GCA_947632455.1 uncultured Bacilli bacterium
GAACAATCTGGACATATTATTTTCTTAGATTATAACCCTACAGGAGATGGAATTTTAACTTCTTTAATGCTTATAAAGGTTATGTTAGAAAAACAAAAAAGCGCATCAGAACTTTCAAAAATTATAAATATATATCCACAAGTTTTGGTAAATGCAAAAGTTTCAAGTAGTAAAAAGGAAGAATATAAAGAAGATAGTGAAATACAAGAAGAAATTAGCAAACTTGAAGAGGAATTTTCAGGAAATGGTAGAGTACTAATTAGACCTTCTGGAACAGAACCCCTAATTCGTGTTATGATAGAAGGAGAAAATCAAGAATACATAAAAGAAAAAGCAGAAAATTTAGCAAAACTTATAGAACAAAAACTAAAGTAAAAAGTGTATTATGAAAATTTCGTAAAATATAGTAACTTGTAGTAGCGACGCTTAAGCGTCCTAAGCGAAGCGCGTTTGGAGCAAGCAATCTTATAGATTGCGTAGCGACAGCAAGTCGCACGAAAAGTCACTATATTTTACGAATATAATAAATTTTTTAAAGAAAGTTACTAATGAAATTTTTATGATTGAAAAATCATTCATATAAATTTAAAATAATAAACAAAGGAGAAGATGAAAGATGCCAGTTATTAATTTTACAAATCCAGTCACAGTTGTAGTAGGAGTAGTACTATTTTTGCTAGTACTATACTTAGCAAGAGAAACAAAGAAAGCGTGGATTGTTGCAGGTCTATTATTTATATTTATAGCAGTCTTAGTAGGACATACAATAGAATTTGCTACAATTGCAAAGCAAAGTGACGAAATTTACAAAGCAATTACTACATCATCAATGTTTGATTTTGTTTTCATTTTATTATCATTCCTATCTTATTTATGGATTGATGATATGGAAGTAAAAGAAGGAAAGAAAAAGAGCATTGATAATAGCTTATCTTGGTTCTGGAACAAGGTTTAAAAAGCACAAGGAGGAATATCTCATGAAATTTTATTTAACGACTCCAATATACTATCCAAGTGGAAAATTTCATATAGGAACAGCCTATACTACCACTTTAGCAGATACAATAAAAAAATACAAGCAAGCAAGGGGCTATGATGCCTACTTGCTTACTGGTATGGACGAGCACGGTCAAAAAATTCAAAAGGTTGCTGAGAAGGATGGAAAAACACCACAAGAACACGTAGATGGTATGGCAGAAGAAGCTAAAAAATTGTGGAGCTTAATGGAAATCGATTATGATGATTTCATTCGTACCACACAAGAAAGACATACAAAAGTTGTAGAAGAAATATTTGACCGTCTAATGGAACAAGGCGACATTTATTTATCTGAATATGAAGGATGGTATTGTATGCCATGTGAAACATATTTTACAGAAACTCAATTAGTAGATGGAAAATGTCCTGACTGTGGTAGAGAAGTTAAAAAAATGAAAGAAGAATCATATTTCTTCAATATGAAAAAATATGCAGATCGATTAATTAAATTTTATGAGGAAAATCCTAACTTCATTTTACCGGAATCTAGAAAAAACGAATTGTTTAACAACTTTTTAAAACCAGGACTAGAAGACTTATGTGTAAGCCGTACTAGTTTTGATTGGGGTGTTAAAGTAAGAAAAAATCCAAAACATGTTGTATATGTATGGCTAGATGCTTTAACAAACTATATTTCCGCCTTAGGATATTTGTCAGAAGATGACAGTTTAATGCAAAAATATTGGCCAGCTGATGTTCATTTTGTTGGAAAAGATATTATTCGTTTCCATGGAATTTATTGGCCTATTTTCTTGATGGCATTAAATCTACCACTTCCAAAGCAAATATATGCTCATGGTTTTATAATGATGAAAGATGGAAAAATGTCTAAGTCAAAAGGAAATGTTATCTATCCAGAGCCTTTAATAGAAAGATATGGACTAGATGCATTTAAGTATTTTATTTTAAGAGAAATGTCTTATAGTCAAGATGGAACTTTTACACCAGAAGGCTTTGTTGAAAGATATAATTTTGATTTATGCAATGATTTAGGAAATCTTTTAAATAGAACTATTGGTATGATAAATAAATATTTTGGAGGAGAAGTAACAAGATATCCTGAAGCTGTAAGTGAGTTAGATAAAGAATTAGAAAATTTCTCAAATGGAACAATTCACCAAGTAGAGGAATATTTAGATACTTATCATGTAAGTAATGCAATTACTGAAACTTGGAATTTAATTTCAAGAACAAATAAATATATTGATGAAACAGCACCATGGGTACTATTTAAGGAGGGCAAATTAGAAGAATTAAAATCTGTAATGTATCACTTAGTAGAAAATCTAAGAAGAATAGCAATTTTGATTGCACCATATATGAAGCATACTTCACAAAAAATTCTAAGTGAACTTTCTATTCCAAAAGAATTGCAAACATGGAATAGTTTAGAAAGTTACAATAAAATAGAAAATTTAAAAGTTACAGACAAACCAGAGGTTTTATTTGCAAGATTAGTGCAAGAACAAGAAATAGAAGTAATTAAAGGTATGATGAAATAATAGTTTTAATATAGGGGGAAAACTACAAATGAAGCAAATAATTGTTATAAATGGTAGTGGTGGTGTAGGAAAAGATACTTTTGTTGATTTTTGCAAAAAATATGCTAAAGTTTTAAATATTTCTTCTGTTGACAAAGTAAAAGAGGCTGCAAAAGTACTTGCAGGTTGGAATGGAGAAAAAGACGAAAAATCAAGAAAATTTTTAGCAGATTTAAAAGAACTAGGTATTGAATATAATGATGCATCACTTCGCTATATTTGTAGTAAAGCAGAAGAATTTAAGACTTCAGATGATGAGCTTATGTTTGTACATATTAGAGAGGCATCAGAAATTGAAAAATGCAGGCAAAAATGTGGTGCTAAAACTCTTTTAGTTACAAATAAAAATATTCCACCTATAAATTCAAATTTTTCAGATAGAGAAGTACAAAATTATGATTATGACTATTACATTAAAAATGATGGAACATTAGAAGAATTAGAGCAAACTGCAAAGCAATTTGTAGAAAATTTAATTAGTGAAAAATAACTAATTAAATTTTTGAAAATAAACTAATTATATGTTTACGTGAAGAAAATTTGGAAATAATTATTTAAAATAATGTTATCAAAAGAAGATATAATAATCTATATTTGATAACATTTTTTAAAAGTAAGAAAGGTTGATGATATCATGAGCATTATAAATTCATACGATGAAAGTGAAGAAATAGTAAGCCCTAAAATGATAACAGAAGGGTTAGAAAAATTACCTGATACAGCAATAGTTTGCTTTAAAAAAGAATTGATAGATGAAGTAGAAAAAAGGCAAGATTTTAAAGAATACAGTTATTATGGTATATGTGGCGAAAAAATGAAAATTTATGGAACAAAAGTTAATAATAAAGAAGTTATTTTGTATAGAACTATACTTGGAGGACCTGCTACCGTAGGAATAATGGAAGAAATGCATGCTAGAGG
>CANRPK010000086.1 GCA_947632455.1 uncultured Bacilli bacterium
GAGATGGAAGGTTTTTTGACAGACTGACCGGCACCAGAAAAACGCAGCCCCGCAGGGCTGCGTTTTTCTGGAATAAGTGGTTAAAACTCCTATAAAAACAAAACGCGAGCCCAGCGCAGCGGGTCGCGTTTTGGGAGGAGGAGCGAAGCGGGCGAGTGAGTCAAAGGGCAGGCGCATTTAGCGTCTGCCCTTTGAGGAACTATCGCCGCTTCCGCGACGACGATGGAATAAGTGGTTAAAAACACTATTATTCGAAAAGCCTTGCGGCTCAATAGGGATTAAGTTCTTACTATTCTCTGATAATATCTTCAAGCATGGGATCAATTCCAGATGACAGCAGGTCTTCCACCATATGCTGAGCAGAAAATCTATTAACATCCCATGCGACATATCTCAAGATAGTTGCAGCTATCTCTTTGGTAACAAATGAAAAGTCGCCCTTAAGCACTTTTGCCGCAAATGATGCAAATGGATCGTTTGCCTCAAAGGACCTTCCGCATACATCGCGAAAAGATTCCTCTATGCTTTGAATAATATGTTGCGCCTGACTATCACTTGCCTGCATGAATGTGATTAACGCATCCGAGAATCCAGGCCGTCTATTTAGTATTGCTTTCGAAATGTTCTCGGAATCCATATCAAAGATATAATTATCTACGTCTGAGTCATAAATTTTGCTTTGAATTTTCTTTTCAACTCGCTCTCTATTTTCCGCTTGACTATGATATTGAACCGCCTTTTCAAAGAAAGCAGCGAGTTGACCCGCATCACCATATCTGTAAACCGCATTGTCGTTAGTGGCTTTTTCTGCAACGCTTCTATAAATATGACGAGAATCTCTGGGATCTTTAGTCATAATAAAATTGATTACACGTCCTAATGAATACACATCGCTTCGCTTATCCGCTTTCTTAAGCATCATAAACTGCTCTGGTGCGCAATAAAAGTATTGTCCCACTGAATTTGTATTGAGAGTCTGGTGGGAAGTAAAGACTGTTAGATCCTTGCCAAGACCGAAGTCAGCAATTTTAAGCATCCCTGCAATAATAAAAATATTATTTGCACTGATATCTCTGTGAATTATATCTTTTTTGTGGACTTCAGACATAATATACAGTATTTGCTGAATACATTTTAGCTTTATTCGCTCATCCAATTGATTTTTAAGAACAAAATCTTCCAACGTAGTTTCTGCGGGCTCCATGGTATAGGAACAGTTGCCATCATCAAACGAGTAAACTTGAATTACGCCAAAAGTGCCTTCCAAAGATTTTGTTATTAAGAACTCCCTTTTAAACCGGCTCCTTATTCCCGTATCAGTGAGAAAGTCATCTTTCAACTTTTTGATCACTAATCCCGTAGATTTTTGCCGATAAACATTCGCGAATCCGCCACTTCCAATAAGTTCAAGATCATCACTTTCACGCACTAAGTGATATTGTCCGCCAGTATGTGTTATTCTACAAAGATCCGGCCTAATTATTTGATTAAACTTATCTAAAATTTCATTGGACAACTCGGCCGCTTCAACTTCTGTTATTCCTCTGTCTTGTATTAGATGGGATTTCCCAAGGATAATATTGAAGAAGGCGTCCACACGATTTGTGTTAATTAAGTCGACAATTTTGTTATACACATATATCCAACGAGAGGGAAAACCTGATTTGTAGACATCAGTTGAGCCAAAGTACTGATTAAAAAATGAAACGAGTTTAGGGCCAGTTTTATATGAATAATATTCTTCTATGTCACCACAGAAAATATGTGATATTTTTGTAATTGAATCTTCGCTTATCATGAAAACCCTCACCTCTGTCATAATCCGTTTGTGAGTTTTCTCACATTATCAACCAGCCTATCATATGTAACAATGTGAAGCCCCGGTGTTTCACGCTGCATTTGTCCGCGCATTTGATTGGATACTTCACTCATCCGAGTACGTCGGCTAGCAACCAAGCAGTAATGCATTCCCCAAGAAGGAATGCTGTTAGCAATTTTGGACAATCCGCAACTATTTAGGAAATACATTCGATTTGTATCCATCCATCGTTTCCAATCGCGAATTTGGGTCAAGCCCTTTCGAACTGCCGCAGTTTCACAGTTTGAAGATGTGATAATATAGTCCACATTAACATCCTCGAACTCGACCAGGACAATTTGGTGTCCAATGGAATTATGACCCAATAACATATAATCTGCTCGATATTCTGCCCCAAGAGATTGCTCGGGAACAAGAAATGCTGAATGATGTCCAAAATCGTAGTCCTTTAATATAGATGCAGGAATAAACCATTTCCCGGTACGCTTTATATATTGCTGAATATCATTTTCTTTAGTAGCCGTATTCAGAACGGTTTGAAGTTGATCAGCTTCTTTTTCTAAGTCAATGTTTGCTGACTTTAAATTTGACAGGTCAATAAAACAATCTGGAGCAATAAAATCCATATTGAGATCCTCGCTTAATCTAATTTTGCGATTCCGGTTTCTTCCACAATTATACGCAAAGCGACACACGATTTCAATATTAATACAAATATTATCTGTTCACAGCCTCAAACACCTCCTTGCTCACGATCGCCGGATGGTACTCATGTATCATGTACCTGTTCATTTGTCCAGTGTTCCTGTTCTGCTTGCCGGTAAATACGTCGCTTACAAATGTTTTTTGCAATATTACATCGCCGGTGTATTTCTCGTTTTTAAGAATCTTATTGATTGTCTCCCTGCTCCACAGCTCTTTGCCTGTTGGGGATGGAATATGCTCATCAAATAGCCAATGGGATATTTCATTCAAACTCCTGCCCAAAACTCGAAGCTCAAAGATTTTGCAAACTATATCCGCCTCCGGTTCATTGATTTCCAAGTTTCCATCGCTACTCCTCATGTAGCCGAAACAGGTAAAATCCGCATATCCAGATTTCCCGCTTTGAAATCCCTTGCTGATGCCCCATTTGATATTCTTGCTCATGCTCTCGCTCTCCGCCTGCGCGTAGGACATATACGCAGTCAATAGTATCTGCATCTGACGGTCGTGCAGCCAGATGTTCTCTTTCTCAAAGAAAACGTCAACTCCGCATCCGCACAGCTCCAGTGAGGCCTGAAGCATGTCAACTGTATTTCGTCCAAACCTGCTTATGGACTTGCTGAGGATCAAGTCAATTTCACCGTTGCGGGCAAGCTCCATCATCCGCATGAACTCCGTCCTCTGCCAAAGACTCAGCCCGCTACCTCTCTCGGCAAAAATCCCGGCGTTGATCCATCCGGAGGAGCCCTCTATCTTCTGTAAATAATATGAGACTTGCGCCGCCAAACTTGTTTCCTGCTCCTCGTGGTCAGAGCTTACGCGACAGTAAGCGGCGACGCGAAGTTTAATATCTGACCGTTTGCTATCGATTTGTGCGGGTATTTCAGTAAC
>CANRPK010000087.1 GCA_947632455.1 uncultured Bacilli bacterium
TATTGCCTATTTTATGGGAATTTATTCCCTAAATCTTTTATTTTATTTAATTCGGGAACTTTCAATTTAATTTAATCATTTTTTGATGTTTTTATATATTAGTTTATGAGCTTCATAATTAAAATAATGATTATTATTAACAAGAAAATGATTTTCATTTAGTAATGGAGATATATCTATATAAATAAAGTTATTAGATAAAGTAATATCTCTTATAATAGCATTTATTTTAGCTAAATTTAAAAGATCTATTTGGCCTTTAGAATACAAACCTAAGACTATAACTTTATTCTTATTTAGTTTTTTTAATAAATTTAATAGTTCTGTAAAATCATTTTTAAATTCTTGTCTTACATTATTATTTATTTTAGTATTAACTAATTCATCCATGCCTATTCCTAAAGTTAAGATATCAGCTTCATTGATAGCTCTTTGAATTTCTATTTTACTATTACTAAAATATTTAGGAGTATTTTCTTTTATTTCATAAATTAATTCTTTGATAGTTAAATTTTGGCTAGCAAATTCATAATAATTTTTTAATTGATGTTTAATTTTATAATCTTCTTTTAAATAATCATTATAACTATAGCCTTCAATATTATATGAAGTCATACCTTGAGCAACACCATCACCTAAAGCAGTAATAGTTAGCTCATCATTTCGAGTATAGAAATAAATTACAAAAGAAATGATTGTACCTAATATTGTTAATAATAAGAGCTTTTTTTTCATTAAATCGCCTCAAAAAAATATAGTATATTATACTATATTTCATCTAATTCGATTTTAGCACCAACATTAGTTAGCTTCTCTATGATATTTTCATAACCTCTTAATATATGTTCTACATCAGTAATTATGGTTGTTCCTTCGGCAATTAAAGCGGCTAGCACTAGAGCAGCTCCCCCTCTTAAATCCGTAGCTATTACTTCACAACCATGAAGTTTAGTGGGACCATTTATGATAGCACTCATACCATTTACTACTATATTAGCTCCCATTTTTTTTAATGATGGGACATGGCCCATTCTATTTTCCCAAATTGTTTCTTCGAATAATGATGTTCCATTTGCTTGAGTAAGTAAAACACTCATTGGTTGGCCTATATCGGTAGGAAAGCCCGGATAAACAAGAGTTTTAATATTACATGGGTTTAAATTATCGGAACTAGAAACAATAATATTATCATCATTAATTATTAAAGGCACACCCATTTCTTTTAGTTTAGTAGTTAGAGCTTCTACATGTTTAGAAATTATATTTTTAATACAAAGATTATCCCCTATTAGGGCACCTAAAATAATATATGTACCGGCTTCAATACGATCTGGTAAAACAGAAATTTCGGCTCCATGAAGTTCTTGTTGTCCTTCAATAGTTATACAATCAGTTCCGGCTCCAGTAATTTTAGCACCCATAGCATTAAGAAATTCGGCTATATTAATGATTTCGGCTTCTTCGGCGGCATTATGAATAATAGTTGTTCCTTCCGCGTAAGTAGCCGCGAGCATTATATTGATAGTTGCACCTACACTTTGGAAACGTAAAAATATATCGGTTCCTACTAGTTTATCAGCTTTTAAAGTATACTTATCATTATCTATATCAACTGTAGCTCCTAAAGCTTTAAAACCATCTATATGGATATCAATAGGTCTTGCGCCTATATTACATCCTCCAGGAATATAAATTTCGACATATTTTTCACGGCCTAAAAGCGCTCCCATAAAATAATAGGAAGCTCTTAAACGATTGGAATTTTTATGAGGAATTAACGTATTTTTTAAATTAGTCGCATCAATTATTAATTCAGAATCAATTAATGTTGTTTTACAATTTAATAATTCTAAAATATCTATTAAAGCATCTATATCAGAAATATTAGGAACATTTTTAATTTTAGAAATACTGCCTAAAATAGCCGCGGGTAATAAAGCCACGGCACTATTTTTAGCTCCTCCAATATTAATTGTTCCAGTTAATTTATTTTTTCCAGTTATGAGCATTCTTTTCATTTTTACACACCCTTACTTAGCAAACTATATAAGTAGGCACTTATATTATCTTTTATGTTTTTATTTATTTTTGGTGCTAATAAATTTCTAAGAATACTATATATGAATAAAATTATTTTGTCAATTCATTTTATTTTTTTATTGTCAAGTTGAATATAAAATTTAACTAATAATCATAATAAAATTGGTGAAGATATGAAAAAGTTAATACTAATATTATTCTTTATAAGTATTGGGGGTATTTTTTTAATAAAAAATGAGGAGATAATTATTCCTGATAACGCTATTAGATTTAGAGTAATTGCTAATAGTAATAATGTTAAAGATCAACAAGAAAAAATGATAATAAAAGATAAAATTGAAAAAGAAATATATAATTTAATTGGTACTAAGAAAAATGTAGAGGAAGTAAGAGATGTTTTAAAAAATAATATAGATGATATAAAAAAAATTATTGATAAATACAATGTTAAGTATGATATAAACTATGGGATAAATTATTTTCCAACTAAAAATTACAAAGGAATTATGTATCCGGCTGGTAATTATGAATCTTTAGTTATTACTTTAGGAGAAGGTTTAGGAGATAATTTTTGGTGTGTTTTATTTCCACCTCTATGTTTAGTAGAAAATAATTTAGAAGATACTAGTAACATTGAATATCGAAGTTATATTAAAGAAATAATAGATAAGTTCTAAAAATAGACCTCCTAAATATTATTTTTTAGGAGGTTATTTATGAGCCATCTATTTAGTATTATTTTAATTGGTATTGCACTTAGCATGGATACTTTTTCTTTATCTTTAAGTGTAGGAATTTTAGATGTTAATAATAAACAAGCTTTTAAATTATCATTAATCGTGGGGATTATGCATTTTATTATGCCATTTATAGGTATGTTTTTAGGCAATAAATTAATTAAATTTTTAGAATTAAAAGCGGATATTTTGTTAGGAGTTATTCTTTTATTAATTGCTATTCAAATGTTTATCGATTTAATAAAAAAAGAAGAACTCTCATTTAATTTAAGTTTTATGGGAATGTTTTTATTTGCTTTAGGAGTTAGTTTAGATAGTTTTTCTGTAGGTATTGGTTTAGAAGCTTTAACGCATAATATATATTTAGCAATGTTAATATTTAGTATTTGTAGTTTTTCTTTTACATTCTTAGGAGTTATTTTAGGTAGGTATGCATCTAAAATTATGGGAACTTATGCGAATATTTTGGGGATTATTATTTTATTTATTTTAGGAATAAGTCATTTAATATAAAAATCCACGTCTTCAAGGCGTGGTTTTTCGCTAAGGCCTGTAAGGCCCAATACTGGCGGCCTCCATTTGGAGG
>CANRPK010000088.1 GCA_947632455.1 uncultured Bacilli bacterium
CAGTTGATTAGGCAAATGGTTACGCCTTTCTTTTAGATTCAACACCTCAAGCAGTTCTTCCAGATATTTTCTGTCAGGCTTCTGGTAATCAAGCAGCACCGGAAAAATAATATTCTGTTCCACCGTAAGTTCAGGGATAAGATTAAATGCCTGAAAAATAAAACCTATGTTTCTACGTCTGAAAACAGTAAGTTTGCGGTCATTCATGGAAAAAATGTCCTTGCCGCTGATAATTACTTTGCCGGACGTAGGCATATCAAGTGCGCCTATCATGTTAAGGAGCGTACTCTTACCCGAACCAGATTCCCCGACAATAGCGACATACTCCCCCTTTGGAACAGAAAAGCTGACTTTTTTCAATGCTTGTACGGCAGCTTCACCACTCCCATAAGTCTTACAGATATTGTTGACTTCTAATAAATTCATTGTGTGAACACCTCTTTCTGTTTTGATAGTCCCAAATATAACAGAGAAATCCTACAGCAATATTACAATTACCCTACAATTTTGTAGGAATCAGAAAATTCATCGTAAAAGAAGTTCCACTGCCTAACGTGCTGTCCGCTTCAATCGTTCCGTTATGGGCTTCTACAATCGCCTTAGAAAGCGGCAGTCCAAGACCAATGCCCTGTGTATCTTTAGAATAACGGCTTCGGTAAAACCGTTTGAAAATATGGTGCAAATCCTCTGGATAGATGCCACTGCCATTATCCTTTACAATGATTTGGACAATAGATGCAAATTCCCGCCATTCCATGCAGATACAGCCGCCTTTGCCGGTATGGTCAAGGGCATTCTTCACAAGGTTGCTGATTGCTTCAATCATCCAATTCCGGTCACATAAAAGAGTGGTTTCCCCACTGCCCGACAGACAGATTTGCTTTTCTTCCTGTTCTGCCCGGAACAGGAAATGTTTTTTAACGCTTTCCATCATTTCCGACACATTTTCCAAAGATTTATCTAACACAATCGTGCCTGCATCCAGTTTTGTAATTTTTAAAAGATTTTGCACCAGCCCTTCAATCCTGTCAAGTTCCTGTTCGGAAAGTCTGGATAGTTCCTGAACTGCCCCCTGCTCTTCCGCTTCGCCCTGTATCAGTCCGATATAAATATTAAGGGCAGCAAGCGGCGTCTTTAACTGGTGAGAAATATCAGATATTGTATTCCGCAGAAATTTCTTTGCGCTTTTTTCGTTCTCTGCGTGGGCATTTAAGATAGCAACCAAAGAATTTACTTCATGGAACAATCTGTATAATTCACCCTCGTCATTGCATTCAATCGTAACCTCTTTGTTGCCGGATATATATTCTGTAATTTGCGATATGGCATTTTCCATGATTTTATGCTGTTCTCTGAAATACCCAAATAAAAGTACCAGTATTACGGCACTCATCAGCAAAAAACAAATCATCGTAAAAACAGCAGCATTTCTAACTCCAAAACCTATAAGCAGTGCAGATGCCAATATAAAAAAACAAATACATGACAAAATACTTCCAAAAAGCAGTTTTATTTTCTGGTTTGCAAATATTTTCATACCACACCTCAATCCACAGTGTTCCATTTATACCCCATGCCACGGACAGTGACAATCCGTTTCGGTTCTCCCGGATTATCCTCAATTTTTGTCCGAAGCCTGCGGATATACACTGTAAGGGAATTATTGTCGATATAGCTTTCGTCACAATCCCACAGTCTGCCTAAAATCTGTTCCGAAGAAAGTATCTGGTCAGGATTTTCCATAAACAGGCATAGCAGCTTATACTCACTTGCCGTCAGCTCAACCAATTCTCCCTTTTTATATACTTCACCTTTTAAAAGCTGGATATTGATGCCGCCTGAATTCAATTCTGTAACAGCAGTGTTAAAATTCTCACTCCTGCGGATCAGGGCATTGATTCTTGAAAGAAACACTGCCAGCTTGAACGGTTTTGTAATATAATCATCGCCCCCAATGTCAAGCCCCATGATAATATCCGTTTCTTCATCTGCCGCAGTAAGAAACATGACAGGCACTTTTGATGTCTGCCGAATCTTTTTGCAGAAATCAAAGCCAGAGCCATCAGGAAGCGACACATCCAAAATAACCAAATCATATTTTCCATCTGCCCACAATGTATCCGCTTCCAGTGTGGTACGGGCAATCACTATCTCATATCCCTGCTTTTTTACAGCAAAGGAAAGCCCATTTATCAGGCTCAAATCATCTTCCAATAAAAACAGCCGTTTCATTTGCTTTTTCCTTCCTTTCTTCTCTTTATCCTCCCGTCAATCGGTTTTTCAGCATCTTTCGGAATCAGCCACATACGGCTGAATTTCGCAATACCGGGGATACGCCCTTCCTCACACAGTTTTTGCACCCGCCTTTCTGAAATACCCCACTTTACCGCCGCTTCCGGTGCAGAAATATACTCAAACATTTTATCCACTCCTTCTCAAAACTTTATCAGCTACAATTATATGCGTCCAACCGAATAGTTTCAAGTATTTAAAGCAAGCATTGTGGAAATATGCATAACTGGCTATTCCACCGTGGATAACTCTATTCACAGCACATGGAAAAGCAAAGTGCAGCTTTCCCACGTCCTGCAAACAGAGTTACCCACAGTTCCATAAACAAGCCAGTTATACACATTTCCACGAATGCCGACTACGGCGGAATCCCTCTCATTCATTCCTTTTTTATGACTTTTAGACATTATGTCCAAAAGTGAAAAGCTCTGCATATCGTCATACACAGAGCCTTTCTAATCTTTTTTGTCCTCTACTTAGAGCATTTTCTTTCGGCAAAACTCATTTTACAGAGTTATACCCGCCTTTTTAGCAAAGTCGGCTTTTCGTCCGATAATTGCCGACTGTCTTTCTTTTGTCAGGCTTTTGAACACTTCCTCATAGAGAATATCATTCAGTTTCATTTCCTTTGCTGTCAGATACAGTGTCGTATCGTACCATTCTGTCCAGAGAGCATCAAATAACGCTTTGCTGTCTGTAAAAGTTTCATCTTCATCAAATCCATAGGGCGGTTTATAATATTTCAGCATTACAAAGCCATATCTGCCCGCATCAAGCACTACGATATTCTCCATCTCGTACAATTCTGCAAACGCATCAGCTACTTTTTGGCACTTTACCCTTTCTTCCTCTGTAATGTAAACCTGTTTTTCCATATTCCTTTACCTCGTTTCTTATAAAATTTTACCACTTTTATTTTATAAGAACCACTCTGCGCACCAGCTTCGTATCCCTTTTTTATCAAAACCCACTTTACTAACAATTCACTTCGGTAAACATTGTGTCGAGGTTGTCGAGTACCCACCCTTGCAGCAAATCCCTTATAAATTCAGT
>CANRPK010000089.1 GCA_947632455.1 uncultured Bacilli bacterium
AAGAAAGTATATAGATTAATGGTTAAGTTAGGATTAAAACCATTAAAAAGAAATAAAAGAAAGTATTCATCATATAAGGGAACAATAGGTAAAATAGCAAATAATTTAATTGAAAGAAAATTTAATGCTAATAAACCTAACAAAAAATGGTACACAGATGTAACAGAGTTTAATCTTCGTGGAGAGAAATGTTATTTATCACCTATATTAGATGGATTTAATGGTGAAGTAATATCTCACAAAGTTTCTAAATCACCAAATTTAGAACAAATAAATGATATGCTCAATAAAGCATTTAATAAGAATAATAATCTTGAAGGATTAATATTTCATTCAGATCAAGGTTGGCAATATCAACATCAGTCTTATCAACAAAGATTAAAGAATAAGGGAATAAAACAAAGTATGTCAAGAAAAGGAAAAAGTATGGATAATGGGATGATGGAAAATTTCTTTGGTATTTTAAAGGCAGAAATGTTTTATGACCAAGAAGATAAATATGAAACAATAGAAGATTTAATAAAAGCGATAGATGAGTATATTAATTACTATAATTATGATAGAATAAAAGAGAAATTAAAAGGATTGTCACCTGTACAATACAGATTACAATCCATTAATAATTAAACTGTCCAACTTTTGGGGTTCAGTTCAAATACTTCATCATTTTTTTATAATTTTATTCCCTCTTGTTTTAAATCTTCTTCAATTAAATAAAACAAATTAGAAATAACATGACTATTATAATTCCCATTCATTTGATATTCCTCTTTTAATTTATTATATAATTTAGGATTATTAGTACATATTTTATCTATCAAATTATAGATATCCTTTACATCTACTTCTATAGTAGGATTTAAATTTTTAAAAGTTATTCCTAAATATCTAATAAAATTAGTATAATCTTTAATAAAATCTAAATTATTAATAAAATTTTTAAAGCCTTCTATATTAAGTAATAATGTTGCCTGTAAAAATGAATTAGGATCTGCTAAAGGTCCAATCGGATTAGCACTCATTTTAGATAATTCAACTTGAATATTTATTCCAAATCTAAGTCTTATATATTCATTAATATAATTATAAGGATCAGCCTCTTCAATTATATCATATTCATTTTTTTCTTTAATTAAATTAGCACTTATATAATTTTCAATAGTTTTTGTTGCAAAATCTATATTATACAGACCTATAATTCCCGGTTCATATATTGGTCTTTGATATATTTTACCCATTACACTATGATAATTAAAGAAAGCTGTTATTTCTTCCTTTTGACTTAACTTAACTAAAAAATTTAATAAATGTAAATTTTCTTTTTCAAAAGTAAAATGTTCTAAATCTCTAGTTGGACATCCAATAGGTCCAACTCTATCCACTCTAATATTTGCATAAGCCAAACCTTTATAAGCTTCTGGCTTATATTTATACTCTTCTATTTTTTGATTAAAAGGTACATTTTGGCTTAAATCAACACCATGACCATTTGCACTCCAAGCTGCGCATACCCCAATCGGATAATCATTTTGTTTAATAATATTTAACACATGTTCTTTTAAATTAGGATAATCTTTTAAAAATTTTTCAATATTTACCCCATCAAATAAAGCTTGATATCCCTTTTTACTTCTTAAAACATCTACATTATTTGCTTTTATAGCATTTCCACTATTAAAAGCATCTTCTTTATATACTCGCCAATATTCTCTTGCTAAAGCAATTTTTTCTTCTTCAGTTTTACCTTTAGCTAAATATAAATCCTGCATTCCTGTTGTAATTAAATATCCTTCAGGATTCATAATAGGAATAAAATCAATCGTATACTCATTTATATTAAATCCTCCATTTAAAGCCAAGTCTTCCATTAAATGGACAATAAAAATTGTTGTAATAATCTCCGCAGCATGATAAGAACCTGTAACAATAATATGTTTCCTACCATTTCCCATTGTATAATGCCAAATAGGTAATAAAAAATCCGTATATCCTAAAGGTTCTTCTTTTTTTACTTTTATTTTTACTTTAGAATTATTAACTAAATTTTCTAATCTTTCTTTAACATTTTCATAATTTAGATAGTAAAACATTTTTATCAACATTCTTTCCATAAAAAAGGATTATTAACTAAAGAATTAATATCCAATATAACTTATGCTCTAGAAGAATATTTTCCATCTTTAGTGGAAATAATTATTTTTTCACCTTCACCAATAAATAATGGAACTTTTACAACATAACCAGTTTCAATTTTAGCATCTTTTTGAGCATTATTAGTAGTGTTTCCTCTAACTGCGGGTTCAGTTTCTACGACTGTATATTCAACTTTTTCAGGTAAAGTAATACCTAAAATTTCACCTTCATAATAATCAATCGTAATATCTAAACCTTCTTTAATAAATTTAACTTGATCTCCTAAAATTTTTGTACTAATTTCTACTTGTTCATATGTTTCATTATTCATAAATACATAATTATCGCCAGCCGCATACAAAAATTGCATTGGAGTTCTATCTACATGAGCCTTAGTAATCTTAATATTTGTATTATAAGTATCTTCCGTAATAGATCCAGTTCTTAAATTTTTTAATTTCATTCTTACAAACGCTGAACCTTTACCAGGCTTAACATGTTGAAATTCAACTATTTGATATAAATTATTATCAAGTATGATAGTCATACCATTTTTAATATCATTAATATTTATATTCATTTACATTACTCCTTTCTTTTGTAAATATCCCAAACCTTTTTTTTCTAATTCTAAAAGGTTGAGTTCTAGTTATAGCTTTATTAGACATTTGTTTACTACCTACAATAGCTATAACTGGAGAATTAAAATTAGTCCTAATTAAATTATGTGTCCCCCTAGACATAAATAAACTCCTTACTTCTTTTCTTTTACAATTTGATGTTTATGACAATTTTTACAATACTTCTTCATTTCTAAACGATCAGGAGTATTTTTCTTACTTTTGCTTGTACATCTTAGTTCTTCACCACATACAGTGCATTTTAAAGTTACATAGTTTCTATTTTCATTTTTAGCCATAAAAGCACCTCCTTTATAAAAAGTCTAGAAGTATTATAACAAAAAAATATCAGGTTGAAAAGAGAAAATCGTTAATATTTCTCGCAATTAGTCTATTTATTTGTGCTCTATACCTATTTTTACTATTTAAATCACTTGTATTAGGGCTAATTACCACTATGGAATATTTAGGCGCATCATATGGTGCATACATAATAAAAGTATTGCTAAGTACGGAAATTTATCAGTTTTAAAATATAAAAATTGTATAAACCATTATAAAATGGTTATTTTTTTGTCAAATTTT
>CANRPK010000090.1 GCA_947632455.1 uncultured Bacilli bacterium
GTGAAGGAGGGGTATGTCGGCGTAAACGGGGTGCCCAGGCTGTTCTATAGGGCCGCGCCGCCCCTCCCTCCCATCGGCACAACGCTGGAGCAGTGTACCTGGGAGCAGATCCGGATGATCGCGGACGCGGGACTGGCGTCACAGTACTTTAAGGTTGGCGACACGAAGTCTGTCCTGCTCAAGGGAACGGCCAGCAAGCTCTCGCTGAACACCACGTACTACGTGTACATTCTGGGCTTCGACCACAATCTGGCGAACGACCAGAGCGCGAAGAACACCATCGACTTCGGAACGTTCAAAGACGCCAGCGGGAAGGATATCTGCCTTATGAGCGGATATAATGGCGATTCCGATTTCTACATGAACACATCGCACACCAATGCCGGCGGGTGGAAGAACAGCTATATGCGAAACACCATTCTCGGTTCCACGAAGGTCGCGAATGGCAATGCCGGGACCGATACGGCGACAAGTCCCAAGGCAAATACGCTGATGTCGTGCCTGCCGGAAGACCTCCGGGCCGTGATGAAGCCCATGACTATTTATACTGACAACGTGGGAGGCGGCTCCGACAGCGCATCGAACGTGACCGCAACGGTAGATTATCTTCCGCTTCTGGCTGAGTATGAGATATTTGGCTCAAACTCCTACGCGAACACCAACGAGACGAGCCATCAGACGCAGTATGAGTACTTTAGAGACGGCGGAAGCAAGGTCAAGTACCGCAGTGACAGTACGGGTTCTACGGCCAGCTGGTGGGAGCGTTCTCCGCATCGGAGCTACAGCCACTACTTCTGCATTGTGTACACCCACGGCCACGCGTGCGTCAGCGGCGCGGGGTACTCGTACGGGGTGGCGCCGGCTTTCCGGGTCTAATCTGAAAATCCATTATTATCCAGCCCACGAAAGTGGGCTGGACGGAGCGTGCCGTCTTTTTATATCTCGGCACCCACAAAACTTTGCAGGAAAGGAGAATGCGAATGTCTGTTCTGAAGGGACGCAGGTCAGAGAGTAAAGCGGAGTTTATCAACACCGCAAACGCTATTTATGTGCGAACAATCGGTTTTCTGTCGAGGTTGTCGTCAAGGTATTCAAGGCTTGTGGCGGACAATGTAGCAAGGCTTGCATCGGAGGTCGTGGATAACGCGGAAAAGGCAAATAGTATATTCCCGTCAGACACTACAAGAAAGGAGCTTCGCAAGAAGCATCTGCTTGAAGCGAGAGCCTCGTTGATGGCACTTGACGTGCATCTGAGCCACTGCTACGAGCTGATGATGTTGAACCCAGAAGGCTGTTTTGCGACGGGCGGCGGCAAAGCTGTCAACGCCTCCGCGGCAAGGAAAAAGCTGGATCATATGGCGCAGGAAATAGGGGAGCTCATAGATCGCGAGAACTCACTGCTGACGAATGTCCTGAAGAGCGACAAGAGCAGATAAGTTAGGCTTTGGCGGGTGTATTTCTGTAAACGTGTGCCGGGCGGTCGGCCCTGCTGTTCTACGGCCAACTGGTGGGAGCGTTCTCCGAATCGGAACAACAGCAACAACTTCTGTAATGTGAACAACAACGGCAACGCGAACAACAACAACGCGGGGTACTCGTACGGGGTGGCGCCGGATTTCGTAAGTCCAGCAATGGAGCGGGTCAATGAAAGTAGCTTTGAGTGAAATACGACCTTTACGAAAGGAGAAATATTTCCCGTGACGTAAGTCCAAAACAGCCCTTTGATACCCGTGCACGGACGCCGGCGGATTCCCGCCAGTGCATGGCGACGGACGCATCTAAGTCGTTTCATGTGTATGGGTCACGCAAATTAGACGATGCCCGACAAGATATTTGTACGAAGGGCGAATTATCAGCTAAAGCTATGACGAGAAGAGAGGGCCGCTATATGCGGCGTAAGGCAAGAAGAGAGGCCAAAATCAACCAGCGCTGCGCAATGCTGGGCGGCCTCGACGGCGTATTTACATACAACAAGCTATATAAGGCGGGCAAGGATTGCTGTAAGGGCGTACGCTGGAAGAACAGTGTGCAAAGGTTTGAAATGCACTTATTTTCAGGCACTGCCGTCCGTAGAAAGGCCATATTGCATGACGGATGGCGGCCTGGCGGGTACGTCCATTTTACACTTGCGGAGCGCGGTAAGATAAGGCAAATCGACGCCCCGAGGGTACAGGACCGGCAGATCCATAAAGCGTATACGAGGTATGTACTTCTCCCGCTTTACCGGCCCAGTATGATCTGGAACAACGGCGCGCGCCTTCCGGGCAAAGGGTTGGAGTTCTCAAGGAGAGAGCTTATGGATGACCTGCGGAGCCATTACAGGAGGTACGGGAGGAACGGGTCTTTGATCCTATTGGACTTTAAACAATTTTTCCCGTCCGTGTCTCATGAGATGATTTACAAGAGGCACGATCATCTTATACGGGACGATGGACTTAGGAAGGTTGGCGACGACATCGTCCGCTCAACACCCGGAGAGAGGGGCCTGCCGCTTGGGGTCGAGCCAAGTCAGGCGGAGATGATCGCGTTCCCGTCTGCGCTGGATAACTTTATCAAATGCCAGCTGTCCATTCATGGGGCCGGCCATTATATGGACGATTATTATATCCTTCTGCCGCCGGGGATAGACGCCAAGAACGTTTTGAGGCTCGTGATAAACAAAGCGGAGGATCTGTGTCTGACAGTGAGTACGGCGAAGACAAAAATCGTTTCGCTTACAAAGCCATTCAAATTCTGCAAGGTGAAATACACGCTTACGGAAAACGGGAAGGTCATTACTCATGGCAACAGGGATGGCATGAAGAGAGCGCGCAGAAAGATAAAGGCGTTTAAGGCGAAAATTGAGAATGGTGAGATGACCTATGAAGAGTTGTGGTCTGCTGTTAACGGAATTTTTGCCTACTTCAAACGCTACGACGACCATAACAGGGTGTTGAAGCTGCGGAGGTTGTTTTATCGTCTTTTTGGTTTTTCCCCTGAGAAAATCGAAAGCTTTAGAGCGCGAAACTTTGCATAAAATACTGGTTTTACGAAAGGAGGGAACTATGGCTTCCAACGAAAAAATCATATGGGATGCCTGTAAAGCACAGGGGCTGAACGATTTCGGCGCGGCCGGCCTTATGGGGAATCTGTACGCGGAGTCCGGGTTGAATCCCGGAAATCTCCAGAACAGCGCCAGCAAGAGGCTTGGTATGTCGGACGAGGAATACACGGCCGCCGTGGACAACGGGGCCTATCAGAATTTTGTCCGGGATTCGGCGGGCTACGGGCTCGCGCAGTGGACGTATTGGAGCAGAAAGCAAGGGCTT
>CANRPK010000091.1 GCA_947632455.1 uncultured Bacilli bacterium
GGGTCATGCACAAGGACTATGTTGCACCGATCAAATCAATTGGGCATGGGATTACCTGTGTGGCGGACCTTGTAGATGAGGAAGAGGTCTGGAAGGTGATCTTTGAGCTGGCCCAGGATGTTGGGCATCGGCTTCGCATTCATGGACTGGCCGCACGGGGCGTGGAGCTGTGGGTCCGGGGAAACGACCTCATGGGCGCACAGTACCGTGGCCATCTGCCGGTTCTGACACAGCTCCCCTCCGAAATCGCAGCTGGGGCGTTCAAGCTGTTTCGGGAGAGATACTCCTGGGCCACAAAAGTCCGGGCGGTCACTATTCGGGCTACCAGCCTAGTGCCACAAGCGACGCCTGATCAGCTCTCGCTGTTTGTGGATGCGCAGCGGCTGGAGCGCCGTGAACGGCTACAAAACGCGGTCGAGGCTGTGCGGGAGCGGTATGGGAAGAAGGCCCTGACCTACGCCGTGCTCATGGGCGATCTGAAGATGCCCGGCGATGGCCGGGAGTTGGTAAAGATGCCGGGGCTGATGTATCAATAACACGAATAATAATTCGTTTGCATTACCCAGATTCTTCGTGTTATAATCATACCAACGAGTGAGGTGATGGTATGAAACTGACTGAAAGCCAAATCAAACTCATTTGCCGTTATACGGACGCCTATCGTATTGACCGGGAGAAGCTGGCTTCTTATCTCGAAAAGCACAGGACGATTAAGAGCGAGATCTTCGGCTACTGCTCCAAGGTTAGCAGGAAAGGAATCGGTGCACGGGGGTACTGTATGTACCTCGATGATGAGCCAATGTACACTCCGGTTGACCGAGAGACCTTTATCCGTCGCATACCGTTCTACTTCTATCAGATGCCCATGGGAGGAGACAGCCGTAGTGGTCTTTCTCTCATCATTCCGGTGCAAAAGAAAAACAGCAAGAATACAGAGGACTATGAGACATTTTACTCTGATTTAGAGTGGATGCTTTACGATCTCGGAATTCCTGTTGCTGTGATCTGCGACTACATTAGAGACCAAATTGCTCCGGAGCCAGCGCCCCAGAAAGATAATCCGTCCGGACGGTTCAACATTAGGCTTCCAAGTTCTATATTCCATGAGGGCGGTTTGCACGGTCGGTCTCTTTTTCGGCAATGGCGTCACTATCTGCACCTGTGTGTGGAGAACGGCTGGACCGATTATACCCCCTCGCGGTTCATAACGGCATACAATGAGGCGCTCATTAGGGTTGGCCAGAAACCAGTCATCTACTATCCAGTAAAGGATTACGGGACCATATTTGTCAAGGAAAACGACGAGATGGTCTGTAACGGGCATTTTCCGTGTGACCAAAATGGTGCTCCTATCATGGAATGGACGGCCATACGGGTAAAGCATCCAGAGGGAATCTCATATAAGAGTGCAAAATCCCAGTGTGGCGAACTCCGCATCAAGCTCGGGCCGAAAACCTTATTATATGCCCTGAACGATGAAGTGAACGATGATGAAGAAGAGGACCCGTATTGGGAACAGGTTTACGCGGGACCGCAGACAATGGAGTTTGATAACGAAATGTTACGGGAGTTCCGGCTGGAGAAAAAAATGACTCAAAGCAAGGTGGCGGCGGCAATAGGCACTTCGGTCCGGACCTATCAAAAGTGGGAAAGCGGAGAGACGACGCCGGATGGTCATTTTCTGCTTCGTCTTATGAACTGGCTTGATATCGACAACGTTCAGAGTCTCGTGAAGTACATTGACTTCCCCGATGAAACTTAACCTCGTAGTCTTGGGAAATAAAATAATGAAATGGACAGCCCCCTTTTTTCGACTATAATTGAAACATACCGATAAAGGCGGTGTTGTTAATGCGAAATAAATGGGTTTTAAAGCACAATCTTGCTGACCTGCGTTCAAGTCGCGGCCTGTCAATGGAAGCCTTGGCAGAACGCACCTATACTACGAGCACTACAATTTTTCGCATTGAAAAGTGCGGGGTCATTACTGATCCTACCCTCGCGAGGACACTGGCTTCCGCGTTTGATATGCCTTTCGAGGACTTCTGTTCCAGCAACTTTGCCACAGAAAAGATTGAAGAAAGCTGGAGGCAGCAAATCGAGGGGCCCTATTTGACACAGCCGGAACCAGACAGCAGTTACTATCTCATTTTCATAAGGCGCTATGAAAAGGCCAGCGAATACTGTGCTCGCTCACCTACTTATTGGGTGAAATCTGAATACGGCAAAGAACGTCGGCGACTTATCACCTTCAGACCCGATGGTATCAGAGAGCACCTTGCTGAATATGACGTCAGGTGCGCTGTGGTGCATGATTCTGTTGCGTTAATCTATTATTTTTACAGCATCTGTGACAATGAGGAACGAGCAGCACTCGTCAGGACGGATGTCGCAGATAGTGTTTACCCTCGGCTGGTCAAAGAATACGTATGCGAAGCCAATAGTCTACCTACCCATTATGATTTCAAGGACTTGGTGGAACTGGATCTGCACGGTAACGCATGAACACCCGTTAAAAACGAAGGAGGTCGATGAGATTGAAAGATACTGCTCTTATCTATTCACCTACAGAGAAAATCCCCATCGGGGAGCCCGTGATACTCCCAGATGGAGCGCACGGTATTCGGTTTAAATACAAACGCAAGAAGCATAATGTGACGGAAGTCGTCCCCCTGGACAAGTTACATGAACTGGTAATGCAGAGTAACGCATTGTCCAAGAGCAGAGATCCCCGCTTGGAGGAACTCGCTCATCCAGAACATACCGCTCACTACATGAGCTAAACCACTTTTGAGTTTGGCCGGTACGAGCATCTAGCGGATAGGCATATCCGCTGGTGTTTGTACCGGCCTTTTTTGTTGGAGGTGCTAATGAAACAAATTCGAGACATCAACAAGAAACGTGTTTGCGACCTGAGCGATGACAAAAAGACGGCGTACATTTCCAAAGGGGACTGCGTCACGGAGATACGGGTAGCAAAGGACGGGACGCTTTCTATCACCAGCAGGAAGAAGCCAAAAGCATCGTAGCAAACGTCCAAATCAAGTAAGAAGCAATAGAATCCGCCAGAACGCAAGACGGCAGCGCGGGTACAGCAGGATAGCTGTACTTCCCTGCCGCCTTTTCGTTTATACGGATTCCGCGGCTCTGACGGATTCATCGAATCTGAAAGGAGCCGCAAAATGCAAAGAAACAACGATTCCAAGAACCGCAAGAGCACCTACAACCCCAACCGCACCAGCTACCTGTCCGCAGACGGCAGGTTTTACTGCTATGAGGTTTGGG
>CANRPK010000092.1 GCA_947632455.1 uncultured Bacilli bacterium
TCGCGGCGGTCAGTACCTTTGCAATCTGCATCGGGCCGCGCCCCTCCATGCACATCTGGAAAATCTGCTTAACGACTTCCGCAGATTCATCATCAACGATTCACGCGCCATCATCGCCCTTTTTGTAACCATAAGGCACATTCGTGGTCAGCGGTACTCCGCGAGTGCCTTTCGCCTTTTGCACGGCTCGGATTTTGCGGCTGGTATCCTTTGCGAAGAACTCGTTGAATATTTTTCTGAAAGCTGTGGTAATATTTGTATTGACACAGACGTGATTAAGGCAGTCTGTATAGCTATTTGAAAAACCAACAATCAGTATTCGGATTTAAGCAATCCAAAAAAGTCTTAATATCAAGTTCATTTTTTATTCCCAATTTGTATGTTGCATATGAAGAATAGTTTATATCCAAGTGGTTCAATGGGTGCAAATTAGGCTTATCAAGCAACTTGTATTTTTCATAGTTTTCCAGATCATAATCATACCTTATGTACCCTGCTTCATATGATATAAAGAGCCCAATTAGTTCCCCTATAATTTGTTGATCAGCATTTAATAACTCATTATATTCTTCATTTTCAAATATTTTTTCGATTAATTCAACAACTGATTTTCGTTCGTCAAAATCTTTAAGGACAGAAGAGGCGATTGATAGCAAACCTGATGTAAGAGGTACGCCCAAAAAGATTACATGGTTCTTATCTAAATTAATCTGAAGCGGAAAGGAAATAGAAAAGATCTTGCTCTCTTCAAATAAAAATATTCTGCTCATTTTGTCTATTAATATAAAAGGATAATTTTTTTCTAAATCATCAATGCTGTTTAGAGATGTGAATTGTTTTTGATTGATCAGTTCACAAGCATTTATAACAATGTTTATTAGATCTGCTTTGCATCTTATTATGCTGCTTTTTATAGCTCTTTTAAATTGTATTATTTTCATATCATTTGCTCACAAATATTCTTTAAGCGCTCAATAATATCATTGTCATTAGTATATTTTCTATATAAACTGTCAGCATTGGCTTCAATTATTGATCTATCTAATCCTTTAGAGACATAAATGCCGGCAGCCATATCGACAATACTTTGAAGAGACATTCTTTCATGCCTAGCTTTCTGAATGCTTGTTGTGATCCATGCGCGTTCATCTTCTGATGGTTCAGTAACATCCATATATCCTTTGTAAATTTGTTCTAACGCTTGCCCATATTTAGTTAAGAACTCTTCATTGCTACTATTAACTATATAATAGGAAGTCAAAAAGGATCTTGTCAAAGATGTGTAAATTCCGTTTCGGAAAAAAATATTTGATGTGATTTTGTTAGGGGATATGCAAATTATAAACGGAAATTCAAGACCTTTAATGTTATTAATGTTACTAATAAACAGTTTGTTTTGCTCTGTTTTTTTGGTTACATATCCACGAGTACACTCCCAGCTGAATTCATCCTCAATTTTAAATAGTATCTGCATAGACAAATCGCACATTTTGTTGTAGTTGGAATCCAAAATGATAATAGCAATGTCTTCAGCGCCTACATCAGGATTTTTAGCCTTAATGTCTTTTATTTGGTTTATAGCTGTATCGACTATTTTCTCATTCTCTGATGGTATTAGTTTAATTGTCTGTTCAACCTCTAAATCTTCAAATCTCCTCAAGGGCTTTCTTGATAGTTGAATAATACCTTCTTCCTTTCGCTCAAAAGTATATCCGCATTTTTTCCAATCATCATCATCAAGCCAATTAATTTTAGGAGATTCATATAATCCCATGCCCACGGAATGTGCAAACATCAATGTTTTGGGATCAGTTCTATAACATTTGTTTAGTAAAAAGTCAATTTTTATATCTTTTCTATCGCTGACGGAGTCAAATATATTTTGAAAAATATCCCCGGCGACGTATACTTTTTTACTTGTTATTTTTTCACAAAGCGACAAAAACTCCTCCCCAAAATCTTGACTTTCATCGACAAATAAATAATCAAAACAAGGCGAAAAAGATTCTTTATTATCTAACTCTTCTTTTATCAAACTGCATAAATCCTCAAAGTCATTACATTCACTATAAGTTTTGTAGGTTGTATTATATTTAGAAGAAATAAAACTGATTAAGCCTGATTCCGAATCGGATTTTCTTCCCCAGCTTGAAAAAACATGCAGACGAGTGTTCCATTCAATCTGTTCAGATACTTTCATAAAATTAAAGAACTGAGGGATTCTTTTATTTTTTAATTCACTTGCTAAAACTTTGTTATAACACGTAAATGTAACTATAGGATTTTCCGGACTTGTATAAACTTCTTTAAGCTTATTCAAAAGCAGTTCAGTTTTACCGGTACCAGCTAAGCCTTGAATTGTAACACGTTTCTCATCAGTTTTTCCATAAATAAAACTACTTTGACGTCCGTCAAACAATATTATTTTCCTTTTAACTTTTTCAAGAAGCGAATTTGGCTCGTTAATGCCTATTTTATTGATGTCATTAATACTTCCAATGAGTAAGGAAATCAACAAATCAATCTTTCGGATATTGTCGGGTGATACCTCCGAAGAAATAAAGTTACTTATGTCGAAGTCGTTTGCACCAATAATATTAAACAGCTCATCATCTTTCCATTTCCGTACTCTACCAAGTATCTTACTATATTCATATTTGTCAGAAATATGTCCCAAATCTTCCTTTAAGTCGTAAAGAAAGTCATTAAGCGAATCCCGACTATTATTACCATAATTAATAATTGTTATTTTATGCTTAGGAACTAATACTATTGCTATTTCAGAAATATCATAGTCATATTCATTTGCAGTTCCTAGGGCTTTGAAAATGATGTATACTTGCTTAGAATGCTCTTCAGAATATTGTTCTAATTTTTCTATAAAATCTTTGTTTTTTTCAGATTTGTCAATGTTACAAAAAAATAAACTATCATCTTTCATGCGAATACATTATTTCCTTTCAATATAGTATTTCATAATGACGGAATTCTCACCATTATATATAGTGATTATAGCATATGACAAAGAAAAAAGCAATATATGATTTGAGTTTCTCAGGCATTTTTACTGTTACCCTACAATACATCTTGTACAATAAAAAAGAAGAATGTGCCCGAATGTGGTAAGATAAGATTGCACACAAATCACTACCGCCAAGAAAGGAAGCACATTCTTCATGAACAGTATAACACAAG
>CANRPK010000093.1 GCA_947632455.1 uncultured Bacilli bacterium
TGGTGGTTTTACTATGTTTTGATGGAATCAAGTCAAACGGTGCCATATAGCATGATTCAATAAATAATAGGAGTTTGGTTATGAAGAAAATTAGAAAAGTAGCATTGAATTCATAATCTTTAAACCAGACAGTTTGTATAGCAAATTAGAAAATTTTAAGAAGAATATGAATAATTTGTAACAAGATAGATTGAGATTAGTTTAGGGAGGAATATTAATATAATGTGGTTATTGAATTATATTAAGGAAAAAGGTATCAAAAGGGCATTTGTTGTACTATATGAATATAAAATAGATTTGTTTCTTCAAAAAATAATGTCTATTTTATTTAGAAAATCTAAATTAAAGAACATTATTATTATTATGAGTCATGATGATTTTGACAATAATGGTGGTGCATTTTACGATTATTTAATAAAAAATCATTATAACCAGAAATATAAAATTGTTTGGATACTCAATCATAAAAAACCAGATGAACTTCCGGAGAACGTATATGGTTTTAAATATTTACGACCGAGTATAAAAAAAGATTATTACATTTGTTGCGCTAAAATCCTTACGGCAGACGATCTTATTATTAAAAAAGTAAAAAAAGATCAGAAGTCTTATTATTTGACCCATGGACACGGTGGCATATCCATCAAGAATATAGAAGGAATTACTGTTTTGCCGGATACCGTAGATTACTGTCTTGTATCATCATTTAATATTGCGGAAATGAATGCTAAAGCATGGAGCATACCATATCCTAGTGAGAAATTAATTAATTTGGGTCTTCCTAGCAATGATGTTTTATTTGAAAAAGAAATAAAAACATCACATATAGTAAAAAAAGATGAGTATAACTATATTATTTTGTGGATGCCAACATTTCGCAAGCAAAAAACAGGAAGAAATGATAGTGACAAAGACTATGAATATGGTATTCCGTTGATAGAGACCAGTGAAGACATGAAAAAATTGAAAAGGTATTTAACTGAGAAAAATTATTGTCTCATTATAAAAATGCATCCTTTTCAGGACGAAAATACATACATAAATTTAAAAAAAGAAAGAAGTCATAACTTAATTGTTTTAGATAATAAAGAAATGAAAAAAAGAGAAATTACAAATCAACAACTATATGTTTTATCAGATATAATGCTGAATGATTATTCATCGGCTATGTTCCCGTTTTTGTTATTGAACAGGCCAATGGGATTTGTCCTTTCAGATTTGAAAAATTATAAGCGCGGCATTAGTATAGAAAATTTGGATGAATTTATGGTGGGTGAAAAAATATATACATTTGCTGAATTAATTCATTTTATGGACGAGTCAGCAAGTGGAAAAGATTCATTTCTGAAAAAGCGAACAGAATTAAGAGACTATTTATACGATTATATCGATGGAAATAGCTGCGAACGCATCGTGAAGCATATGGGATTGTAGAAAAGAGGAATGACAATGGGAAATATTTTGGATAAATATAATAATCTTCCCAAGCAAGTAAAGGCCTCGATGTGGTTTTTAATGTGTTCTTTTTTGCAAAGAGGCATATCGACATTAACAACTCCTATTTTTACACGACTTTTAAGTCCGGCTGAATATGGAAGTTATAATGTTTTTAATTCTTGGCTTAGCGTGGTGACAATTTTTGTTTCATTGAATTTATATGCAGGTGTTTATAGTCAGGGATTGGTAAAATTTGATAAGGAACGTGAGGTTTTTTCATCATCCCTCCAAGGGTTGACAGTCACGCTTGTTTCCTTTTGGACAATTATTTATTTACTGTTTAAAAATTTTTGGAACAATGTGTTTTCTTTGACGAGTGTACAGATGCTGGCTATGCTCCTCATGATATGGACATCTGCTATCTTTGGATTTTGGGCTACAGAACAGAGGGTGAAACTGAACTATGTAAAACTTGTAATAGTGACGCTGATCGTTTCTGTTGCTAAGCCAATTATAGGTATTGTGTTTGTCATTCATGCCGATGATAAAGTGACAGCGCGAATTTTAGGTATTGCGCTTGTGGAACTCATAGGATATTTTGGTTTGTTTGTATCTCAAATGAAAAGAGGGAAAAAATTCTTTTCAGCGCATTTTTGGAAATATGTTTTGATGTTCAATCTGCCTTTGGTTCCACACTATCTGTCTCAGGTTGTTTTGGGGAGTGCAGACAGAATCATGATTGAACAAATGGTGGGAAAGTCAGAAGCGGGAATTTATAGTCTGGCCTACTCGGTTTCCATGGTTATGATTTTATTTAATACTGCTATCAGTTATACAATTGGACCATGGTATTATCAGAAAATTAAAGATGACAGGGTTGAGGATACGGAGCCTGTTGTGTTTGCTTCACTTGCGGCCACAGCGTTTGTAAACATTTTGCTTATAGCTTTTGCACCGGAAATTATCAGTTTATTTGCGCCAGGCAGTTATCGGGCTGCCATATGGGTGATTCCTCCTGTTGCGATGAGCGTTTATTTTATGTTTGCATATGATTTATTTTCAACATTCGAGTTTTACTATGAAAAAACAAAACTAATCATGATAGCAAGTGTTTTGGCTGCAGTAATAAATGTGATACTAAATTATGTGTTTATCCAACAATATGGATATGTTGCAGCAGGGTACACAACCTTAATCTGCTACATTGCATATGCTATTTTTCATTTCGTTTGCATGAATAAAGTATGCCAAACATATTTACACAATGCAAGGGCTTATGACAACAGAAAGCTTGCTGTATTAACTGGTTTATTTCTTGTAATAGGATTTATTTTCCTTTTTACCTACAGGAATGTTGTCTTGCGGTATTTTGTTATACTTGCCTTGTGTATATTGGCGGCAATGAATAAAAAAGAAATTATGAAACAATTAAAATTGCTCATTCACAGTAGAAAAAAATAAATTATATGGAGAATAAAAATGAAGAAAATAGGCATCATTTCATACAACATTTACTGCAATTTTACCAATTATGGTTCTGCCCTGCAATCGTGGGCGCTTCATGCTGCAATAAAGAGACTGGGACAGGGGCATTATGAGCCGGTTCTTGTCGATTATTGCCCGGATATCCTTCTTGATGCGGATCCGTTCAATCCGTTCAAAAATATGTGGGACACGGATGAGGAGTCACGAAGAATGTGTGAGCTTTCCATGCCTGCAATCAAGGAAAACTATGATAAGTTTGACCGGTTTTACC
>CANRPK010000094.1 GCA_947632455.1 uncultured Bacilli bacterium
TTCAGTAGATGAATATCCTCCAACAAAGGCACTCAATGCGCTTGTTGACAACTCACCTTGTGAGGACATACCTCCACCACCGGTTGAGCCACCACCATCACCACCGCCAGAACCGCCACCTGTGAACCCATCTACTGAGCCGTCCAGTATACTTGCCGCTTGTGACAACGATGCTAAATTTGTCTGCATGGAACTTTGTAAGGAGTTACCTACGCCCGAATATGCACCATACATACCACCTGCCACAGCAATATTATTAGATGTTTTTCTGGCTCTTTCCTGAATTTCAAACAAAGTCTGAGCCTTTTCTTCCATAACTCTCTCTAATTCGGCTTGTGATTGAGATAGTTCACCATTAGCTGTATCGAGCTGACCTTCTACTTCAGACAATTCATTCTCAGCTTGACTAATTTGTGCTTCGATTGCAGAAATACGACCATAATCTGGCTCGCCATCCTCATCGGTGTCTTCGTATGCTGCTGCGAGGGCCGCCTCAAGGTACGAGATTTGACTATCCAATGACCGCTTAGCTCCATATAGTTCAGAAATCGTACCTTGGAGGCTTTCAATTCTAGCTTTTGTGGAAAGTTCATGGCTTTTAATACCTTCTGCTATTCCAACAAATTCTTTTGACCGTATAGCCATAATAACCTTCCTCTCAGATAATTGCTTAAATAGTAGCACCAAATACGCTTGCCATTGTAGTTGACAACTTACTCCAACTTGTTTTCTTGACTTCGTCAATTCGTTCATCAGACATTAGATTCTTCATAATGTTAGAACAAACTTTCCAGTTGCCGCTGGATGTCTCAATCATAAGTCCATAAGTAGCAGGACCGAGACGGAGCATAGCTTCAAGGTATTTGATGTAGTGATTAACAAGGCTTAACTTTAATCCAAAAGATTCAAAGCCTGCCTGGGAATATACTTTGAACCACCCATTATATTGACGAGCAACCTTGGAGAGTGCGGCAATCCTGTCTGCCTCAGAAAGATTCTTCATGGCTTCTATAGTTTCTCGACGAGCTTGGTGAAGATAAGCAAATTTTGCATTCATTTCCATCATCAAAACATCGTTCGTCTTTTTCCAAATGTCGGCATACTTTGTCCAAGATGACAGAATCACGATAATCTACTATGGTTCTAAAGGAGACCAGCATATCATTTAAGCTCATCAACAAAATTCGCCTATTAGTTCCGCTGATTACGGAAATTTGCTGACACACCTTTACTACAAACTCTGCGAGAGCCATATAAACCTGCAGCTTGCCGCTTTCATATTGAACAGCTCGCACATGAGCTTTATCCCATTCGGCAGTATTGGGAGCAAGCGATCTAAGTGTTACAGCGATTTCAGCAGATAGCGATTCTGCAGTCTTCAGATACTTTTCGGCAACATTAAGGAAAGTAAAGTATGTGTTAGAAAAATCACTTGCAAATTCGGCAATTTCCTTTTCGGCATCATACTCCAAATTCTTCACATCAAGAGCCAACTTCAAAATTCGTTCTGTCTCAATGTCAATGCGGTTAATAATGAAGTTACCACCGTCGAACAGGGCATTATTGTATGCTGAGTGGCATTCTAAAATAGCCGGAGATCCGTCAAACATAAAGTCGACATAACGGCTTATATCGGCCATTACATTTGCGGTTTCAGTAACCACAATCTCTGTCAATTCCGGAACATCGTGTAGGGATTTGAGAATCGTAAACAACGATAAGTAATTGTTTATAGTACACATATACATATCGTTGGCGTGAACATAGTAGTTCTTGGATAACGTCATGTACGCAAAATACTGATTAGCGTAATTCCAACAAACTTTTTTTAGGTCGCGGGTAATTGATCCAGAGAACTCACCTTTCTTTTTCTCATACACCCTTTTAATATCGGCAATATGCTTTTTCGTCTCAGAAATATCATCAGCAGCGGTCAAACGAGAGAGCTTTCTTTCCAGAGTAGAGAGATTTCCCTCCAGAACAAGGACTTCTGAATAGTTCTTGTTTATTTTCTGTTTAAGTTCTTCTGCTTGCCTGCGAAGCAGATCAAACTCTACCTCCATTTTCCGCTGCATGATAAAGGCACTTCTTGATAAGAGATGATTATATCTCTCGTTATCTTTCAGATGCTCAAACAACTGAATATTGGTGGGAGAGTCATATTTAGTCTGAGGAACACCTTTTTCCCATTCTGCTACTCGCATTTTGAACGGCTTCAAGAGGTTTTCATAGAAAATCAATGCTTGACCAGTGCCGAAAGTCCCTTGTTCTTCCAACTGATCAGCCGATGCGGACATTGTACTGCCCAATAGGTTCCTATCATCTTGGGCGGTTATTCTATGCCCTAATTTTAGACCAGTATTTTTCAATACTTCCGGTGCCATAGCGGTTGGTAACTGGTCGGCAATTACAATACCTTCACCAAGTGCACGAACCTCTGCCAACATTTTTACCAGGTATTTTGTAGCAGAAATTTTAGGGTCAACAGAACCACCGACAGGGTCATCGGTAGTAGGACCTATCAAATTATGTGCTTCTTCGTAGAAGATAATATGCTCAATTTCTCTCTTATGATCTTTAGTTGGCTTGTCTACAAGATCACTTGTTTTTCTTATCTTTAAGACCTCGCGAATAAGCGTAGAAATAAGCAACGACATAAAGTTGGCAGGACCTTCGCCAAGAGATTCAAGCTCGATAATAACCGGTCTTTCCAACCAATCTTCGGGTTCCATACTGGATTGACGGACGTTATATACATTACCGATTTCTCTCCTCAAAAGGCTACCAATACGGACTTCCATGACGGAGCGAATATTAGCTTTGGTTTCCCCCTCGTAGCCAGATTCCTCGACCGCAATTTTAAGAGAATCATAAAGTTCTTGCATGGTCGGGTATTCTTTTGTGCCGTCGTTTCTTTCGTTGATATTCCATCCCTTTTCAAGATACACTTTTTCGATACAGCCGTCTATCAGGAACGGCGAGGGAGGGATAAGCTCAAAAGCGCCGGCAAAGACCGCATTTAGATTTGCGATGTGTTCTGCCAGAGTTAATCCGACAGGAAACTGAAACGGGTTGATGTGTAATGGGAATTTTGTGTCAGCTCCGGGAGAAAATACACACAAATCCTGCATACCGTC
>CANRPK010000095.1 GCA_947632455.1 uncultured Bacilli bacterium
TGATTTGTCCGGGGCATATACGATGATTTTCTTGATAAGTTCGTTTACAATCGTCGTGGTCAGCTCCGGAATCTCAACATATTTCTTTACAAGAGCTAGGAATTGATCCAGATTATCGTCCATTTCCTCCCGCGTCTCAATCCAATCTTCCAGACCGATGATTGTATTGTTCAGTTCTTCCTGTTCTGCCTCATAATTCTCTGACATTTTCTGATACCGCTCCCTGCTGAGCGTACCAAGTACCATATCTTCGTATAGCCGTGATATCAATACATCGATATCTGCCAGTCGTTTCTTTGTTTGGGAAAGTTTCTGTCTGTCGCTGCGGACAGAGTTTTCATAGTCTGTTCTCTGACATTGAAGCCATTCTTCCTGAAAGCTTTCCACATCAGAGCGGATATAGGCAGTCACGGCACGAATGCGTTCCAGAACGACTTTCCGCAGGACATCCTCCCGGATATAATGGGCGGTACAGGTTCCTCTGCCGCTTTTATACTTGGAGCAGATGTAGCGATCCTGGCGGCTGTCGGTGTTTTTACTGGTGGCAAAATGGAGCCTGCTGCCGCAGTCGGCGCAGTATACAAGCCCGGAGAACATTCCCTGCCGTTCTGCTTTTGCCGGTCTCCGCCTGCATTGCCGGAGTTCCTGTGCCCTGTCCCATTGTTCTTTTGAAATGATGGCTTCCTGTGTGTCCGGCAGGATAAACATATCCTCAGCGGCATTGGGAATGCGTTTTTTGAGCTTGTAGGATTTGGAGTGTGTCTTAAAATTACAGACGCATCCGGTGTACTCCATGCGCTCCAGAATCGCTGCCACTGACTGCTCTGCCCAGTGATGGGGACGTTCCGGCATCGGTTTTCCCCGCTGCCAGCTGTATAATGCCTTGGTGGTCAGAACCTTGTCCCGCTCCAAAATCCGGGCAATCTGGCTGGGGCCTTTTCCGGCAATCGTCAGGTCGAAGATGCGCCGGACGACAGGCGCGGCCTCCGGGTCGATTATCCAATGGTTCCTGTCCTTCGGATCGAAACAGTAGCCGTAGGGCGGCTTCCCCATATGTTTTCCGCTGATGCCTCTGGCGTGTAAGACCGCACGAACTTTTTTGCTGGTATCCTTGGCATAGAAGTCATTGAACAGGTTGCGGAATGGGGTGAAATCGTTGTCGCCTCTGGCGCTATCCACACCATCATTTACGGCAATAAAGCGGACATCACGGCTCGGAAAGATAAGTTCCATATAATGCCCTACCTGCAGGTAGTCCCAAGGGCAAGTGCCTCTTGTATGCCGGGGCGGTCAAAATTTGTCCCGGTATAGCCGTCATCGGTCAGGATGCGGATGTTCTGGAAACCATGCTCCTGTGCGTATCTGGTGAGAATGGATTTCTGGTTGGCGATGCTGTTGCTCTCGCCGTCTGGCGAATCTTCGTTGCTGAGCCTACAATATAAAATTGTAAATTTTGGCTGATCCATATGTACTTCTCCTTTCGCGTTTGGGTCAGCCGACAATACCGTTGTGCATGGTATCATCTTAGCATAACTTGTCAGTGCTGTCACTACCAATCAGCCTCCTTGTCTGAAAAATCCCCACTTAAAGATACTGTGTAAGAGGATAAATCCCTGTTGGAAAAAATGAGCCTTCTGAGTATATACGGAAGCGGCTCCGTGCCACCGTATTCTGTTTCTACAAGATAAAAAGTGTTTCCGATTTTGTATTTTCCCATGCAGGCGAAGGGACCGTTTTCTCTCCGCTGGTTATCTGATGTTTTCTCAAAATCTTCCGGTGGATAGAATAGGGGATCAAAACACGATTCTAAATCCACGAGATTAAGATTTAAAAGTTCATTTGTTTGGCGAAAGTAAATGGCGTTCATGTATCAACCTCCCTAATAAATATTTTAAAGTGCGCCTTGAAAAAGGATAACACGGGAATGTTGACAAATACAATGAAATGTCAGTACAATGAGTGTAACAGAAAATGGAAATTATAAAGTTACCATAGAAGGAAATGGGAAGTTTGGAACTAAAGTTCCAAATTTTGAAATTAGTGCCCGTAAAAGGCGGGCATGGAGGTGTAGATATGAAGCCGGAGGAATCATTTGTACGCCACCAGCCATGTGGTGACAGGATTGTTTTTGCAGTGATTCTTGACAGAAAGAAAATGAAAGAGCGGATTATGGCCGGGGAGGCAAGTCAGATTTTTCTTGGCCTCAATGGGAATATGGATGCAGAACTTTTCTGTGATGTGGCGCGTCCGCTGGGAACTTTTCTGATAGACTTCGAGAATGACATGCAAGGAGACTGGAACAGGTTTGGGATCATGCCGCTTTACGATGCGCTTCATGTGAATCGATGGAAGCAGCCGGAGCTGGAACGGCAGGCGGGTGATTTCCTTAGGGAAAAATATGCAACGCTTGACCCGGTACGGCAGTATGCGGCAGTCCGTGTGTGGAATGAATACCTGAAGACGAGGGAGTACCGTGAGCGTGATGCTGCCAGTGAACAATTTGTGAGCCAGATGGGAAAACTGACGGCTGCGTTTCAGAGTCCGATTTTTCAAAATAGAGATCAAATATTGTTTGATGAAGATACCGGGAGGGCGAGGCGTTTTGAATTATCCGCAGACTTTTTTACGCAAGTTTCAATGGAGGATTCAAGGATTGAGCTGTGGTATCTGGGCGGAGGAAATCCGCAGACAGAGTGTGCAGCTGTTTATGATTCCTTCTATCCGATGATTGCCTATTATGCAAATCGACTGGCTGACTGGGGTTTGAAATTTTGTAAATGTAAGGTCTGTGGGAAAATTTTTCTGGCAGAAAGTCTTCGTTATGAACTCTGTAGTGGGAAATGCCGCAAGGCACAGGCACTCCAAAACAAGCGTGAGTTTGATGCGAGAGCCAGAGAGAATAATTACGATTTGCTTTATAAAAATGAATGCCAGAGTTGGCGTAATAAGATTAAGCGGGCGGAGCGGACGGAAGGATTTCCTGCGGATAGGCTTCTGAAGATGCAGGAGGCGTTTGAGGCATTTAAAAAAGCAGCGTTACAGAAGAAAAAACTGGTCAAGGAACATAAGATGCTGCCACAGGAATTTATGGACTGGCTGTATCAGCAGAGTAGTGTTATAATG
>CANRPK010000096.1 GCA_947632455.1 uncultured Bacilli bacterium
AAAGTAAAACTGATCCGAATGTCGGAGGTGGAGCTGCAGCCGGTGGATTGGCTGTGGTATCCGTATCTGCCTTTCGGGAAAATCACCATGATCCAAGGCGACCCCGGCGAAGGAAAAACGACGCTGGTTCTTTGCCTTGCGGCGGTAAATCTGTTCCCGTGGCTCTTTGGGAGCTCCAGTCGAGAGACGAAAAGAAGCTCGACCGCTACGAGGGGTATCCGTCTCATTATTTCAAAAAGGATTTGCCCGTGAAGATGAATGACGGCACAGAGCAAACCGCTATGGTTTATATTATGGACTTAAAGCAAAAATTCGGTCTGCCGAGCGAAAGCTATTACGACACCGTATACCAAGGCTATGTTGACTGCGGACTTGATACTGAGGTTTTGGATCAAGCTGTAAATGACAGCGCCAAGAAATTCTATGAAGAACAAGATCCGTTTGTATTTTTTGATGAGGACGACGATGTTTTATTTAATAACGAAAATATATCCGATGGAGCGGAAGGAATGAGTTTATGAACGAGAGAAAGAAACTGAAAAAGCAGCTCGGCGATAAATATATTTTCAAAATGTATTTGTCGGTAAACGAAGTTAAAAAGCTGTTGTCCGAAAATCCAAAGGACAAGAATGACGTTCTCTTTGCTTCTCTCGCCGTCGGCTGTGTAAAAATCAATACAGTAGTATTTCCGACTTTCGAAAAAATGCTCCTCGGCTTTGACATTATAGTAAAAGATACTCCCGAGAGCGAGGAATGGATTTGCTATGACACTATAACTGATGAGATAAAGCTATCCCCTCGCAGTATCGAGCAATCAATGTTTGATATTCTGAACCGTGAGGTTAAGGAGTACGGACTGTCATATACCGAGTGCAATTTTGAAGTGATAAACGGTAAATCAATAAAAGCAAAATAACGGCGGTGCTTTTGCCGCTTTCGCCCTGTATCGGCTTTTTTATGATAAGTCGGGAAAGTATCCGAAATTGAATAAAAGCCGGAGTCGGGCGATTTGTGGCGAAATGTAAAAGTCAAAGCTGCGGCAATTCGGGCGCTTTTTACAAGCTCGGAAAATGGAGCAGGATAAAGGCGTATTCCGTGCAAGCACGGATTCGCCGAAACACACCGCACGGCAACGCCGTGCGGGACTTCTCAGGGGTGTTACCTTTTTCATATCGTGTTACCGATTGTATTCCAAAGCGCCCGATTTTGCCGATTTAAAGAGATTTTTTCTTAATACCCGAAGTGTTACCGAAAGGAAAGGTGAAAAATGGACAACGACTCAAAAAGAATAGGACTGTATATCAATCAGACTCTGCTCAAAGCCTGCGACGACGCCATAGCCCGGACCAATGCGACTTCGCGAAGCGAGCTTATATCAAACGCCATAGAATTTTACATTGCGTGGCTCAATTCAAAGAATATAAGCCGTGTGCTTACTCCTGCTCTTGAATCCGTCATCGGTTCAAAGATACTCGATACCGAGGACAGGATCGCAAGAGTGTTGTTCAAGCAGGGAGTAGAGCTTGCAATGCTGATGCACGTTGTGGCGGCAACGAACGACATCACGGAAGGTCAGCTAAAGGACCTGCGTAAAATTTGCGTCGACGAGGTCAAGCGCAACAGCGGGAAATATAAATTTGATGACGCGGTCAGGTTTCAAAAGAGTTAAATCGTGCCGAGAATCATAATGAAATCGCCGTATATAAAGGCAAATTCCAAATCGCATATCGGAAATTATATAAAATATATTGCAACCCGTGACGGCGTTGAAAGGGCTGACAGCACGCGAAAATTTATGGAAGTCACCGAAAGGCAAAAGAAAATTATCAAAAAATTGCTCTCCGATTATCCCGACGCAAAGGATTTGTATGAGTATGAGGACTATACAAACAAACCCACCCGCGGCAACGCTGACGAGCTAATAATGCGAATTGCCGAAGCTCACGCAGAGCTTTTTGAAAACCGTGAGGGATATGTGAGCTACATTGCACAGCGGCCGAGGGTAGAAAAAATATCCTCACACGGCTTATTTACAGATGACGGAGTGGCAATAGTTTTATCTGATGTGCAGAAAGAGGTTGCAGAAAGCAAGAGCAACATCTGGACTCACATCATCTCTTTAAAGCGTGAGGACGCGGAGCGTCTCGGCTACAACAACGCAAACGCATGGATGAATTTAATTCGTTCACAGCGAAATATGATAGCGGAAAATATGAAAATCGCCCCTGAAAATTTCAAATGGTATGCGGCATTTCACAATGAGGGTCATCATCCGCACATTCATATGATTGCGTATTCCACTAAGCCAAACGAAGCATATCTGACTGAAAAAGGAATTGAAAATATCAAATCAAACCTTGCAAAAGTAATTTTCCGTCAGGACTTGATAAGCGTTTATCAGAAGCAAACCGAACACAGGGATAAACTCCGTGCCGAGGCTCGTGACATTGTAGAGGATTTGGTTTCGAAGATTAACTCTGAAATCTATGCCGGCGCGTCAATAAAAGATAAGCTATTACAGCTTGCCGACCGGCTTTCAAGGACAAGCGGCAAAAAGGTTTACGGTTATCTCAAGCCCGACGTAAAGGCACTTGTGGATTCTATTGTTGAAGAGCTTGCCAATGACAGCAGAATAAAAAAGCTATATGACTTGTGGTACGAGCAAAAGGAAAACACGATCCGCACCTACACGGACGAAATGCCGCAAAGGATTCAGTTCGCAGACAACAAGGAGTTTAAGTCAATCAAGAACACAGTAATCAAAGAAGCGTTGAAATTAAAACAAACAGAAAATGAGATTGTGGAACAAGAGAACACGGACGAGAAAATCGTTTTAAGCCCAAATGAAGATGAAGAAGTAAATCAAAATCCCTTTGAATACAGAGAAAACACCTCCGCTAAGTTGAAGTCCAATTCAGCCGGAGGTGTTTTATATCCTCAGTATTATTCAAATTCAATGCAAAATTATTCGAATTCAAGGCAAAGCAACGCCGTGCTTTCCTCACTTTATCTCCTGCGATACATCTGCAGCATAATCCAAAACCAACTCCGCTTTGAAGAAAAACAGAAAAGTCAGAGAGTGGATAAAAAGCTGTGGAAGAAGATTCAGGATAAGAAGCG
>CANRPK010000097.1 GCA_947632455.1 uncultured Bacilli bacterium
ACTTCCGTAGGAAGTACCACCACTTGAAAAGTGGTGAGTAAGTGCGCTCTTCGAGATGGGGAAAGGCGTTCCGACAGGCGAAACGCCCTGAAATGAGTACCCATTCTGAAATTTTACGACAGTTTGTTATGTAAAAATTCTTCAAGATTTTCAAGTCCCACATCTTTAACTTCGGGCAAAATCTTTTCCAAAACTGCGCCCTCTTTGATTAGCCTGTGCGTCCGCGTCTTGCGTTCCCGTACACGGTCACGCGCCTGCGCTTCTTCAAGCCTGTGCTTTTCCTGTGATAATCTTTTTTCGTTATCCATCATTTTTTACGCGCTCCTTTCCTGTAAATTGTTGATGTTGCTTTCAAGCATTCGTAATATAAGCTCGTCCGCCGTTTTTGTTGTTTTCGGATTTCCGAATGATGAAACAACAAATGTAACTTTGCCGATTTTTCTTTTATACGGTTCGCCAAGAGCGACCGATTTTGAATTATCCGGCATAAAAAAATACCTCCTTTCCCGTAAACTTTAAATTAAGTTTACAAGAAAAGAGGTAAAAACACATTGAACGGAATTTGACCGAAAATTGACTAATTTACCGATATTAAATTTTCATTGTTCATTCCATATGCCTCCGTCATATTCTGAAACTCCGTCAGCTTCGACTGCAACAGTTCAGGCTCGTTCGCCCATAACTCGGAATATATCTTTAATGCCTTTTTGAAATTTACTGTGGCGTTGTCCCTATCATACATCTGAAAATATATACAGCCCATATCCCACAAAAGATTTGCGTAGTCGCTGCTGTTGTCGGAATTGTATTCCTTTACAGTATCGGCACACCGTTTTAATGCCTGAACAGCCTTTTGCGGTTCGCCCATATTTGCGGCTAAATTTGCGTAATTGCAAATTTGAATTACGCTGTCATTGGTGTATTGCAAGTTGTTTTCCGTCAGTATTGCATACGCTTTTTCCATATACGTTTTTGCCTTGTCAAGATGATTTTCTGAATGATACAGACCGCCTATATTGCCGTAAATATTAGCAACTAAATACGGATTTTCGGTTATAATTTCATCACAATATTTTAATGCCTGTTCTTCATACTGCAACGCTTTTTTATGATTTTGATTACAAATATGTTCATACGCTGCTTTGTAATCAAAAAGCATAGCCTTTTCAACCGCACCATAATTAAATTCTTTTATCATATTTTCGATTTCAGATATAATTATTTCCATTCCCAAACGGTAAGCGTACTTTTCCATATATGGAAATACGTCTTTAAGAAATAATAAATACCTGTCTTTATCGTCCTTATCTGCAATAGCTATTACATTTTCAGCGACCTTAAACATTGTATTGTGGTAGGGCAAATCCCAGCCGTGATGTAGGCATAAATTTCTTATGGCTTCAATCATAGTATTACAGTTTTTTATGCTCGGTTTTGTATCGTCAACCGCAATTTCCTGTATAATCGGGTGCAGCGTGATTTTATGATATTCATTCATCTGTATAAAACCGTATTCAATCAATTCATTGACCGTATTCAGATTACTAAGGTCAATCCATTTTGCAAATAATCTCGGATTTATGCCCTCATAGGGAACAAGCGACATATTCCGCATAATATCAGTTGCCTGTTCCGACAGACCGAACAGCGACACTAATTTATGGATATGCTCATAGTATGTCGCCTTTGAATTTTTGCCGTCTTTAATAATATTGATTTTATCCTCTGTGTGCAGCACGCTTTTGGTATTTTTCAGTTCTGTCAACAATTTATGCGGTTCTGAAATTCCCGTTGATAACAACCGCGCCGCTAACTCAACCGATAGAGTATGACAATGAACCTCGTCAATGATTTGTTTTATAATATCAAGATTATTTTCCGTTTCACTGTAAAAGTATTCTGTCAGTTTCGTAAGCGCGTCCGCTGATAATTCTTTCAGTTCAAAATATGTGTAATCGTCAAAACGGCTGCGAGTGGTAAAGATGATTTTACAACGGTATTTCATTACCACATCAAATAAAGGCTCGTCCAACGCTGTTGTATTGAAATTATCAAATATAATAAGCGTGTCCTCTTTCAGACTACGCAAAAACCTATTATGACGCTTGAATTTCATATCAGTGTTTTCATCTATTCTATCGTCCGAAAAGTCGCAATCTATAATCATCTGCTTTAAATCACCGCTGTAATTGAAATATACAATATTCGTGTATTCCTTTTTATATATTTGAGCGTACTTTTTTATAAACTCGCTTTTGCCGATACCTGCCACACCGCCGATAAAAACTTTTTCGTTATTGTCAAGTATGGAATGTAACATCTCTAATTCTGTTTCCCGACCGCAAAAATGTTTACACGGTTTCGGCACAAAACCGTCATATATGTAATCTTGGACTAACGGCGACAGCGCACCCGTTGTAATAAGATTTTTTGTCTTTGTATCTCGTTTTATAAAAGGTCTGTCCATTCCAAACAGTAAAATACGGCTCATAAAATCTGATATTTCAATATCGGTTTTGTAAGGATAATTTTCTGTCAATCCTTGTCATAAAGCAAGGGTAATATGTTTTCTGTAATGTCAATCGCCATAGCTTCGATATTTCCGTTTGAAAGATAGTAAGCGGTAATCTTCGGGCTTATTTTTGCCGTACCGTTCAGCCAGCGGCATACAAGCCCGTTGTCAAATTCAAAGTCATATCCCGCATTGCTTTCTATAAAATCTCTAAAAAGTTCATACATAAAATCAAGCTGATTTATATTTTTACTCTCGCCGACAAAACTTAAAATCAGTTTTGTAACGGAGCAGAAATCACATATATTCAAAATATAACACCTCACTTTTGTCAATTTTCAGTCAATTTACATTCAATGAAAATAAAGCCTAATTCTCATATAATTATATCATAAAACAATTAAAAAACTTGTAGAAACATAACAGCGATTTGAAAAAAATTGTAAAATTATTTGCCGCCCGTATTGCTTTTTGATTTAATGCGCGGTACAATATATTTATACAATATCTTAAATTGCTGTTG
>CANRPK010000098.1 GCA_947632455.1 uncultured Bacilli bacterium
ATGCTTTTATATTGGTCTCGTTATCGAATTTGTCTTGATTGTTAAGCGCCTTATAATATGTTTCTTGAACCAAGTCTTTCGCTTCGTCGGAATCTAGAGTGAGGCTGTAGGCATATCGGGCCAGGGACGGTTCTAAGCTTACAAGCTCACTGTTAAAGTTCCTTGTCTGCATATCCATTTTATATTTATTCTAAACTTTTTTACACATATACTATAAACCAATAAGGGCCTGAATTGTTTAAACGATTTTTGGAAATCGATAGAGGACGGCGGAGACAACTTTTTCCTGCAGGATCTTGCAGGATAAAAAAATATAGCTAAATTTGCACGCTCCGAAGGGGAAGGAGAGATGGCAGAGTGGTCGATTGCGGCGGTCTTGAAAACCGTTGATCTGAGAGGATCCGGGGGTTCGAATCCCTCTCTCTCCGCGATAAATACTGAAAATCAGCAAATTGCAAAACAAACACCCGATTTTACACCCAAGAATGTAAAGTCGGGTGTTTTTTGTTTTATTTAAGATTTAATACTTCACTGGCCCATAGTTGGGTATAATTATAAATCATTTCTTGGAAAACATATGAAATATTAGTATTTTTGAAAATAAAAACGATATGGAATATGAGGTTAAATATAAGCTGAATGGAACCGTTGGTGTTTATTATATAAACTTTTCTAATAATAATCTGCAAATGCGGGATATTAAGTATTCTATAAAAGTAGAATTGGCTAAGTATTTAAAATGTAATATAGAAATGGATAAATTGGAGATACTTTCCATAAATAAAATATCATAAGTTATGCAAAGCAACACAATCATTTGTAATAGAGACAAATTCTCGTTGTATTCTCATTTTTATAAGTCAATGGGATTTCAAGTTACATTCATAAATGGATATTTTGGAAATAAGGGTGTTTTGCGTGTGTTTACATTTCAAAACTTCTGTAAATATTATGATAATGAGATATATAACATTAGTCTTGGATTGAAGGAGAATATACTTTGGGCGATATTTGAATGTCAAAAAGACTGTTCACCTATATTTAAAATTGATATAGTTAAAAATGGTGTAAATAGAATTTACGAGGCAATTAATTTGTCAAGTGGTATGGATGATGAAACTGATAGTGTTGCTACGGCTTTACCGTTTAGTAATTATTTCTGTTTTAGAAATTCTGCCCGTATAAAGGCTAATAAGTTTGAAGATTGGGATTGGTGGACTGATGCGGTTATTTGTGAATATAAAGATGTAGTTGCAAATAAGATAAGCTATCAAATACTTCATTTAGATGAACTGGATTTGATAAAAACAGAAAATACAGACTTTGCATTGTCACAATATGATTTTGTTCAACAATTTAAAAGACCTATTACTTATTTTAGAAAAAGAAAACACATAACGAATTGTTACAATAATATTGAATGGAAATCTTATTTTTGGAATTCCGCGACAGGTATTGGTGTCCTTTCTGGTGCTAATTCGTATAGGTGCATTGATATTGATGGCTGTTCTTCTACTGAATTTGTAAAACAAGTCTTATTATCTTTGGGCATTAAAGGCATATATGATTGGGTTATTAGTACTGGAAGTAATAATGGTTTTCATGTTTGGATAAAGGTGGAAGAATTGCCTTCTAACTTACTAATGAATAGCCACGCAGAGAAGCTTTTTAAAAATGCAGGTTTTATTGTTTTTGAGCCAAATGAAAAATATAAAGACGTTTTTAAACGAATAGAATTGAGATGGAAATGTCATGTAATAATGCCACCTTCTTTGTCTGGATATGGTTTCAATTATAATTTTATTGGTGGATTACCTCAAAATGATCCACAGACGATATCTTCTTTGGTCTTATTATCATCTTTGCAAGAATTTGGCTATAATACAGCATTAAATTATGAAGAAATAATCCATTGTAAAGTGACAAATATAGGACCTAGTGTTAGACGCTATGATTTATATCAGACAGTAATCCTTGTTTTGGATATTGAAACAACAGGACTGGCACAAGATTTGAACGTGTCTTTTGATAATATAGATAACTGGCCGTACGTAGTTCAAATAAGTTATCAAATCTTTTCAGGTTATGATAATGATATATTGAAGGAGTCTGATTATATATTGAAACCAGATTGCTTCACAATTCCTGATGCTTCTGTTTCTATTCATGGAATTACTAATGATAGGGCACAAGAAGAAGGATGGGATAGACGAGATTTTTATAGATATTTCGTGGAGCAGCTAAAAGCTGTTCATTATATAGTAGTTCATAATGCGGATTTTGATATAAATGTTCTTAAATGTGAGCTCTTGCGTTATACAGAGTTGTCAAAGGATGATATAAATCTACTGTTTTATGGAATATGTATTATTTGTACGATGAAAGCTACTGTAGATGTGTGTAAAATTGAAAGTAATATGGCTGATAGAAAGTACAAATACCCTTCTTTAAAGGAATTGTACAATTACTTATTTCACAAAGATTTTGATAATATGCATAATTCCTTGTATGACGTAAGAGCTACGGCAGAATGTTTTTGGGAATTATCTCAAAGAGGAATTATTAAATACTGTAAAAATTCTCCGATTCAATTAAATTTTGTTTCAGAAAATAAATATTGTTGTCAATGTGGCGGTTTGTTGGAATCGTCTTATTGTAGCTTCCCTAAATGGGATTGGGAGTTTACATTGCAATGTAAAAATTGTGGTTTGTTTTATGTGGCAGGCTATCGAACGGATGATGAATTGTATTTTTAGAAGTGTTGTTATGTGTTATATCTACTATGTTTATACGTAGGAAATAAAAGTGCAATTCATAAACAATCAGAATTGCACTTTTATTTTCTGATTTAAACAATTATAATTTGAATCCCCTGCTTTTTCTTGGTTCTTCTGCTGATATTCGTAAACTTTGCCGTAACTTATCAAACTGCTCTTTGAACCACTCTCCAATTGGCTGTCTGTTTATGGTCAGCATAAGTTTACCGCTATCGGCTGGATTTT
>CANRPK010000099.1 GCA_947632455.1 uncultured Bacilli bacterium
TGCAGGTCACTGTACTGCCGGATCAGGCTTATCCACTTTTCCGCATTCTGCTCTGTGCTGTCATGCTCTGCCGACTGTTCCTGCAATTCGGATAGCTGCTTTTTGAGTTCCGCCTGCTCCCTCTGGTACTTTGGCATGAGGTTGTCTATGCTCGTCCCCGCAAGCCTGCCGAGTGCATAATCCTCATACAGCCTGCTTATGACTTTATCAATTTCCCCAAGCCGTTTCCCTATGGTTCGCTTTTTCCCCTCAATCAAGCCATAATCAATGGTGCTGTTCATCTGCTGCTGTTCCATAACCCTGTCAAGGACTGCCTGCTCGTCCGCAAGTGCCATCGCCGCCCATTCCCTGATGTCTTTGAGGACTATATCATACAAGTCCTGCTCTTTAATGCGGTGCGGCGTACACGCATCCGGTCCGTCTTTCCTGTAAGCGGCGCATGAACCGTAATACGTCTGCCTGCCGCTGTTTTTGCTTGTCTTTTCAGGGAAGAATGTTATCCGCCTGCCGCAGTCAGGGCAGTAGGCAATACCGGAGAAAATGCTCGGTTCTCTTTTTGCCTTGCACATACGCCTGCGCTTCCCATTGACTTCCTGCACACGCTCCCACAGTTCAATGTCAATAATCGGCTCAAATATGTCCTTTACCACAACCCACTCGTCTTTAGGCTTCACATAGTTTTTGCCGACCTTGAACAGCTTTGACTGTTTCTGCGCCACAAGGCTTCCAATGTAGACCTCATGCGAGAGTATCCATTTTATCGTTGTTTCGTTCCAGATGTAGTTGGATATGTCGCCCTCGCCCTTGAAGTTTACCCATGTCCTCTCGCCCCGTACATGATGCCAGTAAGCGGGTATCGGTATGCGCTCCTTTTTCAGCACGTTGCCGATTGCCTTGTAGCCTTTGCCCTGCACCGCAAGCTCATACATACGCCTTACAATCGGTGCGGTTTCCGCATCAGGTATCAGCTTGTGGCTGTCCTCCGGCGATTTGCGGTAGCCGAACGGCGGCACTGTGCTGTGGTAGATGCCCGCCCTCGCCTTTGTGGTCATGGTGCTTCGGATTTTCTTTGAAATATCCCTTGCGTAGAAGTCGTTGAACAGGTTCTTGAACGGAGCCATCTCATTATATCCCATAGATGTGTCGATACCGTCACTGATTGCGACATAGCGGACTTTCTTTCCGGGGAAATATACCTCCGTATAGTAACCCGTCTGTAAATAATCACGCCCAAGACGGGAAAGGTCTTTTGTGATGACCGTGTTGATTTTCCCGCTTTCAATGTCCTCTATCATACGCTTAAAATCTGGTCTTTCAAAATTCGTACCGCTCCAACCGTCGTCAACATAGGTTTCCACGACCTCTATCCCGTGGTACTGTGCGTACTGCATGAGCATCTGTTTTTGGCTTGTTATGGAATTGCTTTCCCTGTCTGTGATGCCGTCATCAACAGACAATCTTGTGTACAGCCCTGCTTTTGGTGCTGTCTTATATGTAGTCCTACCCATTCGCTTCTCCTTTCACGGAAGAAGCTGGTGAACTGCAAAGTGGTTCTTCGCTTTCTATTATACCGTCATTTCCCGGCATCTGCAAGCCTTTATCCGCATTGTTTGAATTTAATATCGCCCTTATGAACGCATCCTGCGGAGTGCGCTTGCTGTCAAATACCCTTGTAACTACCAGCCTTGTTTTATTCAAATGATATTCCTCCTCGTTTTCCAAAGGAAAATGCGACTGCCCATGCAGGAGCAGAGGAATTTTCCTCCTCAAAATCAGATATTTATGTGTCTTTTCCCTGCCGGTTCTAATGCCGGACAGGGTGCAAAATCCCTCTGCCATGTAACAGACACTTTGAAAGGACGCTTTCCAGACGTTTCCAAAATGCCCCCGAACCCTTGTATTTCCTGCCCTTATACGCTAAGACACTTCTTTTGCTATTTTAAATTTAAAAAATATTTATATATATAATAGGGAAGTTCCACATGAGCGTATGTATATATATAAAGGATTTCAGATTTTGCACGTCTATGCGTATATTGCGTCTACCGCCCCATGATGAACGCCGGATAACGCAGCATATTTTCCCTGCCGGGCATCAGACATATCAAAAGGACGCTTTCAAGACGCTCCCCAAATACCCCTGAACCCTTGTATTTCCTGCCCCTATACGCTAAGACACTTCTTTTTCTATTTTAAATTTAAAAAATATTTATATATATAATGGGGAAGTTCCCTATAAGCGTATGTATATATAAAAAGGATTTGGGGATTTACACGTCTAAGCGTCAGTTGCGTCTTAATGCCTTTCCTCTGTCCGCACCTTTACATGGATTCCCTTAAATCCCCTTGCGGTCTTTCCTGTTCCGACTGCGATATTGTTGGTGTAGGTCAGCCCGTACTTGTCCTCGTTCTGCCGCAGGAAGTTGGAAAAGCTGCGCTCCCCTAACGGCTTTTCAAGGTTTTCATCGCACCACTGGCTGTATGCCCCGTAAAGCTGCTTGGAAGTGGCGTGTGTGCCTTTCTCAAGCCTTATATAGCCTTCTGACTGCATGAATACGATAATGTTATTCCCATCCTGCATGGCTTTTGTGAGGTTGTCCTCCGCCCGTTTGCTTATGGTGAAACAGAAATTGTTGCCGACCAGCCTGTGAAGCCCCTCAAGACACCATAAGAGTATGCCCTCCGCTTCAGCAATCAGCTTTTCGCCGAGGAACGGATCATCTTCCCTGCCCGGCTCACGCTCTTTTACAGTGAGGACTATCTGCCTGCGGAAAAAGCCGTAGGAACGGTCATACAGCGAACCAAGGTTGCCATTCCCAAAACAGATAAACCTTACACACAGATACCCCTGCTCGCTCTGCCTGCCCTTGCGCTCCAAATCCGTCTTATCCTCCAGTGTCACTATGGACTTGATATTGTTGGTCTGTGGGAGTGCCTCCAGCTTCATATCATCGTCCAGCATCAGGAGCTTC
>CANRPK010000100.1 GCA_947632455.1 uncultured Bacilli bacterium
GACCTCCGGATCGAAATGGCTTTCGCCCCAGGTATAGCCGGCGGACCAGAGCGCAAAAGCTCCGAAAATCGCCAGGCCGATAACCTCAAGAATGAACCATACCTTTCCAATTCGTAAATTTTAGGGTTTTCCATAAAGGAGCTTGCGATTCTTGCGAATCAAATATCTCGCCGGTCAAACACCGTTTCCCAACGTTGCTTCGGCAAAGGTTTCATTTTTAACGCCCACATGATTTGCCGGATTGTCACAGTAGGGTAGATGCCGTCCGCACAAGGCTTTGCCCGTTCGTCAAAGAATTTCTTAAAGTCTGGATGCAAATATAAAGCGTCCGTAAGCCACGAATCAACCTCTGTCCAGTATGTAAACTTCCTGGTTTCATCGAACCTCTGCTGAATAACGGCCAAACCTTTTTCGCCAATTCTGAAAAGAGTACAGACATTATAAACAGGGTGGTTACACCTATGACGTTCCCCATACATCGACAAATAAATGGAGGGCTTTTCAAAGTGGTACCTCATAATATTCCTACTTCCTAAAAAAGAAAGAGCCCTTGTTTAGGGCTCCTCCTTCTCGAATACCGCTTTTATCGGATAGCCGAGTCTTTCCAAACAATCAAAGCACAGCATGGTGTGGTTCTTCATCACGAGTTCAGCTTTTTCATCTTTCAAAATGCCGATTTGGTTCAGCACATTGCAGACATCGAGCATATTTGCGTGATATTTGAATCTCAATGTTGCTACTCTTTTCGTAATATCCATGACAATTCCTCCTATAAATTAGTTTCCATAAAAGAACCTGTGAAATGTGCGAAAGAGAAAGAGCCCCGGTTTCCCGGGACCCTCCCTCGTTGATAATGATTAGTCGTCGAACATTTTACAGTCCTCTTTGCAATAAGGGTACGGACCGCCGCAAGCTCTGCAACCAGCGGGCGGCATATCGGTCTTGAAGACCAGGTGCTCTTTGCCTCTTTCATCGTACGCGAACTCCATCGGGTCACCATCCTCGTACTCATACTCTAACTCATCAATTTCCCATCCACATGATGGGCAGGCGTAAATATCACATCCACCTTCGGGATCTTCTTTGCGATCCATGACCGCTCCGCACTTGTTGCAGATAGCATAGCCTCGATTCAAATAATCCATAAGCTCGCTGCCTGCCGGCTTAATAATCTTCTTACCTTTCTTGCTCACTTGTCATTACCTCCTTGTTAATCTTGGAAGCGTGTATTTTTATTATACACCACTTCCGGAATTAAGTCGAGATAAATAAGAGCTCTTTTCATCCCATAAAGAGGCTGTAAAATAAGCGGAAGAAAACGAAAAGACCGCGTTTTTATAGCGGCCTCTTCGTTTGGTGTCTCAAGCTTTCTTGGTTGGTTTGAAGAACTTGATCAGATTCTTGAACGTGCCAGAGACTATTGCTCCATTCTCCTCAAACTCGAACCCCATCTTCATCCACGCACCGTAGAATGCTAACGGTAATCCAAGCTCCAAAATCCCCATTCCAAGCTTCAACCATCTGTCGAGCTTCTCGCTCCTTTCCTGCCGTAATCTGAAACGCTCGTCGTTATCATGGACATCAACTTCCATGTTGCGGCGTAACGCCTTATCCTCGACCTCGTTTTGAGCCTTGAGCTCTTCGACATGAAGTTCGTGAAGATTCCGAATTCTTGCAATGACCGTTGTAATCTCATCGTCATCGAGGTTACGATTGTTCAGTTTTTGAAGCTCATTCTTAAGAGCCTCATCCAACATTCCTTGAATCTCATTTTCGTCCATTTGTTTTTCTCCTTTCAAAGTTGAGTTTAGACTCCATAATAGGAAATGTTATTTATGCGGTAAGAAATCTTCAATACGAACTCGAAAGGTCACGTACCTCCGATTAACTACGTCGGACATATTCTGGAGTTCCAAAAACAAATAATGGCCGTCATCTGGGTCAGAGCGGTCGACACGAAGGGTCCCGGCACAAGAACGTCTCCGCATGATGCACGAGGCAATCGAAGCAATCGCAAGCCCGACGACAAGGCCAATCCAAAAATATATCATACTGCCTCCTCAAACATTTTAAGAATTTTTCCACCCGGGGATTTTTCCAAATACAAATTTAGCATTGTTTTTGGTCACCTGCGTATGGAATCTTTGCTTCTAAGCCTTTTTTTCCACAGAGAACTTGGATTTAAGCTCCGGCGGAGTTTTGGCTTTTCCAATTTTGGTCAACGTTCCGGATTGCGAAACCTCATAAAGATAGTACCAGTCTCTTACAGTCGAGCTGCTGATAACAACAAAGCGCAGGTTTTCGTGATCGTCAAATATACGCTCCCAAACGGTCTCGTTTTTCGGTATGTTTATGTCGCGCTCAACTCCTTCCATAAAAAATAAGAGGAAAAGTCGCTGCTACGCGACCTTCCTCCGTTTGTCACTTGACTTGTATATAGTTTCTTTTCTTGCTTTTGAGTTTGCGCTTGATGCTGTTGATTTTATCAGCCGCAGTTTGGCGAACTTGTGGATTGGAAAATACCGCCGCCGTTACTCCGATTGCCGGGACGATTACTTGTCCTATCCAAAGCCGTGCCTCTCTGCTGGCTTCAAGTTGCTTGTAAGTCAGCATATTACACAAGCCTCCTTTCCATAAAATGGAGTGTAAATTCTGCGAAATAAAAAGAAAGAGCCGCTGTTACACGGCTCAATCTTGTGGTTCATTCGCGAATATCATTGAGAAGCCAGAAGAAACGTCTGTACCGATCGTAGTAGACATCTCTGCAACACGGGATACCACATTGCATCTTGAGTGTTTCGAACGGGAGGCCTTCCGTGACAGCCCTCAAAATATAAGATGCAAGGTCTGGATCGGCGGCATGAGCGGCCTGCTCAACCATCTCCATTCGATTTCGGAAGTACAAGCGGGATTCTGCGCACCGCTCTGTCGGGTCTCCCTTCATCTGACCGCTTCGAACAAATAT
>CANRPK010000101.1 GCA_947632455.1 uncultured Bacilli bacterium
CTGTACGCCGGGTGGAGGATATAACGGAAGCCCTTTGGGGAACGAAGGCCTCGCCGTCCACATCAGCGAACTGAATAAGAAAGCATATATGCGCCTTGAGGTCTGGCAGAATCGCCTGCTGCAGGGCGGGAAGTATTCGTATATCTGCGTGGATGGTATCTACCTACGCCGAAACTTGGGCTGAGAGTGTAAGGATCTAGCCATTCTAGTCGTGCAGTCAATGAAGACGGTTGCCGTGAAGTTCTGGGAGCTGCCAAGTGGATGAAAGAGAACAAATCCAGCTGGGCAAGTTTCACCCGGAGGCTCCGCGGCCGCGGACTGGACGGTGTGAACCTCATTATTGGCGACAACTTCCTGGGGATATTGGAGGCCGTGATCAACGTTTCCTCCACGCTCTCTTCTATCTTCTTGGCTGCCTCAAGCACCGGCATGGCTCGGAGCGTTTCTGCCACCTCTTTCGCCTTCTTTCGGCAGTCGGCCTCGCTCTCCTGAGTATGGATCGCCTTGAGCATCCTGGCCCCTGCCGTCATCTTTGATCTGGGAATTATAGAGAAAACACTCCGTTAAAAGTGAACGGTACAGCGCCGGTATTTGGGCCTTGGGATACTTCGCCCACGGCCGACTTCCCCTCCGAGCATTGGACATGCATCCGAACGAAGAACGCCTTGGAGCGGCTCAACCGTAAGATCCGCCGGGGGACGAGAGTAGTATTGGCTGCTTCCCGGATGGGAAATCACCTCTCATGCTTGTCTGTGCACGCCTGCGCCATGTTGCCTGCACACAAGGGGACAATAAGAATTACATGAACGTGAAGCACCTGGAAGCCATGGAGGACCTCGCAGATATTGCAGTTAAAGCTTTCCTACCAGGAACTGTTGCAAATTCTGCACAAAATCCTTGATATTACTTGAATTAGCCCAATCAGTCTTGTCAAAACCAGTTGAAAACAGGTGGAAAATGTTTTATAATTATTTTGGAATCTTTTCTATTTTGAAGGGGGAATCATTATGGCCATAAATCCTAGAAAACTAATCGAAGATATCAAGAAATTTCTTGCCCAAAATGGCATGAAAGCTGAGGACATTGACAAGTTTGGGCAGCAACTCCAAGAGCGGTTAGACAATGTTGCGCCCCCGACGATTGCAATAATCGGTTTCACTGGAGTTGGTAAATCGTCTACACTTAACGCACTTTTCAACGCTGGACAAATGACAAGTGATGTGCGTGCCTGCACACAGGATGCAAAGCAGTTCACAGGCGATATCGAACCCTATACGGGAAAGAAAGGCATTATAAATATTTATGACATGCCTGGATTGGGGGAATCTATCGCTAAAGATTGTTTACATTATGATGTATATGCGGATATTCTGCCTAAAGTAGACGTCATTATCTGGGCTTTCCATGCGGGAGATAGGGCTATGACGCCAATGCAAAATGCAATCCTTACGCTTATTGATCGAATTGGACCAAGTTTTACGGAAAAAATGTTATTTGCAATTAATAAAGCTGACACGATTGCCCCTGGAGAGAGTGCTTGGAATGAAGAATTTAACATTCCGAGTGCAGAGCAAAAACTGAACCTCAATGGTTTTGAGTCATATGTCCGGGAACGTGTAAAAGAAGTTTTGCCTTCATGGAATGGTCCGATTATCAGCTATAGTGCAAAAAGGAGATATCATCTGGATCAGCTCATGACGGAAATGGTCAGTGTAATGCCAAACGATATAAAGTGGGTGTTGAGTGAACTTGCAGATGTTGCAGATTATACAGAACTAATTGATCCTGAGCATTTGGAACTCATAAAAGCAATGAAAGCAGATATCAAATAAACTTCCATAAAGGAGGTTCTTACTTTTGGATAAAGAAATCACAATCCATAGTCCTGAGTTTCAAGCAATCTATGAAGAAATTTCAGAGAGAGCAGAAGCTATTCGCAAAAGGGATGAACTAAGCGATGTATCTTTCAGGGATTGGCTTTGTAAGGCAATTGAAGAACTCGCTTCAAAACTTGGATATCATATCCAGAATATTTATGAGTTTACTTTAGACATGGGATACAGCTTTCAAAAAGGGTTTGAAGCCGGGAGAGAGCGAGCGAGAAAAAAAGCATATAGAAGGAGGCAACAATGAGAATACCTCTACCTTTCCCAAAATGTAAATCATGTGGACAAGCTTCTTCCCAATCATTTCACAGAAACTGCGGCGGGCGGATGTATGTTGAAGTAACTACAGACGAAGTCTATTGTGACAAATGTACTAAGCATTGGAACGCTTGGGATTCAACGTATTACTGTACTTGCGGCAGTGCATTTGAAGCAACAGATGTTCGTACAGCATTATCAGAAGTTCTTGCTTGTTGCAAAGTTTGTGCAGAAGAAATTGCTGCGCAGGAAGCCGCTCAAAAAAGAAGGGAGTCTCTTTCTGAAGTATCCCTTAGAAGTTTTTTAAGTAGCTTTTTTGAGAGAATTGGTTATGCATTTGGCGTTGCTATTGGAGCAATTATTGAAGCAGTGACCACTTATATACTGAAAAAATGAACACCACTAAAAACCCATCAAGGGACAGTCCAAGATTTTGTGTAAACATCTTAAAGGTGAAAATAAAGCGAAAACTCAAAGGGAGCGGAGGGAAGCCGCTCCCTTTGGCGTCATATTAGCGGCGAAAGCGCCGCATGTCAAGGTCCCGCCGGCTCAGTCCGGCATCCGGTCCGCGAAGTACACCGCCAGCTGGGCGTGGATCACGCTCCAGTCCTGCCGCCGGCCCGTCCACTTTTTGGTGATATCCATCATCGCCAGATAGAGCATCTTCAGCAGACTGTCGTCCGTGGGAAAGACCGATTTGGCTTTCGTCACCTTCCGCAGCTGCCGGTTGAACCCCTCTATGGCGTTGGTGGTATAGATCAGCCGCCGGACCTCCTGGGGATACTTGAAATAAGTGCTCAGATTCGGCCA
>CANRPK010000102.1 GCA_947632455.1 uncultured Bacilli bacterium
CTGCAGTCAAACATACTCGAAGCGGAAAAAAGGCTTGCTGAGGTCAAAATAAAGGGCACTGAGGCAGAGCAGGAACGGGATAAGTACGCAAAAGCCCATGAGGAACACGCACTTGTGCAAAACACTATCCTCGGCCTGAAGCCCTGGCTTGATAAAGAAAAGCAGTTGGCGGTGGCGGAGGAAAGAAAGAGCACGGCCGCATCTAGGATATTGGAGCTTGTCGGCGAATTGGAAAATATCAATGCCGAGATTGCCGAGAAACAGGCAGAGGCAGATAAAGAAATTCTGGCGATGAGCGACATGGAAAAGCTGACCGAGATAGTTGGAAGTCTGGATGCTGATGTGGAAGCCATCAACGGACTGGTCCGGGATACACAGATGAAGCTTGGTGCATTGCAGCAGAAGTCGGAGCAGATAGCTAAGCTGAAAAGGGAGATTATCAGCATACGGGAGAAGCAGGCGGAATACGCCAAGGAAACAGCGGATTATGACACATTGAGGACTGCATTTAGCCAGAGTGGTGTTCCGCACCAGATCATTCGCTCCATTATACCGCAGTTGACGGCTACATCAAACACCATACTGGGGCAGATGACCGGCGGGAAAATGGGCGTGGAGTTCCGGCTGGAGAGATTGCAGAAGAACGGAAAGGAAAAGGTTTCCCTGGACATATTCATCGAAGAATATGGGAAATCGGTTCTTCCTTATCTGTCGAAGTCAGGCGGGGAGAAAGTAAAATCTTCCCTGTCCGTGATCCTTGCACTTGCGGAAATCAAATCATCATCTGCCGGGATCCAGCTTGGGATGCTTTTTATCGACGAGCCGCCGTTCTTGGACGGGGATGGGATACAGGCATATTGTGACGCATTGGAAACCATACAGAGCCGGTACAGCAACATCAAAATCATGGCGATAACACACGACCCTACCATGAAAGCCCGGTTCCCGCAGAATCTTGACGTGGTTAAGACAGAACATGGCAGCAAAGTAATCTATTAGGAGGTTTCATATGGCAGATAGCAAGAAATACTACTACCTCAAGCTGAAAGAAAACTTCTTCGACTCTGATGACATGAAGCTGCTTCAGGCCATGAAGGACGGGTATATGTACAGCGACATATTGCTGAAGCTGTATCTGAGCAGCCTGCGACAAAACGGGCGCCTGATGTATAGGAATGTTATCCCATACACGCCGGAAATGATAGCCACCGTTACCAATCACCAGGTTGGGACGGTGGAAAAGGCAATCAAGGTTCTGGAACAGATGGGCTTCATTGAAATCTTGGATAATGGCGCAATTTATATGTCGGACATCCAAAATTTTATCGGTCAGAGCTCTAACGAAGGGGATCGAAAAAGGGCATACAGAAATTTAATAAATGCAGAAAAATCAAGGCTTTTAGCGGATTGCGGTGTGACAAATGGGGAGACATGTGGCGGACAAATGTCCGCCCAACCGTCCGACAATCAACCACCAGAGATTAGAGATAAGAGTATAGAGAGTAGAGGTGAAGAAAATATAAATACTTATGCTCGGAGCTCTGGCAAGCAGACCTCCGAACCGGAAGCAGATGTAGAAGCGCTGATCCTTAATGACGGATCGGAATGGAGGCCAACGGAAGCATTATTCGCAGAATACGTAAGACTTTACCCGAATGTGGATGTGAAGCAACAATTCAACGTGATGCGTGGTTGGTGCATATCGAATCGCCAAAAGAGGAAGACGCGCAGAGGGATTACCAGGTTCGTCAATTCTTGGCTTTCAAGGGAGCAGGACAAGGGATACCGAAGATCGGCTGACAATGGCTCTTATAAGCAGAGGCAATCAGAGAGTGGGTACAGCCAAGAGGTTTTGGACCGTCTTGCGAGCGAAAGTCGGGGTGATCTGAATGGCTGATGAGTGGGAAGCCTTTTTGGAAAGAATAAGGCGCGAGCATTTATCCAGCGATCCGCCGCCCATTCAGTATGAGTGCCCGAAGTGCAGGGACACAGGTTTTATCTATCATACGGACGAAAACGGTCATGAGACTGCTCGTAGGTGCGAATGCTTTGCTATCCGGCAAGCAAACGACATGATGAAACGCAGCGGAATATCTGCAGAGTTCCAGAAAAAGACCTTTGATAATTTTGCAGCAAGGGGCAATCCGCAGCTCCTAAATGCGAAGACCAAAGCGAGGCAGTATGTGGAGAATTTCGTACAGACGGAGCATGAGAGATATAATTCCATTTTGTTTACCGGACAGCCGGGAGCAGGAAAAACTCACTTGGGTACGGCGATTTGCGGGGCTTTGATGAAGAACGGCGTAGCGGTGATATATATGGCGTACCGGAATGCAGTCACGAAGATCAAGCAGAACATCATTGACGAGGTAGTTTATAACCGGGAACTGAACCGGTACACATCCGCAAGGGTGCTTTACATAGACGATCTGCTGAAAGGGAGGTTGACGGATACAGATATCAATATCATGTACGACATCGTGAATTACCGCTACATGAACAATATGCCAATCATTGTCAGCACAGAGAAATCCCCAAACGATCTTCTGGCATTTGACGAGGCGATTGGGAGCCGGCTGATTGAAATGTGCCGGGGAAATATTATTCAGCTGCAGGGCAAAGAACTGAATTATCGGCTGAGTTAGGAGGTGGTATCGGGATGGCCAGGGTAAAGCACATCGGTAATTTGCAGGACAGAGAAAAAGAATTTATGAAGCTGTTTGATAGGCTCACTTATTCGCGGAGTGCATGGCAGGTATGGGAAGACCTAATGACGGTGATGGCTTGCAGTATTTGCAACGCAGTTGACCGCAGGGAAGAGGCATTTGCGAGGCGCGAGGAACAGTACAAAAGGGCAATCAAGGAGCTGGGCGGCGTGGATATTCCGGCAGAGATATTCGGGATAGTGACAATGGCCTTGGAAGATAACCCGAATCAGGATTTCCTTGG
>CANRPK010000103.1 GCA_947632455.1 uncultured Bacilli bacterium
GACTATTTATTTTAATTTTTAATACATTTATAATTATTCTGTATACGCATATATACAGAAAGGTGATGATAAAATTATGAGTGTACAAACAAAAATAAGTTTATGGAAAGGAGAAAATCATAAAAGATGGTTAAATACTTTATTTGATGAATATATTGCTTTTTTATCTAAATCTAATAAAAATCAATATACTCAAGAATGGGAAATAAAGTCTTTGATTTATTACTTTAGATATTTAGAAAATAACAATCATACAAAAGTGACATTAGAGTCTGCTTACAATTATGTGAATTATATGAACAAGCAGTTTTCATTGAGAACTATTTATGATAGAAGTCAGTGTTTGAAATATTTTCTGAATTGGTTATATGATAATAAGAAAATAACCTTTAATGGTGAAATGGTATTTCCCAAATTAAGACAGCCAATAAATTCTAGTATAATATCATATTATACAAATAAAGAAATTTCCCAAATTTTAAATTCTATATCTACAAAAGATAATATTGGTAAAAGAAATTTTGCTATTGTATCGTTATTCGCTTATCTAGGAATAAGAAGAGATGATGTCAGAACTTTGAAGTATGAAAATATTGATTGGGATAACAATTTAATAAAATTTTATCAAAATAAAACAGATATATTATCAGTTTTACCAATGCCTAAAATGGTTAAATTTTCTTTACTTGATTATCTGAAAAATGCTAGACCAAATGTTAATAATGATTTTGTATTTATAAAAGATGATGGTTCTTTATATGCATCAGAATATTTAAGTGTCATTGTTAATAGAATAGTAGAAAAATCTGGTATAGATATCAGAAATCGTAAATATGGATGTCATTCTTTTAGACATAGTATAGCCACTAATTTACTTGAGAAACATGTTGATATAAATGTAATCTCCAAAATTTTAGGTCATTCTAAAACTGATAATACAATTAACATTTATATTTCTTATGATAAACAAAAACTTATGATGCTTCCTATGGAGGTACCCGAATGGAAATAAAATATAAAAGTGTATTTAAGAATGATATAAAAGATATAATTTTATATGAAAAGGCGATGAATTTTAAACATAGTAATAAATTGTATTTGTATGATTTAGATAATTACTTTTTATCTGTTAATAAAAAAAACAAAAACATAACAGAAGAAGATTTTAATAATTATATTTATAATTTTAAAAGTTCTACAATAAATACACATGAAAGATACCTGATAATGTTAAAATTTTGTAAATTTTTAATTAGATTTGGTAATACCAATATATTTTATGAAGAAATAAACTTTGATAATAATAGTTTATTTCAGCCACACATATATACTGAAGAGGAAATGAAAAAAATATTGTTAGCCATTGATAAAAGAAAATATGGAAATCATAAATTTTCTTATGAATATCCAGTATTATTTAGATTATTATATTCAACAGGATTACGTATTTCAGAGGCATTAAATATTAAATATAATAATATTGATTTAGATGATAATTCAATTAATATTATATTATCGAAAGAAAATATTAGTAGAAAAATATATTTTTCAAAATCAATGAAGAAAGTAATAATTAAATATTTCAAAATAATGAATTTTAATGATGATGACTATATTTTCACAACAACAAAACAAAATGCATTATTAGTATTTAAAAATATTGTAAAAAGGATGGATATTAAAACTGATTCTATTAGACTACATGATTTAAGACATTCTTTTTCAGTAATAGCTTTTGATAAATTGGTAAAGAAAAACATTGAGCCAGAAGAAGCTTTATTATATTTAGAAAAATTTATGGGACATTCCAATATTTCATCAACAGAATATTATCTACATATGACTGATAAAATGAAACAAGAAATTATCGACATTATGAAAATACAACATCCAGACTTATATCCAAAAATAAAGGATGGTGTTGATTGTGAATAAAGATTTTTCATACTATTTAAAAGAGTTTTTTCAAGTTTATTTATTAGAAACTAGAAAATTATCCTCACAAACTATAACAACTTATAAATATAGCTTTATAAAATTATTTAAATTTTTCGAACAAAAGAAAAACATTAGATCAAATAATATTACATTAGACATGTTTAATATTGAGTTAATTGAAGAATTTATTAATTGGTTATTAAATGATGAAAAAAATACATCTAATACTGTAAATAATAGAATAACTGCAGTTAAGTGTTTTTTTCAATTTGTATCTATTCATGATGTAGAATTAATAAATTTATATTCAAGATTAAGAAATATAAAACCATTAAGAAAAGTCGAAACATTAATAGAATATTTATCTGTAGACGAAATAAAATTATTATTTTCTATTCCCAATTCACAAAATAAAAAAGAGTTGAAAGAACTTGCAATCTTAACTCTTCTTTATGAAAGTGCGATACGAGTTAGTGAACTATGTAATTTAAAATTAGAAGATATAGAAATATCTAACCATTCAACCATAAAGATTATTAATGGAAAAGGAAATAAATCACGTATAGTTCCTATATCAATTGATGTCGCACAAATACTACAAAAATATATTAACATTTATAAAATTAATCATCAAGATTATTTGTTTAAAAATCAAAAAAATATTCAATATACTAGATGGGGAATTAATTATATTATTCAAAAATATGTAAATAGAATTAGAAAAATAGATGATACAAAATTTAAAATAACTGTTACACCTCATATTTTCAGACATAGTAAGGCAATGCATTTATTAGATGCTGGAGTACCATTAACAACTATAGAAAAGTTACTTGGACATTCATCAATTAAATCGACAGAAATTTATGCAAAAGCAAATCCTAAAAAATTGGAAGAAGCAATAGATAAAAATTCTCAATCTATTAAGATTAAAAGAAAATATAGTAAAAATAAGGAAAAAGATTTATTAGAATGGTTAAAAAATGAATTATAATTAT
>CANRPK010000104.1 GCA_947632455.1 uncultured Bacilli bacterium
CAAAGATGAATAACGAAGAAACAACAATCGGTCAGCGCGTCAGAAAGGCGCGGAAGGAAAAAGGGTATAACCAGACGGAGCTTGCGAACGCGCTCGGAAAGTCGCTTCGTACAATACAAAAGTACGAAAACGGCGAGATTGAAATTTCAATCAGTATGCTGAACGAGCTTGCAAAGGCGCTTGATACGACAACTACTTATTTGCTCGGCTACAAAACAGAAACGGTGAAACCGCAGATAACCACGTTTGCCGATGTCGCGGTAATGCTGTTTGAGCTTGAAAAGGTCGCGGGGCTTAAATTTGATATTGATGTAAAGCGTCCGCCGAGAGATGATAATTGGGAGTGCTCCATAAAATTTGACGGAAAAGCAAAAACCGATCTCAACGCCGATATGTGCCTGTTCCTTGAGGACTGGGCGGGCGCAAGAGAGAATTACTCAACAGAGCGGTACGCGGATTGGAAAGATAAAACGCTTGCGTATTATTCGAGATTGATGATTGTGGAACAGGCGAGCGAAACGCAGGATAATGCGATAAAGAGGAAAATTATTCCAACGGATTTTCTTGATGTGCAATCAAAAGATTGATAAATATATGGATTGCACATTTTATGAAAATGTGATAGTGAACGAGTCGCTTTTCGTTGATTGCATGATATCACATTCGATATGGAATAAAGTCGATACTGAAACGATTGTTATCAAGATATCTCTTGAAAGAGAAGGCAAATAAAAAACTTTTATGGCAGTATGGGTCGCAGCGATTACTGCGGTTCGTACCATAAAAATTTTTAATAAAATGAAACTTTTTCGCAGAAAAAAGGATATGTATAAGTGTACAGATTAAAAGCTTTTGATTTATACAAAGAGGATTGGATAAATGACGGATGAACAATTGTTAAAAAAACTGAAAAAAAGACAACGGTATTCCTTGGAACAGGCTATTGACATTTATACTCCGTATGTCGGCATGGTTATTTACAACACGGCGGGCTCGCGGCTTACAAAGGAAGATACCGAGGAAATAACGGCGGACGTGTTTATCGGTCTATGGAAAAACGCGGATAACATAGACCTTGACAAAGGCACTATTCGCTCATATCTGGCGGCTGTCGCGAAGAATTGCACGTTAAAAAAACTTCAAAAGAAAGTAAATGATGTGTCGATAGAGCTTGTCGAGCAGGATGCGTCAAAAGCGTCCTATGAGCTTACCGAACCGAATGCTTTAAATGATTTTGTTTGGCAGGCGGTCGCTCAACTGGGGGACCCTGATAATGAAATATTTGTGCGGTATTATAAGTACGGTCAAAAGCTGAGAGAAATATCGAAAATTACAAACGTTAATTTATCCACCGTTAAAACAAAGCTTTTGCGCGGGAAGCAAAAGCTGAAAGAAATATTATCCGACAAGGAGGAATGGCTGTGAGAAACAAACGCAATCTTTTAAAAGAGCTTGGAATTAACGCCGCTTGCACGAATGATTTCGCGGCGGACAGCGATAAGATAAAAAGAATGGTAAACGACAGCCTGAACTCTGTCAGAGAGGAAAGGACGATGTATATGAAACAGAAATTATGCAGAATGATTTTAACTGCCGCTGTTATTCTTGCGGTAGGAGCGACGGGCGTATTCGCCGCCGGCTTTATGCTGGACAGCGGTTTCGCGGGGTACTTCAAGCCGACGAATGACGTCGAAATGAAATTTTTATCGTCAAGTGCATATACGGTAAACCAAATGGACAGCAATTCTTCGGGAACTCTTACCGTTAAACAGGTTGTAGGCGACGAGCAGAATTTGTTTGTGTTAATGGATTTTACCGCTCCGAACGCGGTTCTTAATTATGCGAGGTATCGTTTTGAAACACACTGCGATATAGGTGATTTTGACGCTAATACAGGTATAGGATACCGCTTAATTGACGACGGAAATCCGAATGATAATAAAATAACGTTGGTGTGCTGCTTTAGCTTTGACAGAAGCGGAATTAAACCCGGCAGCAAAATGTCGCTTACTCTGCGCGATTTGAAAGCGGCGGGCGAATATCCGTCCCCGTTTGGCATTGTCGCCGCCGGAGAGTGGAATGTGTCATTCCCATTGGATTACACTATGGATTTCCCGAAGCTTACGGCTCAAACCGATATATCAATTTTGGGATGTAATGCTCATGAATCGTTGTATATATCCCCTATGACATTTAACTTTACAGCCACAGGATATGGCGTAAAGGAAGCGGCGACTCAAATACCTTATGAGGAAAAGACCGGTTTTATAATCAATTACAAAGACGGACATTCCGAAAGATATTCGGATAATAACGGCATACGCCACAATGCCGGAAGCTCGGCTGAAGGCATGGGATTGGCGCAGTCGTGGGTATTTGACAATCTGATTGATGTTGAAAATGTTAAATCGATTACTTACTTGGGTTATGAATTTGTATTGACGGATTAACTTGGAAAGCTTTGATAAAGGGGTATAATATAATTTACAGGGTTGTCCTATATAATGAACATATAGGGCAACCCTGAATTTTTTATATTTGTCGCAAATACGTTGAATTGCCTTGTTCTTATTCCCAGCAAAGAGATGTAGGTATTTTCATCTGCTTTTCTTGGCTCTTGATCCGTGAAAATCGACGATTTTGAAATAGAAAACGCTTCGATGAACCGTTGTTCGTTCGGAGCATTTCTATCGTCAAATTTTCAATTTTTACGATCTTTGACCGTTATGCAGTCATTTTTGTGTAGAAAGTTTTAACCTCATTTTCGAGGGTATGAATATAAACATAAGGGGTATGTCAATTTTGGCGTTTTTGTCGTTAAAAAAGCAAGTGTTTATGCGGGTTTCAGCACTCTAAATATCTTATAAATGTGGACATATATATGTATCAAAAAGGCATATCGCTTGAATGAATTGCGATATGCCTTTT
>CANRPK010000105.1 GCA_947632455.1 uncultured Bacilli bacterium
GCATATACTTTTCTGGGGTTGCCGCCGAAAGAATTGATGATTTCGGCGAGATTGTCATTCACGGCATCCAGATGAAGGCCGTGGTCTTTGCACCAGTTGACCGCGTCTGTCAGATACTGGTCGGCTCGATTTGTCCAGAGGATTATTCGAGCTCCTTTTTCCTGCTGGGATTTGCAGTAGTCGAGAATTTCATTTTTGGTTTCCCCAATTTGAGGATATCGGTTCTCGACAAGTGTGCCGTCAAAGTCAACGGCAATGATTTTTTTCTTCATTTGGACATGGTTCTCCTTCCGTGGCTGTGTTATCTGTGAATCCTTTATGAAGCTCCTGCCGCATGTTGTTCATCAGAACAGTTGACACGTCATAGAGCACTCGCATTTCGCGATGCGTCAGCGTTCCAGAAGTATATCCGTTCTGGAGCTCCGCCTGAACATGCTGAAGCTCAACAAAGCTCTCCCAAGACACGCTCAGGGCAATATCGTTCAATTTTTCCAGATAGCTGTTGAACATTTTTCTCCTTTCAAATATCAGTTTGCTAAGCCGCCATCGGCAGCGACCTCGTAGACCATCTGACAAAGTTTCCGGCATTGAAGTCTTTCTTCGCGCTCAGCGCCTTGCTTATGGCGAGGTCGATACCAGAGAAACTTTTGAGATGGTAGTAATGAAGGTCTTGAAACGGGGTTGTCATCCTGTCGATTCGTCCTGCCGCCTGCACCATGACCCTGTATGAGTAATTTTGCGAATAGAAAATGATCGTGTCAGTTGTGATGCAGTTCCAGCCCTCGCAGCCCGCCGTGTACTGCACGAGATACACCCATTTGTCTCCAGTCGGTATTTCCTGATGCTTGTGGCCGTTCCATTCTGCAATCTCCGTTCCTTCCGAGTAGCCGAGGTTTCGCAAAATATCAAGCTCGTAATCGAAGTTATAGAAGATGATTGCTTTTGGATGGTCTTCCAGGATTTCAAGGACCGCGACGCTGCGCGACTCGTCCGAATTAACGATTCTGCGCATAGCCAAACAAAGCTCTCCAGCGCTTTCTATAGGGCGTTCCTCCCAGGGATTCCAACGTGTCTTTGTCAGGAGCCTATACTTCGTGACATCGTAATGCACGGGAATATCTTCGTGATGAGATACGGCTTTCCGCTCGAAATCCATTGTAATCAGAATGCTGTTTCGAAGACGAATCAGGCGATTGATTGCCAGATAACGGTCAATCTTCGGATACTTGGCTCTCCAGTCGTAGATGACGTGCTGGTCCACAAAGTCTTTCTTGTTTCGGTAGAAGCCGTTGGCTATGAATACCGGAATGTAGTCCGCCCAAGTATCGCCAGGTGTAGCCGTCAGCAGAATCCATTCATTGACCTTGGCAATCTTGATGAAGGCTTTGGCCCATTCTCCGTACCCGACGACTCTTTGCTCGTCAAATATAAAGAATGCGTTTTTCACGTCGTTGTATTTTGCGACGTTGTTCCATGAATCGATGATGACCTTGTTTTGGTAGTAATTCGATTCCGGGTGCTTTGAGAGTAGAAACGGGGCAAGTTCGCCTTCCCATTCGCACTTGTCTCTTTTCTGAGCCGTGGTAATGATGTAGAGATCTTTCGGGTTCTTCATCGGAATATAATTTTCAGTGCCTATTAGTCCTCCCTGTTTTACATAGTAGTAAGCGAGGCCAGTTCGAGACTTGCCCGAACCGACCCCGCCGCAAAGGATACAACCGTTTTTCATTTTCGCCAAAGCTTCCTTTTGGTGGTCGTAAAGAGTAATGGCACTCATGGATATGCGCCTTCATCTTTGTCGGTACCACTCTGCAAAAGCCGCCTCATTGTCCACACGGGAAAGAAGTACATCGGCGTGTACCAGTAGTTCTCCAGAGAGTCTTTACTGGTCATCGGGTCGGTCAAAGAGTTTCCGACCTTGAAATATCCGGCTACTCCAAGCAGAGATACCTGTATGTAGCACATGAGCAAAACGGTCATATCGATGTCTTGCCCAACTACAAGAACATGATTTTGGAAATTGAGGTTTTCTTTGGCGAGTTCATCCCTGGCTTTATTGATGCCGGCAATCAGCGTGGCTCCGGCTCCACAGCAAGGGTCGTTAATTATGAAATATCCTTTTTTGACGACCTGCTGGTAAACATCCGTCATAGAGACGTCAGCCATGAGTTCGCATACATGATACGGGGTAAAAACTTGACCCGCAGCCGAGTTGCCTAAGTCGAGCATCATGAAAACTTTTCCGAGAAAATCTTGCCGGGGATTTTTTTCAAGTGCCATTACCGTGTGAGCCAGCAATTGCGGGAACCGCTCTTGGTCCGCCCGGTTGTAGCGCTTTATCGTAGACAAATATAATTTTTCTCGCTTCTCGAAATGAGACTTGTCCACCGCATTGGAAATGGTGCAAGCGGCGAGTGTTACGAAGTCACGAAAAACGTTCCAGGGATTGTGCGCCTGAGTCATCAATTGAAAAGTTTTCAAAAACTCTTTTTCTGGGTCTGTGTATTGCTCTATTATGTCTTTTTTCATTGCCAGTCACTCCAGAAGTTATTGATAGGCCTCGGCCTCTTCCTTGGTGCAGAAGAAATGGAAACCGGTAGAGCACTCTGCATCACTGAAATCAAAATCGTCAATGACGACCTCGTCGCCAGCATAGTATAGTGTTCTGAGGTCGTATTTCGAGATTCCGACATACTCTCCGCACAGGTTTCCGAGAATCTGAACGATTTCGGCCTTATTCGCCCGACATTTGTTTCCGAAAGATCCTCGCACCTGAGCATCCTTCGGAATCTTGGCTACGACGATCACTCCGCCGACACATTTCTTATATACAAGTTCCGGAGGCTCGATAGTTCTGATGGGCGGAATATCAGTCCGGCCCTGGCAGGCATTCATGGCGGCGGCTCTCAC
>CANRPK010000106.1 GCA_947632455.1 uncultured Bacilli bacterium
TTATAAATTAAAATACACAAAAATGGAGAGCATTTGCTCTCCTTCAGGGGGCGGTTAGTATTCACGCACTTCTAAGTTTATTTAAATACTTTTATCTTCATTTTAAAACTTTAAAAATTAGTTATTAGACATAATAATTCAATAAAATTTAAAATTTTGGTAGTTGAAAAGGTAGTTGAAAATTTTTTCAACTACCTTTCTTATGACAGGATGACAATATGTATTAGAGGGTGTCGCAAACAATTGTCATATTGTCATTTACATATTTTTAATTATTTAGTATTATTTCATAAATATTTTAAGCATATATATTTTATATAATAATTAGAATGATTTTTTAATGCTTTTATTATCTCAATGTAATTTTCTTTTTCATCTATATTACAGTTTTTAATTAATTGAAAGTATCCTCTAAGCTCTAAAAATCCAATTTTATCAACATTTTCTTTTAATAACATAATAATTTCATCATTATATTTAGTATTTATAAATACTTTTGAAAACATTATACTTAAATTTCTAACATCTACGTCATCACTTTTATATGTAATATTAAATATAATATAAAAATAATTAAGTTCCTCTTCTTCATATTTTTTCAAATCATTATTAATAATATTTAAACACAGCAATACTTCTTCATAAGAAGTTTCTTCTTTGAGAATAATATTAATATATGAAAGTAGCAAATTCTTATATTTAAAATCACCTAAAATTGATTTACACATATTTATATTAATCTCTAAATCTTTTTTGTTCTTTAATTTACTGGGTATTAGTTCAAATTCGTTTTCGTTACATTTCATAATGTTTTCGTCATAAATTACTTTTTTAATTTTATCAATTACCTTAGAATCAGTTTCCACTTGTAATATATAACATAATAATTTTATATGTTTTATTTTTTCAAAACTACATTCGTTTTTTGATGTAATTATTGATTCTGCTAATGGTAAATATTTTTCTATTATTACTTGTCTATTATTAAAGTAGTTATCTTTAGAAAAAATATTTAAGCCTATATTGTAATCTGTCATATATGAGGAAATCACATTAGGATGATTTTCTTGTTCTTCGTGTCTTTTTTTAAAAATATTAATAATATCTTTTACCGCCTCCAATTCATTATTAGCAATTTTAACATTATATAATATATTTTCATCCGAACCTTTTTGATATAAATATTTATCATATTTTTTTAATTTAGGGCATCTTTTTTTTATTCTAATAATAATATCGCTTAATAGGAAATTTATATGTTGCTTATTTATTATAAGATAATCTAAAATTTTACAAATTTTTTTAAATTCATTATTGTTTAAATTTTCTATATCAATTTCATTAACAATCTTTCCAATATCAATATAAAATCTACTATAACCTTTTTCAAAATATTCAATGATAATTTCTAATACTTCATCTAAATTTTTCATTCTTTTTATGTTTTTAGAAATTGATTTTATAGCATTGCTTATTAAATCTATTTGGAAATTAGGTTTAACCTTTATAATCGATATAATGTCATTCAAATATTCTTCAAATAAGCCGTCATCAAAGTATCTACCATATATATCAAATAAAAATATATTGCTTTTATCAATTTCAAATTTTAATAAAGACTTTTTACTATCAATTATTAATTTTATAAAAGATTGCGAATTTACAAAATTATATTTTAAATTTATTTTATTGTATAAATTTTCATACTTTTTAAATTCTCCACTTAAAAATAACATTTTTAAGCACTCTTCATAAAACTCTTGGTAATGAAATGTATCACCATATATATACATCACATTAGAAATAATTTTTCTTATAAGTTGTAAGTGAGTTATTGAACCATAAAAAATAGTAAGATAAATTAAATGCTGTATTTGGTTAAAATACTTCTCTAATCCAATACCATATATTACTGTATGTTTAGATTTATTTTTATTATTAAAGACATTTTTTGCTAAATCGTCAAATATTTCTGCTTTTATTCTATCAACATCAGGATATGTTAATTTATGTTTATTTGTAGATAAATGTGTTTGAAATTTGTTATCAAAAGTAAATTTATTAATTGTTCCTTCATATTGATGAAATATGTTTCTACCATCAATGCATATATCATCCAAATACCAAGATGGTTCATCACTTTTTGATATTGCATAATCATAAAGTTTTTCATATTCTTCAGATGCTGCTTTTAAATTACCATCAAAATATAAAAGATTTGCTTTCCACCTTTTACATATCAAAGCATCATCACTAAATTTAAATTCTTTTTGCAATTTCAAATAAAAACTATGCAAACTTTTATTTGGAAATACTCCTACTCCAAAAACCCATTCTATAATTTTTTTTCCAAAAATTAAATAATCACTAATAAAATCATATTTTTTATCTTCAAATTTTGGAAAAATTATATGATAAGAATAATTATCTAACTCTTCAAACTTTTTAATGTATTTTTCATAAAATTCCATATAGTCATCATTTTTTTCTGAAATTTTTTCATAATCTTGTTGATTATTGAAATAATAATTGATAGTTACTGAATTTTCATCACCATATATAATTTTATCCACATTTTCATAAGTAGCATTTTTAATCTTATTTCGTATATTTCTTTTATTTTTTATTGCCATATGTTATTTCACCAACATCTTCATAACTAGTCTTCTTTATAATATTTTTATATTTATTAGCTCTCGTTATATTGTTAATTTTTTTATTAGCAATAATTCCGCCAGAAATAGCACCACTTATCAAACTAATTATTAATGGTATTATAATATCAACAAATATTTCTTTAATAGTCATTAAAAATCCTCCTATTTTAAATTATTTAAGACCCCATTATCCAAATCATCGATATTGTACAATGTATCTA
>CANRPK010000107.1 GCA_947632455.1 uncultured Bacilli bacterium
ATCTCCTGAGGAGGCAATCGAAATACTCCAAAAATATGAAATCATTGAGAGGTCCGCTATGGGAGAGAATCCGCTCAGTGAGATCAGCAAGGATTTGATGTATCGCTTTATGATGTACAAGGACGGAGTGGAGAGCCTGAATGATTACCCTTACATCGACAAGATCATTGAACTATACCGCCGTGCCAACACAGAGGGAAGTCGGGTGAAGACGCTTAAACGACTTCCGGTTCGTTGCCTCGAGGCTTTCGCAGCAGCAGGGGCGAAGATCGCGGATGTAGAGACATGCCGGGCAGATATCGTGGCGGTGAATCCAGTTGATGGGAAATTAATTGAATTCATTTGCACCTCTGGACAGGGGAATGCAGAGGCGCAGTTTAACCTTGGTTTGTGTTATGCGGACGGCGAGGGAGTGAGTAAGGATATGACGGAGGCAGTGAAGTGGTTCCGCATGGCAGCGGAGCAGGGGCATGCGATGGCTCAGGTTGCTCTTGGCTGGTGCTACGGGACTGGCGAGGGTGTGAGTAAGGATGTGACGGAGGCGGCGAAGTGGTACCGCAAAGCAGCAGAGCAGGGGCTTGCGCAGGCTCAGTTTGCTCTCGGCGGGTGTTATCATTACGGCGAGGGAGTGAGTAAGGATGTGACGGAGGCGGCGAAGTGGTTGCGCAAAGCAGCGGAGCAGGGGCTTGCGCAGGCTCAGTTCTTTCTTGGTTTGTGTTATGCGGACGGCGAGGGAGTGAGCAAGGACATGACGGAGGCGGCGAAGTGGTGGCACAAAGCAGCGGAGCAGGGGAATGCGGAGGCAATGGAGCACCTGCACGCTGCTGCAGAGGATGGCAATGTTTCGGCGCAGTTTAACCTTGGCTGGTGCTATGAGACCGGCAAGGGAGTGAGCAAAGATATGACGGAAGCGGCGAAGTGGTACCGTATGGCAGCGGAGCAGGGGCATGCGGGTGCGCAGTGTAACCTTGGCCGGTGCTATGAGACCGGCAAGGGAGTGAGCAAGGGCATGGTGAAGGCAGTGAGGCTGTACCGCTTGTCAGCGAGTCAGGGGAACATGTACGCGCAGTTTAACCTTGGCTGGTGCTATGCGAACGGCAGAGGAGTGAGCGAGGATATGACGGAAGCGGTGAAGTGGTACCGCAAGGCGGCAGATCAGGGGCATGCGCGGGCACAGTACTTTCTTGGTTCGTGTTATGATTACGGCACGGGAGTGGGCGAGGATGACGCGGAGGCGGTGAAGTGGTACCGCAAGGCGGCGGAGCAGGGGGATGAGACGGCAAAAGAAATGCTTAAGTGGTTCCCGCAGGGCAGCGGAGCAGGGGAATGAGGAGGCAAAGGAATTCCTTCAAAGTCTGGGCTTCTGACAGATATCAACAGCAATAATTTTTATCATGCTATGAACGAAGACGCCATGATCCATTGGGCGCGCGAAGCGGCTGAACGCGGGGACGCGGAGGCTGCCATGAAGCTTGGGGAAGGCTACATGAAGGGTGAAGGGGTGGAGAAGAATGAAGAGGAGGCGCTGGAGTGGTTCCGCAAGGCGGCCGAGCTGAAGAGCAAGGGCACGGCATCTCCTGAGACACCATCTGTCCTGGTTTCACAGTCCATGCCTCCGATGAAGAGAGGGCAGCGCAAGCTACGGGTGGCAGGAGTAGCGATGGTGTTGGCGCTAGTGATCGGGGGAGGAATAGGGGCGTATTATATGCTGCGGGAGGATCCCTACGTTGCATATCAACGACTCATCAAAGAAGGGAAGGAGAGCGAGGCGATGGAGCGTTTGCACGTCGCCGCAGAGGGAGGCAATGTTTCGGCACAGACAGAGTTTGGTGAGTGTTACGCGAACGGCAGAGGAGCGAGCGGGGACATGGCAGAGGCGGTGAAGTGGTACCGCCGAGCTGCGGGCCAGGGTCACGCCTCTGCTAAAAAACACCTCAAACGACATGGAATTACAATGTAATGACAAATATCTCCGAGAACATCAAACTTATCCTCCTCCTCAATTAATTAAACAGGGAAAAACACGTTATCGTGAGTGCTTTCCTAAAAGAATAAACCAAACAATTAGAGAAACCCATCATGAACAAGAAACCAGAGTACGTGGTTACGAGTGAAACCACACGCGTAGAAGAAGGCCGTCCGGATTTATGCTGGATGAATATTGATGTCGGTAAACTGGACCGTTGCTGTAAAGCAGACGAGGTTTATTATTTTCAATGCGATATTGGAGGGGAGCAATATAAGTTCTACAAGGAAGCGTGCGAATTGAAGGACTCCTTCGTTAAAAAAGACGTCTATAAAAAGGAAAATAAGGGTGGCATAGCATACAGTTTTTACTTGGACTATCGAAATGGTGCCATCTACAAAAGTAAAACAAGGGGGCACCCCTCTGTCATTGTTCTTAAACCTGCAGGAGGGAAAAAATATCAAAGTGGGGTCCTTGTTTTATCAGAACTCCTGGGACAGCCAAGTTGTCTTGGGTTACTGGTAGAACTTGTTGCAAAGACTGCAATATGGGCACCACCTGTGTGTCATCAAAGTCTCGTCGGAAAAGGCTACGCAAAATATCCGAATATTAGGAGAAAGAGGAATGGAGAGAAAAGAGGAAGAGTCCCTGGTGAAAATAGTCGATTAGATGATAATACTTATCCTAATCGTCAGATGAAGGCTATGGGGAAGAAATTTTATGGGACGAATTTTAAAGATTATACAACCTGCCATATCTGGGAAGAGACCTGTTACGATACCAAGTATCATACTTGCTTCGCCAACCTTGTGCTCTTACCTTCGGCTTTGGCTTCTTTAAGTGATTTCTGTCCGGAGATCAAAGCAATTCTGCAATATCACTCTTATGAGCTT
>CANRPK010000108.1 GCA_947632455.1 uncultured Bacilli bacterium
TATATTTTTATACGTTAATTTACTTTATATCTTTCATATTTATTACATATAGTTAGTGTAGATTTATTATTTATTTCACAAATTGGTATTATATACATTTTTATATCTTCCGTTAATATAAATAATTCATCTATATCAGTTTCAATTACAGTTTTATATGATTTTCCTTTAGTGCCACCACAACTTTTTAATGCGACCTGATAGTTTCCACTTTTCGTTTTACATCCACTTGACTTTACTTGAACTTTACTTAAAATACCTTTTTTATCTACTATCAAATCATAATCTTGCGGTATCATTTAATGGAATTGATACCGTATATCCATTAGAAGAATAGTATGCAATAGCTATTCCTAAAGAACTATTTCCTTTTTCTTTATTTGTACTAAATGTCAAATCATTTCATCCTTTCTTTTTTGCGAATTTTTGTTTGCATTTATCGTAATGTATATTTTTTTTGTCAATATGTTTTTTAATATTTTTAAAATTGCAAAATAAAAAACCATAGCTTAGCTATGATTTTTTGGTGCCTAAGTAAGGGACGTATGCGAAAAACATCACTTGCAAAAGCACCTTATTATCCGTTTCAAAATTAGTTATAGCAATAATTTCAAAGAAATGTATACACGCTTTTGAAATTTTGCTACTTTTATTGTATTTTAAATTTAACATAATTTTTTATATTTGGCAATACTTTTTAAAAAAAATCTGCCACTAGTGGCAAATTTCTTTAATTTAATTAGTTTTTAGTATTCTAATTGTTCTTTTTTTCTGACATACATTACTTTTATTTTATATTGAGCTCTATATGGAGTAGGCATAGTAGTAGACCAACCCGTAATGAACTCATTAACTTTCAATATTAAATCTATTTTATTTTCTTCTTCTGTCGGTCTAGACTGTATTTTGCTTAATTGTATATTATTTTCTGTCCTTATTACTATTTCATCTTTAGTTATATCTTTTATTTCTGTCTCTCCATTAAAATTGAAGATATTACCCTTTCCAACATCATATAAGTTTATCTGTTCAACTACCCCACCTACATAATTACTTTCAATTCTTATTCCACATACTAAATCAAAATTTTCTGTTTCATCATCAGCTATATTTAAATTTTCAAAATCAGTAAAATGTATATATTCTTCGACATTATATTCATCATCATTTTCTTCTAATACTTTTTTGTTTTCTATTTCTTTTAATTTATTAATTGCTTTGTCATATCCTTGAATAGCAGATTTCCTTATTAATTCTAAGCCTAATTCTTTATTCTTTATAATCTCCATTCCATTTTCATATCCTTCAAAATATAATGAACCTAAAACATACTGAGCCATATAATCTTCTTTATCTGATGCTTTTTTTAACCAATATACTGCTTGTGCATCATTTGATTGTATTCCTCGACCTTGCAAAAATGCTTGTCCTAAAGCATATTCAGCAAAAGTAAAACCTTTTTCAGCAGATTTTTTATAATACTCATATGCTAATGACAGATTCTGTTCTATACCATATCCATTATCATACATGTATCCTAAATAATAAAGAATATTTCCATCTATATCTTCATTTTTAATTTCATTAAATTTTTCAAATGCAATGTTAAAGTCTTGTTTAATATAATCATTTCCAAAATAATACATACAAGCAATATTAAATTTCGACTCGAAATCATTATAATTATTCGCTAAATCACTGTAAATTTTATATGCTTTTTCTATATTCTTTTCTATTCCATCTCCATTTTCATATTTATGGGCTAATTCTTTCATTGCATTTTCATTTCCAATACTAACTTGTTTCATCAGTTCATTTATATCATTATTTTGCACAGAATTTCTAGCATACTTATTTAATCCTTCCTCAACTAATTGTATCACACTTTTTAAAGGTTTATCGCTATTAATAATATCTACATTACTTGTAAAGACTTGTAAGTCACAATTACTATTAAGTTTATTTATATTGTTTAAAATTATATTTTTTATAGTGTTTATATCTTTAATTTGTTCTAATAAATTATTAATACTTATTCTGTTTCCATTAGTTAAGTTAGAAAGTATAAGTAATCCCAAAAAACTTCTTGCTGAATCTGACCAAAATCTATCTTGCCTATATTCATCAATAATCTCAATTACAAACTTTGTTATTCCGTTTATTAACTTATTTGTTATACCATTATTATTAAATTCTTGGTTAATGCTTTCTTCATAATTAAAGTCACTATTACTATTTTTATTACTATCATTTTGAATGATATCTTCATTTTTTATGAATGCTACAAAGTTATTATAAAAATCCTGCCAGTTGTTAGGACAATATTCTATTCCCGCATATCTTTTCGTTCCATTATTAGCTGTTTTTATTAAAATAGACCATTTTGCTTCTGGACTAATACTTCTTACAAAAAAATTATCATTCCATTCATTTGAAATTGATACTAGATAATTTACAAATTTATAAAATCTATCTTTATTCATATTATCTTTTCCAACTAGTTTTGTCCCATCTGTAAAATGCTTAATTTCGTTTTCATTTATTCTAAATTTATCATTACCTATAACTATTACTAATTCACTAACATCTTGTGAAAAATATATTATTTTATCATTCTTTTCCATATAATCTCCTACTACTTATTTTTTCTACTAAAAATATCTCTGATTTTATCTAATATTCTTTTAAAAATAGATTCTTTATATTCAACCATTGTTACTGTATTACTAATATTTTCATTATTAGAGATAGCTTGTTTTCTGTTTTTAAAAATATTATCTGGATTATATTTTTCGTACTTTTCTTTTTCTAATTGCTCCATATCATATTTTTCTTTAGCT
>CANRPK010000109.1 GCA_947632455.1 uncultured Bacilli bacterium
TAAGGGATAACATCTGATTCGCGTAATCAAATGTATCCTTTTTATTTTATGCAAGTTTTCTTGCTAGATACATCATAACATAAAAATTATTTTCTATCAAGTGACTAACGCTCTTGTGTTAATCCTTTTTAGAAATGATACCAAGAAATTTTTTTAAAATGATACCTTTAATATATAATATGCATCCAAAGGGATGTGATTTATTTTGAAGAAAAATAAACAAAAAGCTTTAGAATTATTAAAGCAAAAAGTTAATGGAGAAATAAAAATTACTTATCAACAAATTGCTAATATAAGCAATTATTCTCTGCCACAAATCAAGCGTTTATCCAAAGAAATCGAAAAAAAAGATATTGAAGACCTGCTAGTTCACGGACTAATAGGTAAGAATTCTAATAATTCAGCTCCCGACCAAGAAATTGAATATATTAAAAAATTCAAAAATCAATATCCGAATATTACTATATCACAATTTATGGATATTTACCATGAAGATGTTATTTGGAATAAAAAAAAGCAAGAAGATGTTAAAAAATATAATTTGAAAGTCAGAAGTAAATCTTTCTTTCAACAATTATATAAAAAAGAAGGCTGGAAATCTCCAATAAAACATAAATGCTTTATTGGTGACAAACAAGTTCACTCTTTAAGAGTTCCTTCCCCAAGAAGAGGCATCCTTATTATGGTTGACGGTACTCCTCATGATTGGTTTTCTAATGGGAAAAAGTTTTCGTTACATATGGCTATTGATGATGCCACTGGTGAAATTCTTGCTGGTTGGTTTATGCCTACCGAGTGTTTATTAGGTTACTGTCATTTATTTAAGATTTTATTTGAGAAATATGGAATACCTATCTCTATTTATTCCGATAAAACAACAATATTATGGAGCAAAAATGATGGTCAATTAACTCAAGTTGGAAGAATGCTCAATGAATTAGGTATTGAACTTATTTATGCTAATTCTCCAGAAGCAAAAGGTAAAATTGAAAAAATGAATTTTACTATTCAAAATAGATTATTAAATGACATTGTTAGATTTAATATAAAAACTTATGATGAATTAAACAAATGGTTCAATGATTATTACATTAAATACATAAACAAAAAGTTTGCTTATGAACCAAAAGAAACAGAAACTGAATTTGTTCCTTTAGAAAACACAGATTTATCAAAAATAATGTGTATTAAAACTAATAGAACTATTCTTAATGGTAATATGGTTTCAGTCAATAATGAGTATTATATTCCCATAGACATAGAAAAAAATGATTTTATTTTTTATAAAGGTACTACAGTTGAAGTATGGAAAGATGTATTTAGTGGAAATGTTAGAATATATAAAAATGGACAAATTTATAATACTAGAAAAATTGAAGGTCATAGAATTGACACCGAAAAGAAAATTCAAAAAAGAATTGATAATCAAAAACAATTAGAAATTCTAATTAAAGAGCGAGATGAAAGATTAAAAGCAAGGGCGAAACATAGTTGAGTTTATCTTGACCCTTGCTTTTTAGATTTAAATAATTATAATTTTTTTTCAAACAAAGTTACCCTTTGTTTGTTATTAAGTCTAATAATTAAAAAGTATCATTTTAAAAAAATCTTAACAGTGACTAACGCTCTTGTTTTATCCTTTTGAAAAAACTTAACATTTTTGGAAAAAAATAAATAATCTATTGACTATTCATTATCATCTAAAAAGAAGTGAGCCATCTTTTCATAATTGTCTTGACTATTGAGACAAGTATCTATTAAGTAACCTTTTTCATTATTGATTTGATATTCTCTAATCCCTCTTATATAAAAATCTTTATTTCTATCTTTAATAAAAAATGGCATAATATCATTATATAGGCATTCTCTAAACATTATCATTCTTCCAATACGACCATTACCATCTTGAAAAGGATGAATACGTTCAAATCGAACATGAAATTCAATAATATCTTCTAAAGTCTTTTTGGGAATTTTATTATACCACTCTAGTAGCTTTTTCATATCACTTGCCACATCTTTTGGTAAAGATGTTACAATGTTTCCAACAAAGTTTCTCTTCTTTTTATACTCTCCAACATTAAACCATTCTTTTTCATCATCAGTTAAAGTTCCATCTTTTAAAATAAAATGAAATTTCTTTATCATATCTTCTGAAAGTTTATCATCAATAGTATCTAACATATATTTAAATAAAGTAAAATGATTTTTTGTTTCAGTAGCATCCTTTAATACGATAACTTTATCACTACTTGTTAAAATTGTTCCTGTATCATAAATACTTGCTGTTTCTTCAGGTGTTATTGTAGAACCTTCAATATAATTATTATGATATGCAAAATCTATTTGAGTTTTATGATATAAATTACCAGATAAATTCATATTCTTTTGTTCTATTAAAGCCTTTTTAATTTTACTAATTCCCATAACAAATTTCTCTGTTTTCTATATCTAAATTATAGCATAAAAATGTTTCGTAAGCTAAATTAAATAGTACAATAAATTTCTTATGGCATTTCTTGTGACATTTCTTACGACAAGATAAATTAGATTACAAGAACTAGGACTGCCCAAAAAGGTGAATGGATAGTAAAAAATATCTTCTAGCAATAATACCAAAGTTTTTAATTTCAGTTGGTTACAATTTGTAACCGTCTCAAAGCATTACAAATTGTCACACTTTCATTTCAATTTCCTTTGTATCAACATATTCATAATTTAATGCATTCCTATTAGTAATCACACTTTCTCCTAGTTCTTCTTCTAAATTTTTTCTTGTATTACCTGCAA
>CANRPK010000110.1 GCA_947632455.1 uncultured Bacilli bacterium
CTATTTTTGGTAGTGAATAAAATATTGTGTAAACCTCCAACATCAGGTAAAATAGAAATAACTGATGAAGGAGGTTTACACAATATTTTATTCACTATCAATATAAATTTTAATTATCTTTTTATAAATTCTCAAATGCCGTTAAATATTGATTTTATCAGCTTTTGCGGCATTTGGTATTTTGGAAGATACTCTCATATGTTCTTAAAACTTCTTATGTTTTCGCTTTGAAAAGTAGTACAAATAGTAGTAAAACGCTATTATGCCGTTTCTGCCTCTATCCTCATCATTTCTTGTTTTGCTGAAGCAAATGTAGCGTGTGCATAATAGTTTAATGTCATTGTTATATTTGAATGACCCATTATGTATTGTAATGCTTTCGGATTCATTCCTGCATTTGCCATATTTGTGCAAAAAGTGTGGCGCATAGTATGCGGTGTTGTTGCGCGTGGCAATTCTATTTCGCAGCATTTGTTATGTTTTTCTTTAATGTTCCTAAATAATGTATCATAATTAACTGCTACTCTTGGCTTTCCATTTCTCGTACAAAACAGAAAACTCGTATAGCCATCAATTTCAACATTACATTTGACATTTCTTTGCAATACTCTTGTAAATGCTTCATATACAATATCGTTTATATAAATATCTCGGCGTCCACTTTTTGTTTTTGGGTCGGCTATAAAATAGCCAGCTTCTTTGACATATAGCAACTGATGGTCAATTGTTAGTATTCTATCATTCATATTCAAATCTGCTTCTGTTAAGCCGCAAAGTTCGGAAATACGAAGTCCTGTTTCTAACAATATAATTATCTCATCATAATATTTATGATAGACATCATCATTTTTAACAAAGGTAATAAAGGATTGTTCTTGTTCTGGAGTCAATGCTTCTTTTTTTGGTGTATCATCTTTAATCACCTTCTCTACATTAAACTCAAACGGATTTTTTCTAATGCAATCGTCCTGTACTGCGAACTGAAATGCTGCACTTAAAGTAGCCTTATAGTTTTTTATCGTATTAAACGCAAAACCGATTTCTTTCATTCGCAATACCCATTCTTTTGCAGCTGACTTTTTCACATTGCCAATAGAACAAGCACCCAATTTATCAGACTTAATAATTTTCATTAAGTGATTACGACCGTGCTTTGTGTTTGCCTTAACATTTCCGTTTTGCCGTATATACTTAGCATAGAGTTCACATACAGTCATTTTCTTAGATATAGTGTCTATACCGTCATCAAGGTCTTTTTGTATCTCTTTTTCTTTTTCCCTTAATGATAAATCTTCGCGCTTTCCGGCGGGAGTTTTATCGGTAGGCACTAACTTCCAAGCATACACAAATTTAGGATTACCTGAATTGTCTGCATATTTATACACATATCTTCCATCTTTTCTTTGGCTCTCTCCTGTTTGTAAAATGCGATTTTTATTATCACGTCTTTTTTCTGACATAGTTTCCGCAACTCCTTTCCGAAAAAAAGGAAAGAGCTTTAATATGCTATATGTATTATAGCATAATTAAAACTCTTTGTCCAATTTATTTTATATTTCGTCAATGCTGTCGATTACCTTTTCAAACTGTTTTCGCTTGATTTGGATACGGTTTCCGTTCATAATGACCCAACCGCTGTTTAGATTTTCTTCGGCAAGTTTGCGTAATTTGTTTTCTCCTATACGAAAGTATTTTGATGCTTCTTCTATTGTTAAAGTGTACTTTTCCCAAATAGGAATATCGGTGTTGTTCATAATGCAATTCTCCTTTATTAGATATTCCTTCCACCTTAATATCACACATTAAAAGATTATAATTATAATCTCTTAATGTCTGATATTAGAAATTATAAGCAATAACGAATGGCGGTTTGCAAAACCGCTCCATAGGAGTTACACCTTCCCGACATACGTCCGGACTGCCATCTGACGTGCGACGCTTTTAACGCTCAAGTTCGACTTGACAGAAGTATCATTATGCCGATATTGAGTTATCGCCGTTCAAGCTGCGACTTGATTTAGACGATAAATGTTTTTCGCTCGGCTGCATATAGGTCATCATTGATGATATACCAATGGTATAGGTAGAAGCTATATACTGCGTCTTGGCGCATCTCGTCAAAGGCTCGTCAATATCGGAATGTATCCGTTTGCTCTTTATGCTGCGTCGGCGTTATCTTCCGCGCTTTCTTTGTAACAAAACATTGTAAATCAGGCATTATCTGCCTGTTAAAGCACATTTTCCAAATGTGCTTTAACTGATAGATAAAGTGTCCGTGCGGAGCGCGAAAACGGCAACACGCTCCGCGTGGACTGAAAAAATAAACAGGGGGTATTTCATTTCAAGTTGCCGTTTTGAGTAATAAATTTATTTAGGCATAGAGAATTTATACAGCACATTTTGAAGAAGCGCATAATCTTTGCCCGACAAGTGTTGCAGTAAATTTTCAAGCAAACATTCTTCTTCGCGTGAAAGATATGCTTTTTTTGCATTGTACTCGTCTAATATGTAAATTCCTCCATATCGTCCCATCTTGCTGCATATGGGCGCATATCTACTTAAAGCTATAATATCTCTGCTTATCGCATCTTTGGAAGCAGAAAAGTGTCTTGCTAATTCAAGCCTTGAAATCATTTTTTGATTTAAGAGAATAGCAAGAATTTCCATTCGACGTTCAAAGGGTGAAAATAACTCACTCATAGATTGCACCCCCTCTCTATAAGTCCAT
>CANRPK010000111.1 GCA_947632455.1 uncultured Bacilli bacterium
GCGTTTTCCAGTTCTTCCGGTTCGATAATATCCGATTGCCAATCCTCTATCACTTCACCGTCAGATCGGATAGCGACACTGGCCCACCCGAAGGCAAGTCGCTTATCATCGTCCGATTTTGCTATCTTGAAATTTCCTTTTATAATCTTCGTGTCGCAGCGCTTATTTTCGGACTTTTGAATTAAATCACAGAATCGTTTCAACCTCACACCTCCTCATTATAAAAAATGCCGCTTGGCCATTTCTGGTTAGCGGCATTTGTTTATCTCCCTATGGTTCCTCCCTGGCTCCTTGGCGTCTTAAACAGCTCTTCGTCTGAGCCTCGCAGCTTAGGGAAAATCTTTTTTACATGGTTCATGATGTCCGGATCCTTCATGGATAAATTACTGAACTCGGAACGTCTTCGATCAAACTCTTCATACGTTTTAATAGCAAGAAACTTTCTCTTTTCTTCGCTTGTCACATGACCACCTCCGATAACATCAAAAATAATTCGGGATCCTTCGTGAGCAGATTCATCGGATTTTCAATATACTCTCTGAACCCTTCTGATACATACTCTTTCATTAACTCATACCTAAAGTTCCCTTCATCGTCAAACGCATCCCATATTGTATCAGCATAGATTCGTCCCTGATATTCCGAAATGAATTTGGGGCAGTTTACCAGCAAAATTTCAACGGGATTATCAGAAGCATCGTAATATATTTCACTCCTGATCTTCATAATATCCACTTCGCCCACAGCGCCGATCAATGTATCCATGACTTTGCTGCCGTCGAGCATTTTATTATCAACCATATGCCCGATTTCATGAATAACTGATGTTTTATCTGCATCTTTTGCTACATACAGTATATCCTTTATATAATTATACTGACAAGCTCCAATTTTTCCAACATCAATTATGGTTCCCTGTTCCAACATTTCCTTCACCTTATCCGGTACAGCTGATATCGCATCATCAATGACCATGCGCTCTGCAGAAGTATCTATGCCAAGATCGTTATCTCTTATCAAATAGTCTGTGGTTTGCATTATCATTGTCTGGGGCGGGTATATCTCTATATACTCTATACCGCAAGCGCACCTCGGATGAGCTGGCGGCAGCATTTTAAAACCGGCAAACAATGTCTTTCCCTTGAAATTGAAGCTTTCGTCCATTTCGATTTCCATTCCTTCTATTGATGCGCAGATTTCGCAAACAGCATCATCTCCGGATGTGCTCCACCTTTTCTTACATATTCCGAGATAGTTTCGTTCCTGGGCCTGCCGTACGCCTTCGTCAGCACCCCTGTTATAAGCAAAAGCGCTCTCTGTCTGTGCAATAGTAAGCGCCCTTTGCCTATGCTGCCTTTCGGCATATTTGCTTGCTGCATCAAGCGCTTTTTGCCGTATGCTCGCTTTGCTCATCCGAGGATGTTCATTCGTCAGAGTTTCGACAATATGGTCATAATATCTTGCGTTGGCCATCGCCTGACCTTCCGTAAGTCCAATGCAGGGCCGTATCATCCGAGCAAGTTCATCGACAGTATGATTATCACGCATCTTTTTGCCCAGCAGCGCCGCAATCGCCTCTTTTTGCTCCTGGGTGCTCGATGTAACAAACTCAGCGCTGCGTTCATTTACCCACGAGAGTATGCCAGATGTCTGCATATCCAGTTTAAATCTAACTCCATCGAGCAGCGGCTGGCCGGACGGCCCTGCAGCTATAGCCTCAGTCCACATAGAGGCGAGTTTATTTTTCACCAGTACCGAATAGTCTTGCTGCCACTGGCTTATTGTTTCGGCGCTTAATGCTCCATCTCGGACAGCTTGCCGCAGCTCCTTATAGCTGATAGCGAGCTGCTGATCTGCCCAGAATCCGCATAATATCTTTACCGGTCCGTCTATACAGCCATCGAGGTATTCTTTGAGCCTATTCAAGACTTCTTGCCCGTTGGCAGACTTCCTTTTCCTTAATCCCAATCGTTTTGGCGGAATCATCAGAAGGCTCATGCTTACCCCTCCCTTCCAAGGCGCCGCTTGGCTGCATTTACTTCCTCTGCAGAGATTTCTTCTTCCTCGTTATCGTCTCCGTCTACAGCCGTATTAGCCTTGGGAGGCTGATCCTGTTCCTGTTGCTGCTTTCTCCTTCCATCCACTACCCTGTTGTCTGAGGTCCTATCCGGAAGATGGCCTATCTGCCTGATATAATCCTCTAATCCATCATCGGGAACCAGTATGCCGATTCCAGTCATATCCTTTACAAAGGTGGAAACCTTCTGAATGTCGGCATCTTCAATATCTCCATGTGTCATTTTGGGATAATCCGTAATGCCAGAAAAATGGTCTCCGTTGATGTCGATAAGCGGCGGGATCCCCTGGCTGTTAAATGTCTCACAAATGATATCCAAAAATGCGCCGATCGCAATAGCGAAAAGCTCGGTTTTATCAGAGCTCAATGCCCAGCTCCCCGTTTCGGAATGCCCTAGGAAAATGAAATCCGCAAGAACAGTCATTGCGATTCTGGTGTCATATCGGTTTATGATCGCATTCGTATCAAATTGCCTCGTGCCTCCAGAACTCAAAAGCTCCAGCTGATATCCCGCCGGCAGAACAACGCCTTCCATCTCGTCACGCCTGATTGACCGGACCATGCTTTCAAGTCCAAGGCGGATCTTTGTGGCATCATCGTCATCTTCATTCCACAAATCAAATCCTTCAGGC
>CANRPK010000112.1 GCA_947632455.1 uncultured Bacilli bacterium
GTATTTTTAACATCAAATAAATAATTAATATTAAAATAATAATTTAAATATACAGTTAAAGAGCCATAATCTTTAGTATTTGGTTTAGCACTAAAACGTTTTGCAACTTCTTTTTGAACTAATAAAGTCATGCTTTTTAAATTAGAAAGATTAATTATATGTTTTATAATTGGGGTAGTTATATAATAGGGAATATTAGCTATTATATAAATATTATTATAATTAAATATTTGAGCATCTTTTAAGATATTAGCTTGTAAAAAATCTTGATATATTATTTTAGTTTTATTATCTTCATATTTATGTAATATATCTTTTAATCTAGTATCTATTTCGTAGCATATTAAATAACTATTTTTTTTCTTTAAATATTTAGTTAATGCTCCAGTTCCTGGGCCTATTTCAATTATTAAATCATTATCTTTAGTATTTATAGAGTTAGCTATCTTTTGTAAAACTTCTTCATCTTGAAGAAAGTTTTGACCTAGACTTTTTTTTGCTTGTATATTCATATTAATCCTCTTTTTAGAAAAATGGGATTATTTTTTCCATCCCATTCTTAATACATCATAAGTTATTTTACTTCTTCCAACATATCTGGCGGCGTATTCTTCACTTGGAGATAATAAATCAATATCATTACCTAGAACACCACGATCTAAAACTATAGCTAATACAGGATCTTCACTAATTATTTTACTATCAAATTTTATAATACTTCCGCATGGTAAGTTTTTACTTGATGCGACTATTCTTACTTCGCCATAAGTTGTATCTTCATAAGTTGTTCTACCATTACTTAAATCAAGATTACTCATACAAGCAAGTCTTCCTGTACATAATGGACAAAAAGCTCCATATCCAGTTAAATCACCAGTATAACTATCCAAAGATCCCCATAAATATGTTTGAAGGGCTTCTTCATTTGCTCTTTGTTCTTCTTCTTTATTTATATATATTGCCATTGTTGATAAATCAATACTTTTATTTATGTTTTCGTTTGTACTTAGTACTTCCATAGTTGATGATGAAGATTTTAAGCAAAATAATACTATAAATATAATAAATATTTTAACTGTATTTGTAAAGTAAAGTACAAATTTACTTTTCATTTATATCACCTCAGTGATTAATAATATTTTAGCATATAATATATTAAATGTCAAAAATGCGTTTGATGTTCTTATTGGTAATTTCTGATAGTTCTTCTAAAGATATTTTATATATAGTACATAAAAATTTAGCTATTTCTAATACTCTTTTAGGTTCATTTTTAGTACCACGATATGGTTCTGGAGTAAGATAGGGACTATCAGTTTCTAATACAATATTTTCTGGGGGTATTTGTTTAATTATATCTTTTAGATTAGAATTTTTAAAAGTTATAACACCATTTATACCTAATAAAAAGCCCATTTTAATATAAATTTTAGCTGTTTCTAGAGAACCACTAAAAGAATGAATAACTCCCTTTACATGATATTTTTTTAAACAATTAATAGTATCTTGGGTAGCTTCTCTACTATGAATAATTACGGGGATATTATAATCTTGAGCTAATGATAATTGAGCTTCAAATAATTTTATTTGTTCTTCTTTATTTTCTTTTGTATAATGATAATCTAAACCTATTTCACCTAATGCGACTACTTTATTATTAGTTAAATTATCTTTAATAAATAACAGATCATTTTTGTTATAAGCATCTACAACCTCGGGATGAATACCGATTGCACCATACATATTAGGAAATTTGTTAATTAATTCTAATACTTCCTGATTAGATTTTAAATCTGTACCATTATTAATATATCTAGTTATATAATTATTACTAGCATCTTTAATTACATCATTAATATTATCATAATATTCATTAAATATATGACAATGAGTATCTGTAAACATTTTAATCACCAAATTAATTATAAATAAAAAAATATATAAGTTCAACTTATATACTTCTTTTTGGAGTATTTTCAGAGTTTAAATTAAGATTATTATAGATTACGAAAGTTTTTTCGGCTAAAGAAGGAGATAAAGCATTACTTATATGTAAACATTGTTCCATATAAGTAATAATACTTGATATATTAAAATAGATATTATCAAAGCCCATATATTTATTATGTTTAATATTAATAGCTATTAATGGGAAGATATCTTCTAATATTTTATCTAATTCATTAATATTAAAATTATTAACAAAACCTAAAGTAGTTAAATGAGATATTTTATCTTTTTTATTTTTAAATATTACTTCTAAAATATTATTTTGGTAAGCAATAATATAACTTCCTTGCATACCTTTTATTTCAATAATACCATTTAATAGAGTATTATCAGGGTTAAATACTAAATTAATTGATGTATTATTATTTAAAGTGGTTAATAATACCTTACGATTATGTTTATTTTTAGATAAAGATATATATTTATAGAAATAATTACCACGACTAGCAAGTTTTATAGCACAACTATTAGGAGATTCTAAAATATCTATATCTGATATAGTATTATTTTCTGCAGTAAGTATTACATTATTATTAAATGTTATTTTCATCTAAATCACCGTGGAAAGCATTATATCATATTTTTAGTAAAATGTTGTGTTAAACTTTATGACTGATAAACAAAAAAGTGGTATAATAGAAATGCCAAATAAAAATTGTAGAAA
>CANRPK010000113.1 GCA_947632455.1 uncultured Bacilli bacterium
TATCTTATTAGTACGAGCCTCTGCAAGTCTGACAAACTTCTCGCGTTTTGTTTCTTGTCTTTTGTTCATAGAGAAACCTCCATTTTTTATATGTTGCCTCAAGTATATCACGCGCAAACACATATGTCAATAATATACGAGAAATATTTGTAACATTTTTCATATATTATTAGAATGCCGTTTCTGCCACATTGTTACTACGCAAAAATGCTGCGCAATATCGAAAGAATAATGCGCAGCATTTTTTCAATATATTTTATTTATATCAAATATTTTAGAAGTATCGTTGCTATTCCCTTGGCCAAGAGTGGCGGAACAGCATTTCCTACTTGTTGATATTGAGAATCTTTTGTGCCTTTAAATTCAAAAGCATCCGGAAAAGACTGAAGCCTTGCAGCCTCGCGAACGGTTATCGCTCTATCAAGAGTTGGATGTATCCACATTGATTTTCGGACATTTACGACTGTTCCGCTTGGTTTGTTAGGATCAAGTCTTAGATAAATAGTATTCTGCGTCCTTTCTGGCTTCGAGTAGGTATCTTTATCTTCAAGACTTAAACTGTGGAAATTCTTCCCTTGCTTTATTTTTTTGAAACGCTCCATAGCTTTTTCCGTTGTTTTTGTTGTTATATGATTTTTAACAGATTTACTACCTTTTCGCATAGAGAAAGCATAATTGCTTATATCAAATTGCTCTACATATGGAATCGGAATATAAATCGGTTCGTAGCCGACCTGGTAAGCCGTAAGATCCAATATTGCTTCTCCAACGGTCGGGACGCTATCAACAGCAGGCTCATTGGGCAAGACCAATTCGATGCCTTTTTCCATGTATACATCCCGTCTTATTCCTACAACGATATATCTGCGGCGTTCCTGCGGAACCCCAAACCATTCGGCATTAAATACATCGCCTTTTTGAATATATTCATCTCCAAGGATGGCATTAACATAATCAATAACGGAATATGAATTCACTATAAAACGCAAACCGTCTTCAGCTGAATATTCGTATTGCCCAATTAATTCATTTTCAGATATCTCTGTAATGAATTCTATTAGTTTCTGTAAGCCTACTATATAGTCTAATTCCTCAAGTACTTCTTCGGGACGATTGTTCTCTATTCCGCTATATATTTTTCTTAATCTTGCAACTAATTGTTGCTTTAGTTCCGAATAGGAATCACCGGCACTTCTTATGTATGATTCAATCAGAGCCCTAATCGTAAGTTTGTTTTTTGTGAGAAAATTAGGTAGCCTCCTTGGATTGCCGATATTTTTTTTCAACACACTTAAAAGATGTGTCAGTTGATCTGGAATGAATATATCACTTAAATCAGATTCAGGTAGGCTACACAAATCAATCCCATCATATGATACTTTTGAGAGCAATAATGTATCCCTTCGTTTCGGGATATTGTGTCCTTTTGCAATAAGCGCATCTATTTCGTCATTATCCTTACGGGATTCGTAAAACCTGTGAGTATCTGATTCAAGCATACTAACATTTTCCATCACAAAAGCTTTGGGTCTAATTTGTCGGATTGCTCTAAAATATTCCTTAACCAAACTGTTATTCATGCTGATTAAGTGATTTTTTTGCCTATTGGCATTTGAAAAGCCTTGACATGGTGGCCCACCTATAACAACATCAATAGAATTTCCAAGCCGTGAGTTTAAGGTAGCAAAATCATAGCCAATGACATTCTCAATAAACTCAAAATTATCATCATTTTTTGCAATATTGACTTTATATGTTTCTCGCGCACTTTTATTTATTTCTGCAGCGGCGACAAGCTGATATTCCCCAACCATAAGAAAACCAAAACTTAACCCGCCTGCTCCTGCAAATAAATCAATGGTTTTTATCATCATGTATACCTCGTTATTCTGCGTCAGTAACTCGATTGTTATTACGCATCCACGAGTCAACTTCGCTAATTTTAAATTTCCATTTTCTGTCTATCTTATAGGCAGGTAGATCCTGCGTGCGAATCATCTTTTTTACGGTATCTCTACTGCAATCAAGATGTTTACATATTTCTTCCATAGACACCCATTTTTCTTCAGTTTCCATAAGGCACCTCCATATCTATCGTATTATTATATCATGAGTTAGTTGAAAAATCAATAAGGTTTTCTGCAAATTATCAAGATTAAATACTAATAATAACTAATAACAACTAATTTTTAATCTATACCCATTTAAAACAAAGAATTAAACGGTAATAACAAGCCTCAAAGGTTTCCTGACTTTCTCCTTTTGTAATAAGCTCTTGCCTTCCGATTATTCCTCTCCGCTTTGCAGTTTGGATTGTCGCAATATCGCTGGCGGCTGGAATGCCGGACAAAGTATTCTCCGCAACACATACAAGTCAAAATGGAGCCATGCGAAAACATATAGTCCATATCGACATCTGCCGGAGGAGCAACGTCCGCAACTATACGGGCAAAGGCATACCACGCAATGTCGAACACAGAATGTATCTCTGCAATCATTTCTGCTTTATGTGTTTTGGGATTTTGCTTAACATACATTTTGAAATCCGGGAACATTTCAAGCAAATCAAACACGCGGTCATTGTAGTCTGCATTGAAATGCTTCAGATACTCCGCATCGTCTGTGAACTGTCTGTATTTCTCAAGAAAAGGCAG
>CANRPK010000114.1 GCA_947632455.1 uncultured Bacilli bacterium
CTGCAATATCTTTTACTTCTGAACAGATTTGATATAATTCCAACAATATATAAAATAAATGCTGAGATTATCAGCTGTAAAACTGTTTTAATAATGTTGCCCGAATTCATTTCTTCATAACTGCAAAATATAAATATTTTTAAATAATCTCCCATATTGTATATTGAAACAATTAAATAAATAAACAATGCGGCAACCGTCATTGGAACGGACATTGTTATAAATACAAGAGAATATGCCAGAGCTGAAAAAAATGCACATTGACAGAACACTCTTATAAATTCATAAATCATATTGTGCTCTATATAAACACATGTGAGCAGCGGAAATATCAATTCGATTAAATATACAAGCAATATCAAAAGTGATTCCTTAATTTTTGTTTTGGAATACAAAAAATAAATTTCACAATGATAATGTTCAATATAATTTCTCAACACAAATACAGTTAAAAGTGAGGAGAAAAAAGGGAAACAGTATTGGGAAATTTCCATAATATTTCCATAACACATATCCGGCTGATTTTTATAAAGCATTAAGAAAATCACCGGAAAAATCAAAACGGTTAATATCGTCACTGTTATAAATATCGGTTTCATTGATTTTATCAACAGTTTTTCATTGATAACAGCAACGGTTAAATTCCTTTTATTGCACATAAATAACCATCCTCGATAGTCGATTCAACCAAATAATTATTATCAAATTCTTTTGTCAAAACACGATAATATAAATTATTATCTTTTTCGAACTGTTTGACCATTTCGTATGAATCGGTTAAATTATATGATAAAGCTTCCGGTATTTCGTAAACCTTACCCTTTGCTATATTTTTAATTTCCTTTGTGCTGTTGCATTCAATAATCCTTCCGTTTTTTACGATTGCAATTTCATCACAAAGCGCATCAACATCTTCAACAATGTGAGTTGAAATAATTACAGTTTTTTCTTTTTTTATTTTTTCAATTATGTTTTTAAAGCGCAGTCGTTCTTCGGGGTCTAAGCCGGCGGTAGGCTCATCAAAAACAATAATATCGGGATTTCCCAAGAGTGCCTGTGCTATACCAAGTCGTCGAATCATTCCGCCGGAAAGTTTTCCAACCTTTGTATTTGCTTTATCAGACAAGTTTACCAATTCAATTAGATAAGGTATCTCCTTGATGGCGGATTTTTTGGGCAAGCCCTTTTGATTTGCGAAAAACAACATCATATCATTAACCGTGAGTTCTTTGAATGCACCAAAATTCTGAGGCAAATAACCGATTTGTTTGTTTTTATCTGTTACTGTAATTTTACCTTTATAATTGGAGTACATTCCTGTTATGCAGCGAATCAGTGTTGTTTTTCCGGCGCCGTTCTCACCGAGCAAACCATAAGTTTTGTTTTGAAAATCAATAGTAATATCGTTTAATATTTTCTTTGAATTGAATTTTTTTGATAAATTCTCAATTTTAATCATAAACTTCATCCTCGCTTTCAGTCATAATCAATTCGCCCAAACCGGGTGTTAATACTACATTGTCAAATTCTCGTACTTGTGATGCAAAATTGATATTTACATGTGGTTCAATAAATATTGTTTTTCCATTAAATTCATCTAAGTCAATGTTTTGCAGTATATCATCAAAATTAGCTGTTTCTCCGTAAAGATACGGATAAACGATTTTTACGCCTTTAAACTCTCTTGAATTTAAAAATCCCGCAAACAGACAAGGAGCTGAAGTTTTTCCGTAAAATCTGTTACTGCTGTCCGAATTCAAATTAGAAAATATTTTAAGGTTAGATGAAACAGTAATTTCAAATTCAGGTGTATTATTTGGAACAACAGATAAATAGCTTTCGTTATAAAGCATCTGTTTACCGGCTACAGGATAATACGGAAAATCACCGGAAAGATATATTCCTTGATAATTTGAGTAAAACCCTTTTCCGTTACCGCTGTAATCAATATTGATTGAGGTTATCTTATCGGTAGTAAAAATCTCTATATAATCTCCACTTCTGTTATATTTCAGATCTTTTCCATCCTGATCGGTTACCTTGTTTATTCTGTATCCATGATATAAAGTGAAATCATACTCGGCATTGCTGCTATCAGGCATTATGTTTGCAGAACAGCTTAACTCTCTGCCAATTTTAATGTTTAGATTATATTTTTCTACATTGAATGCCGGACTGACATTTTCGCCTTCATAATCTAAATAGTAGTATTGATCGCCTAATGCTTCTCCTTCGGGATCACCGTTCAACACTAATTTTGATTCAGGCTGGAAAAATACTACTCCCAGAACGATAACCATTATCAAAGAAAAAACAGATGCCGTTTTTAGCTTCTTGGATTTTAAACTGCAAAGCAAAATAGTTAGAGCCAATAAGCACCATATAAGAATCAAAATGATTCTATAAGGCAATACAGAAAAGCCCATAGCATATGTTGGAGTCCAGCTCATATTAGGTGGAAAAATATTGAACAAATTAAAGATTTTAAATGCGTTAAATCCATTATCAGTTGCTACTACAATTGTGCCTGCTAAACTTTCTCCGATTTTACTTCCCATAATAAGAAAAAGAATAATGGATGAATAAGACAGTATTTTACTTTTAAAAAAAGATGCGGCTAAACCAAATATAATGGCAAATGTATTGATAAG
>CANRPK010000115.1 GCA_947632455.1 uncultured Bacilli bacterium
TAAAATAACTTTTAATAAAGAAAAAATAGAAGCAGTATTACCAAAAGAGTTATTAAAAAGAGATAAGAGATATATTGAAGAATATATAATTAAAGCAATTGAATATTATATTAAGAAAATGAATTAGAATCATTATTGGAAAATAATATAATTTTGTTTGATTTGTGCTATAATATTAGTAATTATTATGGAGGTTGTATGATTCATAGGATAAAAATTAAACAGGTTGCTACTTATAGTAATAAAATTGAACAAACTATAGATTCTAATAAAATAAATTTTTTATATGGTAATAATGGAACTGGAAAAACCACTATAACTAGACTTATTGAAGAACCATCAAATCCAATATTTAGTAATTGTAATATTGATTATGATGAAAATGGAAAATGCAATACACTTGTCTATAATCAAGATTTTGTAAAAATTAATTTCAACTCCGAAACACAGTTACGAGGAATTTATACTTTTGGAGAAGAATCTGAAGAAAAATATAAACAAATAAATTTATTAAATGAAAAAAAAGAAACAATTAATTCAAATATAACTAAAATATTAGAAGAAATAAAAATAAAAAAGGAAGAGATTGATAAATTAAGAAATTCAAGTTCCGATATTTTTTGGAAAAAATATAGAAAAAAATATTATGAAAAATTTCCAGAATTATTTAAAGGGAATGTTGGAAAAAAAGAAATGTTTTTTGATAAGTGCCTTGAAACAGAATTTATAGACGAAGTTCTTTCAGAAGAAAAAATATCTGATGAATATGCACTATTATTTAAAGATAACCAACAAGAAAGAAAAACAATACAAGGATTTAATTTAGATCAAACTAAGGAATATATTTCTTCGCCAATCTTTTTTAAAGAAATAATAGAAAATAAAGATGTAAAATTATCAAAATTAATAAAAGATCTTGATAATAGTAGTTGGGTAGAACAGGGTATTTCTTTTCTAGAAAAATCTCATGGATTATGTCCGTTTTGTCAAAATCAATTAAACAATGATTTTATAAAGGATATATATAAATTATATGATAGAGAATACCAACAAGACAAAATTGATTTTAATGAAAGAATGAGTAATTTAAAAAACAGAATAAATGAAATAAGATTATTAATTGATGAAAATAGTGATTTGCTCAAAGATAGCGAACTAATTATAAAAGTTAATACTTATATTAATTATATTGAAAAAGAATTAGATACTAAAAACAGAAATCTTAAATATATATGTAGTTTTCCTGATTCAATGTCTATTTTAGATGAATTTGATGCTTACATTGTAAATTTAAATAGAACAATTGAAGAAGATAATAATAAAATCAAAAATATCGCTCAAAGCAGGGTTAAACTAATCGAAGCTGCGTGGCAATTTATAAGACACATAGGCAATGATGATATATCTATTTATATAGAAAATAAATTTAAACTAGAAAAAGATATGCATAATTTACAGATATCATATGAAACTATGAAAAAAGTTAAAAATGAATTAGATATAGAAATAAAAGAACTAGAAAATTCTGTTACTAGTATAACCAAAACAGTTAATGATATAAATGATATATTACGAAAATTTAATTATACAAATTTTAAACTAATTGAAAATTCCGACCATCTAACTTATTCCATAGTTAGATTTGATAATACAGATGCATCCAAAACTTTAAGTGAAGGTGAATCTAGTTTTATTTCATTTTTATATTTTTACAATCTTGTATTTGGAAGTAGAACAAGAAGTGGATTACACGAAAATCATATTTTGGTTATTGATGACCCTGTAACAAGTATGGATAGCAATACATTATTTATTATTAGTACATTAATTAGAAATTTAATTAATTTATGTTTAGAAGATAAAAGAAATATTAAACAGATATTTATTCTTTCACATAATTTATATTTTTTTAAAGAAGTATCTTATGGATACAATGAAAGAAGTAAGAAAAATATTTCAAAAAATATTGCATACTTTGTGGTTCAAAAAATAAATGGATGTTCAATTATTAAAAGCTATGAAAATAAAAATCCTATTAAAAATTCCTATGACTTGTTGTGGGAAAAACTAAGAAATAAGGATTATAATGATGATTCTAATTTAAATGTAATGAGAAGAATTTTAGAACAATATTTGAATACAATCGGGATGGGTGGCCCAAATAATAATAATTTGGATTTGATAAATAAATTTGATGATAAAGATAAAATTGTTGTAAAATCATTACTCAGTTATATAAATGATGGTTCACATAGTATAATGGATGGTTTATATATGGCTCCAGATGAAAATGCTAATCAAAATGCATTTAGAATTTTTAAAAAAATATTTGTAGAGCTTGGACAAGAAAGTCATTATAATATGATGATGCATGAAGAAGATGAAACTATTGAAGAGGAAAAAAGTAATAAATTCGAAACTCTTTCCCCAAATAATAAAAATAAGAAAAAAATAGAATCCAAAATAAATAAAAAAGAGGTTATACCTGTTTAGCACATAATAATTAAACATATAATAATTAAAATTCAACAAAAATTTTACTTGTATAAAAAAAGTATTGACTTTATATATAAATATATGCTATATTCTATATTGATTAGTACTCAGGAAACTTATGAAGCCCTG
>CANRPK010000116.1 GCA_947632455.1 uncultured Bacilli bacterium
ACCTCCCGGCCTTCCCGGATGGCCCAGACCACCAGGGACTGGCCCCTGTGCATGTCGCCGGTAACGAAGATATTCTCCTTGCTGGTGCGGTACTGTCCGGGCGCAGTCTTCTGGAAACCTATAACAGCTACCTCATTATCGGTAGGAATGCCGGAGTGCGTTTCCTCATGGGTACAGTACCGCAACCCGATAAAGGTTTCCCGAATCCAGCGGGAAATGGCTTGCCTCCGCCGGGATGCTCAACTCCATTTACAACGTCTCCAAGGTGGAACATCCGCTTTCCGCGTTTGACAGGTTTGACCAATTTAAGCTCTTTGTCTTTGATAACGATCTCCTCAAACGCGGTTCCTTTTCCAAGCAGGGATACCGCAGACGGGCAAATCACAAACCTGCATCTCTACCTTGCCCGGAAAACAAGGGAACTGCTCTAAAGGATGCCCGCGGCAGGTATCTCATCCCCGCATATCTTTTCATAGGCATAAACATAAGCAGCTTCTCAGTTATCGGAGTATCAGGCTTCAAAAGAGAAAAAAAGCCGGCATCGACCGTGTAAAATATTACAGGTACTATATAGAAGGTCAGAGAGTTTCTAACCCCCTTTGACCCCAACATTCCCACTACTATCCGCACACAACAGTATCTTTTGCAACACTCTACTCTGCTTTTTGTTATTAACAAAGACAATCTGAGCAAATTTTTAAACTTGCGTGTGCAGAAGTTCTTTTTCACAACCTATTTTTCCGTAATATGAAAGAGCTTGAATTGACTAGAATTGACTAAACAGCTATTCATTAGTCAATTATTTAGTCAATTCCTAAGTCAATTATAAAGAATAAACCATAATGCTCCTGCTCCTTTTCCTTTCGTATCAGCTATTCCGTTTTTCTTCATTTTCTGCAAAATATTAGAAACCTTACGGCTTTTCTGCATTTTATTAAGCTGGCCCGGAAGTGCATCTTCAAGTGCTTTTGTTATCTCCAATGCCTTAGACTCTCCAAATTTTTCCAAATAACCCTTAATCAACTGCATACATATCTCGTCAGTCAATCCGGCGGCTTTCACATACTCTTTCTTTTGATCCACCATGTCGGCGACTTTATAGGAGACATAGATATTGGGGTATCGCCCTTCTGACAATCCCTGCTTTTTTAATTCCAAGAAATCCACCTTAGATATTGGCTCTCGCTTCTGAATTTTATCCAATAAGAATACGGTTATCAGGTCCAACGTGTCATTTGTGTATAGAAGCTGTGAATAGTTTTCATTTAACACCTTTCCGTAGAGGGTCACACTTACCCGGTTTGGCTGCTCCAAATCATATGTTGGCAGCGGGAAGCATTTCTCTCTTTGAATATTGTAAATCCTCTGTATCCCCATAGAATTTGTATCAATCATATACAAATTTACCATTGCTGCTCCGAGAAATGCATTTCGATAATAAGGCGCTTTATAACCGTTTGTAAGCGCCGCTTCTATCGTTTCCGGAATAAAAGACCCCTCATTGATGAAAACAAGTCTATCTTCAAATTCTTCTACATTGATTTTCCCACGAAGCCTATAGTCAGAATGGACAATACAGTTGTTCAACAACTCTTTGATCACTTTTGCATCATAGGTAAAAACTTCTTCCGGGAAAAGAGTCTGCTGCCCTAAAATATATTGATATTTCTCGTTCCGAATCTTAGCATATACTTTATCAACCGCTAACAACAAAGGCATATCAAAATGCTCATAGGCTTTCGGCAAACCGTTTCCATTATACAATGTCCATGTAATTCTCGGCACAAAACCGTCAAAAAAATATCCTGCTTCCTTCTTCCCCAGAAGAATCAATGCAGTTCTTGTAACTTGTCCCTTAATCAGCAAGCCCGCTTTATTCAAAACCTCAATATCGGTGTATTTATGCAAAATTCGGTCTCGATCCCCTTCATCATCCTGCTTTTGCGCAAAAAGATTGCGCGCCTTCTTGATGGCTTCTTCATCCAAATCCTGCAAAGTTGCGTCATATACAATCTCCTTTGACCAATCTGTTCCTATCTGGCTCCGTATCAAATCCAGCTTGTTCAGAGACAATGGTGCCAAGGACTCATGCTCCCTGGACCACGCTGCCCCATTCCATGCTGTAGGGATCCCACGGATTGCCGGGGGAATCTGAAAAGCTAATATACGCTTCTTATCCACTTCCAATTCATAAATGTCGTAGAATGTAAGTCTGTCATTTGTATGACTGGCAATATCCTTTTTCAGCCCCTGCAAACCACCATCTTTGCGATAAACTGTGCCTTTAATTACCTTATCGTTTGTAATACCAAAGAACAGCCAGCCCTCCTGCTTTCCTCGCAGATTGGCTTCGTTGCTCAGGGCAGAGAAATATTCACCCAATTCATTGAAAGAAAAACTGGATTCTGCCGTTTTAAATTCAACGATCTCGTCCTCGAAAGATATCATAAATTGATTCAACTTTTGTAACATCTGAGCTTCGGTGTAAATCATATCCCCTCCATAATTTGTCCTATTCAGCCATTATTCCTATTTTTAAAGTACTCTTATACTTGTTCATGCTCTGTGTTACTCTGCAAGACACTCCTCATAGTATCCCG
>CANRPK010000117.1 GCA_947632455.1 uncultured Bacilli bacterium
TCCGTCATAGGCGTCACGCAGCATAAGCAAGAGATCGTTAATGAGTTCAGAATTGAAATGCAGCGTCTCATACCTTTTTTCGGAATAGCATTCGTCAATGTGCTTATACAAATCGGTAAAAGTGGGGTAGTCCTCAGCTTTCAGATTATCAAAATCGGTCTTATCATCAATACCGCGCAGAGCATATGTTTCCCGGATCAATATCATAAGCGCGTCAAGCTCTTTCGATTTGATACCGGGGAAAAGAACAGTAAAGAATTCTTTAAGCCAAGACAGATGTTGATAAAAGATGTTCCGATGTTTAAACGCATCCGCTCTTTCCTCAAATTCATCAGGATCCTCAGCTCTGATTTCGAGTTCGATTTCTTCATCAGCCATAATTCGTCGTACCTCGAAAGGATTGATTTTAACGGCGCCGGATGCGCAGTTAATAACTGTACCGCCAAGCTTCTTAATCATCTCAATATAGTCCTTGTCAGGATCTAACAGAAATACTATATGACTGCTAAAAATCATTTGGGACGCTATTTTTTTCATTAACCAAGTCTTACCTTGACCGCTCTGACCTACAATAGAAAAATTACCGTTGGTAACCTCATCTGAGCGCAAATTGAAATCCAAGAAAATAAATCCGCCGTCAATAGTCTCTCCCAAAAATAGCCCTTTTTCATCGTTTCTGTTTGAGAATGAAAACGGATATAAATTAGCAAGCGTATTAGAGGGAATATTGTTTGCCGATTTAAGGAAAAGATCTTTGCCAAGAGGGTTTACGCTCTTAAAACCTTCCTTCTGCTCGAATCGCAGACTTTCATAAGTAATTTTATTGCCGGCAAGAACATTTTTTATCTTTCTTTCAAGCGCATTGAGTGATTTTTCATCTTCTGCGTAAAATTCAATGAAGATATTTGTTAAAAATATCTTGTTGTTACTCTCTTGAAGTCCTCGATAAAAATCTTCAATGTTTTGCTCATCAATTTCTGCGTCTATTTTTTCAGTTACTCTTTTAGAACTTTTGCGCTTCGACGACTGATTATTGAACTGATTGTTAATAAGAGTCGAGGCTTTAGATTCGCTCATTTGCTCCAGCCGCGCAGAAAATGTTGTCGATTTTATCTTAGAAAGAGAAGATAAAATATGTGGAGCAGATATGCTGCTTGGAAAGTTTTTAATCATAATTACTTTACGATAAAAATCATTTTGCAAAATGTAACGCGGTAAAAAATCAATACGCTGCGGCGTAAGTCGTTGCCGCAGATTGAAATCGGCATATGCTTCAAGTCCCATTTTCTTGATCGATTTTTTCTTCGTCGCAGCATATTCGCTATTTGTATCTTTGTCAAAGGTATAAAGGTCAAACGAAGAAAACTCTCTTAAAAAGTAATTCCTGAAGATCGTCACAAGCTCATCGCGTTCAACCGTTGCAAATTTCAAATTCTGATTTCTCAACGCGTCAACAAATGTTTGATTTTCCGCTTCCGCTTTAATACGAACTACAAAATAATACGCTCTTTGTACGGAATTTGTTTTGCCGTTTGTTGTATCGTGTGATGAGATCTGCTCAACAATTTTTTCGGTATATTCAGAATACTTATCCGAAAGACTTTCAAAAAAAGCTTTGTTTCCGCTGAGATCTTCCACCTTATCCATAGCGAATATTTGTATAGGTATTCCGGCGGCTTCGATAAAGCCCCCGAAAGATGATATTTCATTTTCTAACTCTGCATCGGTAAGTATTGATATATTTGGCGGATAAAACCTATAAAAAAAGATTTTTATATCGCCGATCTCTACATACTTATCTTTGATAGAAAATGAAATCAAACTGTTTATGTTTTCTGTTTTTTTTGCCATATCAATCATCTCCTAAGGAACTAAAAGATTGGGTTTTGAAAAAGTAATTATATACTTTTTTACCATAAGTCAAGATGTTCATTTCTCCGTCCACAATGCGAACAGACAAAACAAAAATCACCGCCGGTACGAAAACCAAAAAATAGAGTTTTGCAACAAATGCAAAAACAAAAGTTACGGCGATAAAGAGCATTTCCGTGAATGTCAATCCGTAATATATCAGCTTTTTCGTGAGTCGCGGCGGCACTAAATATTTATCCATTTCTTATCCTCCTTTATCTTATTAGCATTGCGCCGGTTTGAATTGCTACAGCGCCAAAAGAGCCTTGGCTTCCGCTGCTCCAACCGAATTTATTAAGTACTTTAGAAACCATTGGCATAGCGATCCAACAGGCTATGCACATAAGGCCGTTATTCTTATTAAAAAATGCGGCGCCGAGGAAGAACAGAAAATAGATAAATGTATATGTTAAAACAATGGAAATCATCTGTCTTAGCCATTCACCCATTTTGGTGGTATCCCCGCGCATTATATCCGGTATATACAGCGCAGAAGATAAAATGTGAATGAACATCGTACCAAATCTTTTAAGCGCAGAAACTGTAAACACAAGCGTGGCGATTATTACAATAAGTATCATTAAAATATCAAATGATACATTAAGTTGGCTACCCACCAAATGCTGCCATATGCTGTCTATATGCGATTGGATTGTTGCCGAATTGAGTTCTATCCCAAAGCCGGTT
>CANRPK010000118.1 GCA_947632455.1 uncultured Bacilli bacterium
CTTTTTTTTATGCAGGACTTGAAAATACTTTCGCCATTGTCCTCATCCATTCCAGTTAAATACTTTTGACAACAAAAATCCCACACATTCGCAAGGTGTCCTCTATCTGGACTTCTACGGAACATTAAAACCGAATCTGTTTCCTCAAGATAACACACTACAATGTAGTAAGTGTTTGTATATTGCAAAGAATATCTAAACATTGCCGGCTCTGATATAAGTTTTAAATGTGCAGATTGCAATATTCTATTTAAAGAATTTGAAAACGAGGGGATATTGCGGTAAATGTTTTCAAGCAACAAATAGGTAACAATTCCATATCCGTCTTCATCTACATCTTTATAATATTTGTTAAGACGTTCTTTATTAACTTCATCATTTCCGATTTTTTCATTATATGCAACTTCTTTGTCAAGTCTTGTCCAGTTTTTTGAATACCAAATAATAGGATATTCTTTCTCGTCCCAAACGCCTTTACATTTAGAATATCCTACTAATTTCATTCTATCTACACATTCTTTGATTGTGCTTTTTATTTTAATATCGGCTTTCTCAAATTCTGCTTTTAATCCGTTGCTTAACCCTTTAAAAACACTACTACTGAACACGATAAAATTCCTTGCAAATAGTGCATGAGGCAAATTGTAATATAATTGATATTTTGAACCATTATCTTTTTCACTTTTATAGGTGTTGCTTTTTTCTATTTCATTTTTTTCCGAATTTGTCGAATTCGCCTTGAATTCATCACCAAATATCTCAAAATACTTATGTAATTCACCTAATAAAAAAGAATCGCTATTTGCAGCATTAAATCCAGCTAACAGTAAAGCTATTTTTGGGTCAATTATACATTTACCTGATGTAGCAAGTTTTGTAAGACGAAAGCCTTCATCAATTTCAGTACCGATAAAATCATAGCCATATGGAGGATTTATTCTAAAATTGTTTTCAAAATCAATTCCTGCTAACCATATAGTGGTCTTAAGTTCAATCTTATACCAATTTTTTCCTGTTGTATCTTGATTTTTTTGTATGCTTAGTTTACTACTAATTTTTTGCATTGCAGAATTAACTACATCTATAATTACTGCGATTTGATATAGTGATTTTATCTCTTTAAAAAACAGTAATTCATCTCCGTTAAACTTCCAAAAATTCAAGTAAGTTCTAACTAATGGCATGGAATTAAACAATTCCGTTATTACTTTTTCCCAAGATTTTGTCTCATGTTTAAGTTTTGTTGAATTAGTTAAATCAAAGGAAACAAAAATATACGTAATTACGTTATCTTTAGTTACACTTTCATTAGAATCCTGAATTGAGTTTGTCTTTAAATATTTTTTTCTTATTTGATTAATATCTAAGGTTAAATAATTTTCTTTCAAAGCTTGCGCCCCATCTATAGGGTGATTAATCTTTTCATTATTATTTCCAGCCAAGCAATTCTTCTCCTCTTTTCATAACCAAGTAATCGTTTACTTCAAATCTACTTGCAATTCCATTAATGTTTACTAATTCATCACTATTAGAATTTTCTATGAAAGCTGTTAAAAACAGATATTTAGGCATTAAAAAACACCTAGCAAATACATCTGCTCTCATTTCACTATATTCAACGGGCCCACCATCAAATTGAGGCAAGTTGTTATCAAATAAAATGTGTGCGATTTCATGTAGTAATTGCTCCTTCCCAGTTCTTTCATCGATTATTTCGCCAATAACAATCATATACCCATCTTCTGTACGAGTTGACATAGGACGAATAGGGGAATCATATTGTTTGATTATTAAATGATTAATTTGCCTTAAGCGTTTAATTAAATCTTCAAATGATATCGCTAACACATCTTCATTGTATCCCAATTGCTGCCTGAAATGTTTGGCAGCTATTTCCATTTCTTCAACGAGTGTTTTAGTTGGATTGTTTGTTCCTTCAATATTGTTCAAGTTGTTTCCCCCATACACTTTTTATTATTGTTTATCGTGATATTAAGTTTATGCACCGTTATTTGTCTTTGAGAGAATAACTTTTCTGATTGTTTGAAGAACTATAAATTCTAATTTGTTCGTTTGTTCTTGCGTATGTTAAAAACAGAGTTCCTAATGTACTCTTCTCTCCTTGAGTCATTCGTTTCCACTCATATCCTTTAAACAAATCTTTTAATGTAAATCTTTCCTCAATTTTTAGATATTGCAATTCGAAAACCGCTTTATCAAGCATATTATTAATGTCCACGTCTTCACCCCCGTTTATACAACTGTAATCTTAATAATAAAAATAATATATCATAAGTATAACGCAAAAGTCAACATTAATCTCAACTTTGTAATCAACTGTAAGGTTGACTGATTAGTCGATATTTTATCCCAATTAATAATATACGTCATACGTCAAAACAATATTATATTATGCTTGCTATTACTTTTTGTTTTCGAACTTATGAAGTATGTCATTTTGCACCTCCTTTTTTCACAGTATAACTGAATCAAATAAAACCGTTAATTATGCGTTATCAGTGCACAAAACGACACAAATCATCACCATTCATTTTCACCTTAAAACTGAGTTATACGGACTCTGAAATTAG
>CANRPK010000119.1 GCA_947632455.1 uncultured Bacilli bacterium
TTGTCAGTGACTTTTTCATGGACTTATTCTCCGACCTTTAAGATTGGGTCATCTATCTCAAACGGAATATCCGAATAGAGATACGTGCCTGTCCATTCGATGTAGCGGCCATCGGGTGTAAAGAAGAATATCCCGGAGTCGTTTTCTCCGTAGGACCCGTCAACGTCGGCGATGTGCCTTCCGGAGTCTATGTAATAACTCTCCGGGGTCAGGAAGCTGTTTAGGCTACTGACCTTACCATCAACGGTGAACCGACCAAGGATACTCCCGCTTTCCGTTACAAGCACAATATAACCGAGAGGCTTCTCAACTTCACAAATTACCGATTCCGCTTTTTCGCGCTGGCCGTTGACCCAATAGGCGCGTCGAATTAAGTTGTAGCGTTCCAAGGAAAAGTCCAGATCAGTCGGGGTCGGCTGATTTTCCTGAAGCTTACTGACCGTGTTGAGACTGTTCTGCGAGTCTTTCCATTGACCGGAGCAGGCGGTGAGCGAAAATATCATAGCAAGAGCCATGATGAGCAATATTACTTTTTTCATTTACTTGTCTCCTTTTTCTCCTGAAAATCATCGAGAGTTTTTTGTATGGTCTTTAAAATCTCTTCCTCAGAATTACGGTAGTTAATGGATGGATAGTGAATGTTTACACTGGCATAAATTATTGTTCTTTTACGCGGATCTTTTGCGTCGACTTTTTCGAAGCACAGAATGTGATTGCCGGTTGTTCTTGAATACTCGATAGTGAGCTTTACTTCGGCTGATTCAAGCGCCTGAAGAAGGGAACGCACCGATAAAGGATTCTCAGTCTCCACATTTTACTCTCCTTTCTCAAATATTTTTTCTCTCTTTAAAGCTTTGATAGCCCTGCGCAGCGAACGTACGTACCCACTTCTCCAGGCTAATGATCCCGGCCGGATTTCTGTTAGCATGTATTCAAGATTCCAAATATCCCGATCAACGCCTGGCTCTTCCGGAAAAAATTTAAGCAGCTCATTCTGGCGAACAAGCTGCTTTTTTCGGTATTCGTGGTAATTCATGCTGTATGCCTACAGATCAATCACAATTTGGGGGTCAGACTGGAAGTCGGGTGAAACATAAAGGCCAATCAGGTTTTCATCGACATCCGAAACAATGATCTTCGAGTTTATGAAATCGGGGTTTCCTTTCAACTGTTTACAGAGCATATCACGAAACTCGGGGCCATTTTTCTCGTATTGGCAGTTGAACAATATGGTCATACGTTCAGCTCCTTTCTTTTTTCTCGATTTCGATTACGGTTTTGTGTTTTTCTTCTTCCGAAGTCTGAATAGTCGTTATTTCAACAATATCATTGAGAATGTCTTTATGGAGAAGAATCCTTTTTAGTATTTTCTCCCTGATTCCGCCCATCCTGCTGCTAATGCTAATTGAATCTGTTTTATCATTGAGAAGTTCTATATACTCCGAGACAAGGCAACTTACTCGATCTGTTGAAAAATCTTCTGCCTCATAAAATGGACAAACAGCATCACAGCACTCAAAGAAATCGTCGCAAATATAAATCAAAAGGTCCTTAAGAGATTCGAACGTGCGAGTGTTAATATTCACATTCTCAAAAACAATTGTCAATGTTGCACCTCCGAGACTATGTTACCTATAGCTGTACCGATTTCTTCATCGACGAGCCAATTAGGCGATGTGCTATTATCAAGTTTTTCAGAGGAAATAAAAATCTGCAAAGACTTTTTACCGTTGCTAACTGTGATGAGATATCCATCACTGGGCCGTCTGTATTCCATCTGCACTTCGATGTCGTGAGTTCGGCACAAATCCAAAAGCCGAGCAACCGTCCCGGAGTCGAATTTGTATCCTGCCTTTTCCCTGCTCCGAAGATGGGAGCATGTGTCCAGCGGATTTCTCGGAAACTCCGGATTGTACGGACAAATAATAGCGGTCCTCGCTTCCGGTTCGGTTATGCCATTACCTTTGATTCTTTCGACGCTGGCAATCGGACAATTTCCGCAAAGTTTTTTCTCATCCATAAATTTTATCTCCTATTAAAAAATTACAAAAAGAGAAGAGCCCGTGTTTTACGAGCTCTTCCGTTCGGTTAGGGGTTAGTGAATATCCAGGTCCTCTGTCACGACTCCGAAAGCTTCCAGCTTCGCCTTTACAGTTTTGATCTGATACTCGATTTCCTTGTCTCTATCGGGCGCAGATTTGATTCGCTGCAAATCGGTGTACTGCTGAATAAGCTTCTCTCGCAGTTCGGTTTCAGTCATGGCCTCATCCACCTCCTTCCCAAAAAGGGACGGAATTTTCTGCGCAGTGGAATGGGAGCCATTGCGTGATTCCGTTGCCATGACTTTTTTCACCTCCTCCGTACAACCAATTTTAGCACAAATATCAGTCAGCTTCAAGAGCCGCAGCAGTGAGAAGAATGATCATTAATATTTTTCTCATTTTATTTGTAATTTCTTTTGTTTCGCTTTTTGTTATCACTGTCTCTATCGTCGTCAAATCCTTTTACTATGAAGTAAATGGCGATAACGATGAATAAAACGGCGCTGAAACCCGTTGCAATCTGCCCTTCGA
>CANRPK010000120.1 GCA_947632455.1 uncultured Bacilli bacterium
GGTTCTATAATAAATGTTGGGGTGATAAAAAACCTCAACATTTTTTTATAAAAATATAGCACTTATCTAAAATACCTGATAAAATGTAATTGCTTAACAACACTTTAAAGGAGGTATTGATAAGTGCAAAATAATTGTATCAAAAATTTATTAAATTTAAAAGGGGTTATCGTAAAAAAATTAAAAAACTTAAAAGACTTAGTGGAAGTTTATATTGAATTACCTGTTTCGGAACAAACTTGCCCTCACTGTGGGAATCTAACTTCTAAAATTAAAGACTATTATACTCAATATATTAAAGATATTCCTATCTATTTTAAACCTACTAACCTTATTCTAAAAAAATGTAGATATGAGTGTAAGTCTTGTGGCAAAACTTTCTATGAAAAAAATGAAATAGTTAATAAATATGCTAGAAAAACATCTCGTTTAGCTGGTTATGTTGTAAACGAACTTCGTAATATCGTTGCTGCTTCTGATATTGCTAAAAAAGTTTGCATCTCTCCTTCTTATATTTCTAAATTATTACCTTATTTAGCTGTTACAAATACAAAGTTACCTCGTGTACTCTGTATTGATGAATTTAAAGGAAACAGTGGTAAATATAAATACCAAGTAGCTTTAATAGATGGAGAAACACATGAAGTAGTAGATATTATTGAATGCAGACACAAACATGTCCTTTGTGAATACTTTAAAAAATTTCCTAAAGAACAACTTGATAATGTTAAATATTTAGTTACTGATTTATGGGAATCTTATAAAGATATTGGTATGACTTATTTTAGAAAAGCTAAAATCGTTGCTGATCATTTTCATTTTGCTAGATATGCTTGCAATGTTGTTAACGAATTAAGAATTGATGTACAAAAGAAACTACCTGATAAAGAAAGGAAGTATTTCAAACATTCTAGAAAATTGTTACTTACACGAAGACAAAATATAAAGAAAGAAGAGCAAATAGAAGAATTAGAATATATGCTTATTAATTATTCCGAAGACCTTCGTTTAGCTTATAGAGAAAAAGAAGAATTATTAGATATTCTACATTCTACTGATTCTTCTGAAATACGAAAAGAGCAATTTAATCAATGGATAAAAAGAAACCTTGAATCAAATATAGTACAATTAAAAGAATGTGCTAAGACTTATAAAAACTGGTCTATTGAAATAAAAAATTCTCTTGAGGTTCCATTTTCTAATGGTCCAATTGAAGGCTTTAATAACAAAATAAAAACACTTAAAAGAGTAACTTTTGGTATGCATAATTTTAAAAACTTTAAAGCAAGAATAATGTTACTTAATCGTGGTTAATAATTAAACTCATATTAACATTTTTTACCAATTATATTAATTGGTTTATTAACTGAACTTAAAATTACATATTTTTAGGTATTTTTATGTTTTATTTTTTATAAGCATAAAAATATTGAGGCAGAAAACTTTTAAAGTTTTCTACCCCAACTATTGACATTTAGCCCTTTTCTATATAGATATAGAAAAGTAACTTTTGTAAAAATTACTTGGTTGCATCAACGGTTTGCTTGTCAATAACCTTTATATTCCAACTACCAATGCTTCCTTTAAATAGAAATGATCCAACTCTAAACTCATCGCTTAAAGTATCTCCTATTTCGATTGAATAATAATATTCTTCTGAAACTTGAATTGGAATAGTAATTTGATTCAGTTCGTCTTTCAAAAGTTCATCAATGTCAAGAGTAATATGAGATTGAGATATTTGTAATTCGATAATATAAATAATATCATCTTTTTGAATTAATCCGTCCCGAATCGTTTGTAAGGTATCAACTTCCGATTGCAAAGTTTCAATCTCTGATTCTAATTGACTTCTTTCTAATTCCAAATCAGTATTGGCACATCCAGTAAGAAGCAGAATAGTTGTGAAAAGAAAAATAATTATAAACCGTTTCATAGTAGTCTCCTTTTCTTGTAATGTTACTAAAATATCAGTAACATTCACTGTAAGAGTACATTTATTGTATTTCGCTGTACCTACGAATATTATATATTTATATTATAACATATTTTACATAAAAATACAATCTGTATCAAATTTTTTGTTTTTGCAAGATAGAACTTTGGCTTTTATCATAAGTTCTAACCCCTATGAGTTTTGACCAAAGGCACAAAACACGGGAATGACGTAGTACATACTGAAAATAAAACTAAAAAATACCACCCTTTTTCAGAATGGTATTTATATATCCGTTCTATTAGTTCAAACGGGTACGTCATTGGTGCAGCTGACAGGACTTGAACCTGCAACCTTTCGGTTCGTAGCCGAATGCTCTATCCAGTTAAGCTACAGCTGCATGTATAAATAATATGATTTTATAAAAACATAGTATATAAATATTTATCAAGATTGAAATATATTGAATAAACTATATAAAAACTATATGTAAATGCTTTCATTATTATAATAGCTTTTTTATTTTTTTTCAATAGATTTTCAAAAAAAACTTGCTTTTTTATCATTTATATGATATAGTATATAAGTATGTTAGATAAAGTATAATTAATCGAGGCGTAGCGCAGT
>CANRPK010000121.1 GCA_947632455.1 uncultured Bacilli bacterium
TACGGTACATATAGTTATGGCTTAATAGAACGGTTTATATGGTGCGTAGAATAACAGTCGGGCAACTCCGCGAATGGAAGCTGCCCGATTACATTATTCTGTCGATGTGCTTACGAAAATAGTTTTTGTGACCGCATCCAAGAAGTTTGACGCCCTGATTGCGCACATCATGTCATAGGCTAGAGGTGCATGTTTATTGCCGCTTAATGTGATTTTTGTGCCAAATTCCCACCTAATACAATCAATCTTAAAGTTGCAATCAATCTTCCAATTAAAATCTTCCAATTAAGTGTTGAATCTTCTACATTATGTCCTGAAATTTGTAAAAAACAATTGGTGGATTGACAGTTACACTTTAACAGCCGTTAAACTGTGAAATATGGAATCCGAAATAAAGGAGATAACTATTTTTATCACAATACAAATCAACAAAATTAGAAATGACACAGGTAGGCAGTAGATTACGTGATAATCCTGCCTATCAATTTATATTATAGCCTATTTACCATATGAAAGAGATATTGGAACATTGTCAGCCGATACTTTCATAGTGAAAGCTTCGTTTTCAAAGGAGATATAATACTCACCAAGAAGGTTGCGTTTAATCGAATATGTGTAAGTACCCTTGAATTCCGGAATATCGTCTTTATCAGCGGGACCTGCCGTCGTTAAATAATAATAGTCCAGCGTTTCATCTGATTTAAATTTTAGAGTATAGTAATAGTAGTGAAACCAAAATCCCCCCTCTAATTGGCTGTAACTACACTCCAGTTCCATTCCAGGGAGGTTAGCTTTTACCATTTCTAATTCAGCGTTGTGTTTACTTATGATACCAAACGCGGTAATTACGCCAACTACCATAAGAACAATCAAGGAAATAACGACTGCCAATGTTTTGGCTTTTCGCGCTTTTGCTTCACTTTTCTGCTTTGTTGCGGCTTTTTGATACTCTTGGTTACGCCGCTTATCATCATTTTCTATTGTGCTCCAGTAGCTTTCAGAAGTAACTGACTTCTGCTTTTCACTTATGCTTTGACCGCACTCTGGGCAAAAAGCAGATGTAACAGCTATTTCCTTGTTACAATATGGACATTCCATCATATTTCTCCAAATCATATATTTTAAGTTTCACACATACGGCAAAACTCATCAGTCAATATATTGAAAATGTTCCTTCTCGTGCTTTACTTGAACCAATTTTGATTGTAAATTTATATAGCCCTTTTTTCCATTTGTTTATTTTTGAAAAGCCAATACCTTCCCAAAATGCATATGTATTGTGATTCAAGCTTTGCAAAAACATTTTATCGCAAAATACAGAATCATCCTCAAGACAAGTGACTTTAATATGTATTTGAACCACTTTGGCTTCACCAGGTTCATTTATAAAGCACTTGAAATAAATATACTCGAGAGTTGAAGAATTAAATGAAAGTGTATATCTGTCTCTATCAGCTTTTAATGCGCCTGATGCTTTTGACGCAAATAATTTTACATCTTTAATGGGCAAACCGTTTTTATCAATCTTACCTTCGTAAAATCTAAAATCTTGAGAATGAATCTCTGTTCCATTGATCTCAAGTCGCCATTGATATACTCTGTCACTGTACCCGTAAAAGTTTTTATTTCCCCAACCACTAGTAGTAAACCAAGTATCACCTGGCTTCAGAGTAAATTCATCTGCAAAGACTTTTGAAAATGGTTCATCTCCAGCGTAAATTTGAGAGCGAACTGACACTTTTTGAGTTGTTTTTACTGGCTCAATAAAAACCTTTGCGTGCAGATAATCAATATCACCGGTAGTAAAATACAATCCGCTATAACCACATCCCTCAAAAATCATGCTTTTATAATGTATTTTATCGTCAACAGTGGTGTTATCAGTTGTAGAAAATGGCGTTGTTTTTTCTTCTTTGGAATATTTTTCCACCAAACTGATGTTGCTTCTGCTTTTTAAGTACTTGCCGTAATAACCCGCCTCAATTAAACGGTGAAGTTCTGCAATTGCTCCAGTGTCCTGTGGATTAGCACACAACTTCAAATCAAAATATAGACCTTTAAGCTCGATATTACCTACCATAATATCCTTAAGCTCTGTTAAAGCCGCATCAGGATCCGCATGAGTGCCAAGTCCTAAATAACGCATAACAAGCAAATAAGGTTCGACTTCATCTAAGTGATTCAAATGGCAAAATCTAATATAAAGTGCCTCGTAATTATCGTCTGTAAGATCAGAACGCTCATACTCTTCCACGAGTTCTTCAAATAAGTATTTGTCAAATATCTCCATCCTTCTTTTCCTCCGTAGACGCAGGGACACCTGTCAATATTTGCGCTATAAAATCAGGAACTTTCTGTTCCTCTACTTGTTCATATATTCTACCGGTTTTATCTGTTTTAAGCTGTCTAATTTTTACAGTTACATATTTGCAGTTGAATTCAAGTTTGTCCATATAATCACACTTTACCGTTCCCTTTCTCGCAAATAATCATTACTCTTTTTCCTATAATCTGTGGCCGCGGCATCAAATTTTTGCTTTATGTAGAG
>CANRPK010000122.1 GCA_947632455.1 uncultured Bacilli bacterium
GCGGCCTTTTTGGTCTGCTGAATTGCCGATTTACCATGGGCTTTTGCAAAGCGCCAAGCTTCGGCTGGATGCAAGTCAGTGTACGCATCAGCCTCGTTGATCGACATATTCCGGATTTCTGCATTTGTAAGCCTCGCCATGAGATACCCTCCTTTCCGGCTAAATGTTGTTCTCTGGGCACCTCCTCATGGGCTGGCTCTCCTTTCTTCGAGCCTATTATAGCATACCGGGTTAGTGTTTGTCAAACACATCCAGCCAAGGCCCAAATAATCTATCTATTTTATTTTTGCAATTTCTTCTTGGAGCCAAGAGAATTCTCTTTGCGTATATACTTTTTCCGTTATGTCAGAGATCACATGACCGACAATGTACTTGATCGCATATTCGTCAACTCCATATTTCTTAGCCATGGTTACGAAGTGCTTTCTGCCATCGTGCGGTCTGTGATCTGGATTTAGATGAAGTTCTTCTTTTAGCATGGTGAAAATACGTTGATATCTTTGGTAGCGAAGGCCGATTGTTTTTCCGTTTCGTTTGTCGATGGATGAAAAGAGGTATTGGCCACCAATTTCATCCGATTTCTTGTATCTATGTTCAACCAATCCGCGTATTTTTGGGTGAATTGGAACCACGCGATCTATTCCAGCTTTTGTTTTTAAACCGCCTTGAAATGCCCAGTTTTTCAGGTCTACATTTTTCAATTCAAGCGCGCATAGTTCTTGTGGTCTCCAACCGGAATAGCATTGGATTAGAATAACGTCAACAAATTGCTTGTCATCAACGTGGCGCCAGAGTATCTCCATTTCCTCGTCTGTAAATGGAATATGTTCTGTTTGCGGTGTTTTGAGATCTTGAATGGTGTCATCGTCTACGTTGAAGCTCCTGGCATAATTTCGATCTACAAGTTCATATTCCAGGGCATAGTCAAGCATGAGGTTAAAGAGAGTTTTGATTCGTATTTTAGCCCTGCTGTCGGCATGCTGTTCTTTACCCTTTACGATTGCTGTCCCCTCTTCCATACAACCTTTTATATGTCGAGGGCGCAAATCTTTGGCTCTCATGCTGTAGACAGCTTTACAGTATTCCCAAGCTCGCTCGGTCGCATCGATACTTGCCGGAGAAATCGTCTTAAAGTATTCTGCGGTCCATTTCTCGTAAAGCTCTATTACCTTGATGGAGTCTTCTAAATCGTACGGGTTCTTGTTATATTCAACGAGTGCCGCATAAGCATCGTTGTACGTTGGAAAATAGGAGTCAGGTTTCAATGGTTTACAGATTGGTCGCCCATTCTGGTCTTTACCTACCGTCACCATTGCTCTGAATGGTTTTCTGAGATTTCGATTTTTAATTTCACTAATTTGACCGAAGCCGTTTGGCAGACGACGGCGCTTGTTTGATTTTCGCGGTTTTCTCGGTTTACTTGTTGGTTGCAACGGATAACCGCAATGGGGACATGTGGCGGCTTTATCGCTGACCTGTAGTTCACATTCGGGGCATTTGGTTAGCATTAGTGACACCTCCGCAGTTTTTGCATGGGCTGTTATGGAGAACCTAAAAATTGAAAGGAGAAACTATCATGAAAGACAACAAGTTAAAGAAATTCTGGAATGATCACAAGGTTGCGATTCTCATCGCCGGCGGTACGATTCTGTCGGTGGCGCTGGGCGCGGTCGGCATAAAGTGTGAGGTTGAGTCTTGGCGTTGGCTTGAGGCCGCCACAACGCTTACAAATGCCATCGTGGACGATGTCGCTATTGACTATAGCGAAGGCTTAATCGATGAATTCGTGAAGCAAGGGATTTTTTCCGGAATGAGCAAAAGTTACCATGATTGTCAATTCCTAATCGGTTCCGAGAACGGTAGGGGTCGCTAAAACAGCGGCCTCTATCTTTTTTGCACGAATCCTTCCTCTATGCCGAGCAATTTCAAAGCTGATTTTTTGATTGTTGACAATTTTATATGCACGGAAACAGGATCTGTTTTTGAAAGCCACGTTAGCGTCAGAACTCCCCTGTTTATCGACAGGTTAACGTCTCCTCTGTAAATTCCCTTAATAGTCCGAATTCCGAAGTCGAGAACGGATGATATTATCTGATTGTCTTTCATTTTGTACTCCTTTCGCAAAAATAGCATTCCCTTTTGTGGAATGGAGGTGAACCGAATTGAATAATCGACAAATCAAGCTTAAAACAATGGCGCTATTTGTGACTGTCAGTGTTCTCTGCTGGCTCTACTGGATGGGGATGAGCATACTGCGTATCATCATATGGTTGTCTTATCTGTTAATAGGTTCAGAGAAGGATGCTCGCGAAGTGCGCGAAAGTATTCATTGGCCTGAATTTACGGTTGACTATAAAAATGAGAAGTTCGACTTCAAGTACTAAAGAGCAGAGGTCGCTAAAACAGCGGCCTCTATCTTTTTTTTTGCTCTTGCACCGCCGAGTATTATCATATATTATAGTATAGGAATTGTCAAGTCCTATTCCTATAAAAATTTTTGACAATTCTAACTTAGATTAGACTGGTGGCTTCAAAATGGT
>CANRPK010000123.1 GCA_947632455.1 uncultured Bacilli bacterium
CTGAGGGGTTGTTTAAACACAACAACGCTGTTGTAACAAAGCACTACAACCCCTCCGCCTCACATACGTTCGGCACCTCCCCTTGCACAGGGGAGGCTTGTTTTTTTCGGAAACGTTCTTTTATATATTTGGCTCCCCTGTGTAAGGGGAGCTGTCTGCCGCAAGGCAGACTGAGGGGTTGTTTATTGAGGGGTTGTTTATTCATTTATTGCCTTTTTAACAAAGCGATCTATATATTCACATACGCCGTAAAAATTATCCTGAATTTCATTATTCGGTATTCTTATTACGCTCAATCCGTATTGTTCGAGAAAAGCGGTGCGTTCATTGTCATATTTTGCGGAATCGTCTTCAAAATGCTGTGAACCGTCAAGCTCAATAACAAGTTTGGCGTCTGCACAGTAAAAATCGGCAATATATTTTCCAAGCACTTTTTGGCGATAGAATCGAACGGGATAAGAACGAAGAAAGTCATACCAAAGGTGACGTTCTTCCTTTGTCATATTTTTCCGCAGTTCTTTTGCAGCGGAAGTCAGGTTTTTGTTATGCTTTCTTTGCATATTTATCCCTCCGATTTATACCGATATTATAGCAGATAGGCTATCTTCGGCGCAACATATTTTTCCCCCACCTCTTCGGCTCCCCATATTTATGGCTCCCCGAATTTTCCCCCACCTCTTTGGCTCCCCTGTGTAAGGGGAGCTGGCTGCCGTAGGCAGACTGAGGGGTTGTTAAGCTGCAATAACGCCGTTTTAATCCTACAACCCCTCCGTTTCGCTTGCGCTCAACACCTCCCCTTGCACAGGGGAGGCATATGCTATCAAAAACATTCTTAAAAAATCCGGCTCCCCACATTTCCCCACCTTTTTGGCTCCCCTGTGTAAGGGGAGCTGACAGGTTATCATATGAAGTGCAACACCGGGGGAGAAAAAAATAGAGACAACATAGCTCAGATCGTGTAGAATAAAAGTAACCAAAACAAAACCTACAGGAGTGAGAGCTATGTCGTCCTATAAACATTTTACACTATGTGAACGAGAATATCTACAAAAACTTTTATCGGAAGGTTACAGTATAAGAAAAGCCGCGGCCATATTGGAACGCAGTCCCTCCAGCGTCAGCCGTGAGATACAGCGTAATCGAGCTAAATACAAACCTCACAACGGTTCAGACAATCCGTATTGGTACAACTGCTGGCGGGCACAGGTTCTCTACATCTGTCGACGAAGAGAGCAGGTGCGGGATGCCATAAAGCCGGGAACGGAAGAATGGAACTTCATTTTGCAAGGTCTTTCTAAGTGGTGGTCGCCTGAGCAGATATGCGGCCGGTGGCATAAGGAACATCCGGACGAGAAGCCGCTAAGCGTTACTACGCTCTACAGATACATACATAAAGGAAAGCTGCCTAAAATCACGGCTAAAGAGAACCTGCGGCGGCGAGGGAAGAAATATGTGCGCCGAGACAGCAGCTACAACACTATCCAGCCGGAGCGGATAATACCGGAATGGCCGGAGGAAATACAGTTACGGGCACGTATCGGCGACTGGGAAGGCGACACGGTACATGGCGGTGTAGGGAAAGGGCTGTTGGTCACACTTGTGGACAGAGCCAGCCGCTATGTGCGGATCGGCCTGCTGAAGCAAAAGACGGCCGAGGATACAAGGCTGGAGATAGAGCGGCAGTTGGAAGGGCTTCCGGTAAAGAGCATAAGTTTAGACAACGGATCTGAGTTTGCACAATTTCGGGAATTGGAAAAGGATTTAAAAGCACCGGTATATTTTGCTGAGCCGCACAAGCCGTGGCAGCGAGGAACTAATGAGAACACAAACGATCTGATACGGTTTTTCTTTCCCAAAGGCTGTGATTTAAGAGATGTTTGCCCCGATGATATTGCCAGAGTGGAGATGCTGCTTAACACTCGTCCCAGAAAATGTCTCAACTGGCGTTCTCCTGCTGAAGTCTTTTCTGTTGCACTTGCTTGACAATCTGCCGGTGCTGAGCGAAGCGAGGCGGAGGGGTTGTGCTGTGCTTTCCTGTTCTATTACAACAGCGTTATTGTAACTAATCAACCCCTCAGTCTGCCTACCGGCAGCCAGCTCCCCTTACACAGTGGAGCCAAATTTTTAAAAAATATTTTTGATAGCATAAGCCTCCCCTGTGGAAGCGATAGGCTGAGTGAATAATCCAACATTTCTGCCTCCCCTGTGCGAGGTCGAGGCAAGCGAATACTTTTCTTCTCTCTTGGCCTCCCCTGTGCAAGGGGAGGTGCTGAGCGAAGCGAGGCGGAGGGGTTGTACTATTTTGTTAAAGCAACATTATTGTAACTAATCAACCCCTCAGTCTGCCTAACGGCAGCCGGCTCCCCTTACACAGGTGACCAAAACGGTTAAAGATTATATTAACAACCCCTCAGTCTGCCTAACGGCAGCCAGCTCCCCTTACACATGGGAGCCGGAAAAATGGGAAGAAAAATTCACGGCAGTCGATTTCCTTTTACAGTGGAAGCCGAGGCAGTGAGACCCATATTAAATTTTCTTA
>CANRPK010000124.1 GCA_947632455.1 uncultured Bacilli bacterium
CGTTACAATTCCCGAAGGGGTAAGAAATATTGGTCTGCAAGCATTTTATGAATGTGAGAATTTAATGGATATTACTATTCCGGATACTGTTGAAAGTATTGAAATCCGTTAGGAAGTTTTTTTAATCTGTTTCACAAAGTAACACTATTTATGCACTTTTCAATGCTTTTCCTCGTGATACTGTAATTTTTGAAGTGTCTATTACTCCTATATCGTTATAGACAATCTCAATTTCCTGTAACCGTTTGCCGCTGCTCTTATCTGCGGCGTGAACGATTATCTTGTCGATAAACTCCCTTAAAATTTCCGGCGTAAGTTCTTGAATGTTCGTATATTTCCTAACTCGCGCTATAAAACGGTTGACGTTTACCGAATGACTTTCATCATCTTCGATTTCCAGACGTAAATCCTCAATTTCGGATTTCAGTGTTTTTTGCTCGTTCTCGTATCTTTGCGACATTTGAACAAATCGCTCATCCGAAATTTTACCGTTGACATTATCCTCATAAATACGGGTGAATAAATCATCAAGCTCCGCTATACGGTTTTGCTTTCCCTTAAACGCCTTTTTCTTTTGAGCCAAGTCTTTATTATGCTGCTTCATATTGGCATCCATTACCGTTCTGACAAATTCGTCCTCATATGCCGAAACAAAACTTGTAAGATCCTGCAAATTTTCCAATATCAGCGTTTCAATCGCATTGCTGCGTATGTAATGGCTTGTGCAAGCGTCCTTGTCAGCGCGGTAAGCTCCGCATACATACGCCTGCTTGTCCTCGGTTTCACACCTTCGGCGTAAAAGTGATAATCGGTGTCCGCAATCCGCACAAAAGAGCAATCCCGAAAGTATAGGCAGTTCGCCCATACTTGTGTTGCGTCTGCGTCCTTGACGTATTTTTTGAACAATGTCAAAGGTATCGCGGTCTATAATGGCCTCCTGAGTGTTCTCAAAGATTTTCCACTTTTCGGGCGGATTATTGAGCTTCTTATGGTTTTTGTAGGATTTTGTGTATGTCCTAAAATTAACCGTACAGCCCGTATAATCCATTCGGTCTAAGATGTGAGCCACTACCGCGCTGCCCCAGTGATAGCGGTCTGCCGCTAAAAATCCCGCTCGTTTCGTTCCTTTTTCAAGAGCGTAAGCGGACGGAGTGAGTATTTTCCGTTCCGTGAGGATATGAGCTATCTGCGTCGGCCCGTTGCCCTGAATGCAAAGATTGAATATCTCGCGGACAACTTTAGCGGCTTCTTCATCAACAAGCCATTCCTTTGGGTTGTCGGGATTTTTAACATATCCGTATGGAGTATGCGGATTGGTACGCTCACCGGCTAATCCCTTTGCCTTTTTTACGGCTCTGACTTTCTTTGACGTGTCTTTCGCATACCATTCATTGATGATATTTCTGAAAGGCGTAAAATCGTCGCTGCCGATATTGCTGTCCACGCTGTCGTTGATAGCGATAAAGTGTATGTCTTTTTCGGGAAAAATTATCTCGGTGTACATTCCCACCTGCAAATAATCACGTCCGAAGCGCGACATATCTTTAATTATAACCCGCTCAACAATTCCCGCGTCAATATCGGAAATCATGCGCTGAAAGTCGGGACGCTGGAAATTCGTACCACTCCATCCGTCGTCAACGTAAAACTCATACGGCGAATACCCATGCTCCACGGCATACTTTTTCAGTATTCTTTTCTGATTTACTATACTGTTGCTGTCGCCTTCTTGTCTGTCGTCTGATGAAAGACGTGCGTATAAAGCTGTTATTTTGTTTGACTGTTCTAACATAGTAAGTTCCTCCTGTTCTGACAGCCAAACAATGCTACAACTATATTATAACGCATATTTCATGATTTGTCTGCCGTTTTAGAAAATTTTTATGAAAAATCTTTCGCAATATCATTTTTTATAAGTCTTTCGATTTTAGAAAGAATTTTGTTTTTATCGCTGTCGCGTGAGAAAGATTTTACAATAAAGGTCGTGTTACCTATTTGCCGTTCCCGAACAGTTACGGGAGCGGCGCTGTTTGTTATTGTCTGTGTCATAAAAAACACCTCTCTCTGTTCCACTATAAAAGGCTCGGCGCGTATTCCCATAGCATAAGAAGCAGGCGCCAAGCCTTATATATTTCTATCCTTTATCCTGTTTACATTGTATTTGTCCTCGACGTCCTCAATGCAAGGCAATCATCAAACTACCGTAAGCTGAACGGTATCACAGACTTTTCATCTCCGCCGCGTCCGCGCCGGCCGCCCAATTCAGTGACGAGTTCAAGGCGGGAGTATCATTATACTTTCAGCGCGATCGTGGCCGTATCGGTGGCAACCCGATATTTCATTGAAGGCTTAATCGCTCGGCGGCGAACCGAACGGCGGTAGGTAGAAGCGCGTGAATTGATTTTATTCGCGTGACAGAATTTATTGATTTTTTTCTGCTGCCGTTGTCCGCTCCGCCGCGTCGTGGCGCGCCCGCAATAGCGGCTCCTGCGCGGAAAGAACGTATCTGATGAAAGGAGTATT
>CANRPK010000125.1 GCA_947632455.1 uncultured Bacilli bacterium
CGCAAATGGCTACAGAAATACCCTCTTCCCGAAAAATCTTGTTGCGGCCCTTCGTACGGGTGCATGTTCTGCGGAAATTGCCCGAGGGGCGATTACTGGAAATGTCCTGAAGAAGACAAGGAAGAGTATGAAAAGTACCAACAGACCTTCGCGGAATGGCAAAAACGTCATCCCTGCCTCGTTTACACCAGAATGAGCAAAATGAGCATTCCGGAATTTGGGGAAGGAGTAAAAAAGCAATGAGTCGTTGTGGAAGTTGCGACTTATATTGGCCAAACGGAAAAGAAAACTTCGGCGTGGTCTGTCAGGGAGATTGCTCCACCGAGGAATGCGCCGAAAATCTGCAAGACCTTGTCAACCATTTAAGAAACGAACTGAAAAAATACGAGAAAGAAGGATCAAACTATGTCCAAAACAAAACCTGAGCGTCACCTTGATATTTGCAAGGAAATAAACGACCTATATGCAAAGAAGAACCATGACTACGGCGACAGCTTCCATCAAACATTTGTGGAAGAAGGATTCGCCATGTCCCGCATCCGCCTCTCGGACAAGTTCAACCGCTTCAAAACCCTGAGCCGTGGAACCGAGGCTGCTGTCAAAGACGAGTCCATACGGGATACGCTCATCGATCTGGCCAACTACGCCATCATGACCGTCCTGGAGATGGACGATGCCGAACGAGAAGCGGACAATGATATTCTTGCTGGAATTGTTCAGGCTTCCGACTTTCAAACCAGGGAGAACCCCGTTTCTGTAACGAGAAACTTTGATTCCAATTCTCAGAGAGAGACATATCGAATCGAGAGCAAATCTGCGAAGAAATTGGAATACGCTTACAATTATGCCAAGACGGTTCTGGCCGACGTTGTTACCACGAATGAGATTACGTTAACCCCGTTGTTTCTGACAAAGCGCCCCGATGGAATTTCGAGCTTTGAGATATGCATTTTATCGACTGCCACGCCTAAAAATCGTATAGAGGCCGTAAATGCGGTCTACACCATGTCGCAAGAAAAGTACACATCGGTAAGCGAAGGTTAATGGCTTATGAGCGTTGAATACGACATTTACCTTCGCGAGCACATACGGAATGTAGCGAAAGGACTCGACTGGCTTCGAACCAATCTCCCGGATATTTTGATGGAATCTGAAAACCTCGGGGTCAACTACGATCTTCAGTTCTCCGAGCATGACAGATCCAAATGGGACCGAGAGGAGTATTTCGCCTATGACGAATACTTCTACGGTCACAACAAATCGGCCAAAGTGGTTCAAAACTTCAACAAGGCATGGCTTCGTCACATTCATCACAACCCTCACCACTGGCAGCACTGGGTCCTTATTCATGACGAGGAGGCCGAAGGCGTTACCTGCATTGAGATGCCTTATCGCTACGTCATAGAGATGATTTGTGACTGGTGGTCGTTTAGTTGGAGCCAGGGCAATCTTACCGAAATATTTTCTTGGTGGGAGGAGCACTCTGACTACATCAAGTTTCATCCCAAAACCAGACGCCTTGTCACGGATATTCTCGAAAAGATTCACAAGCGTTTGGGACTCCCCGATGACGAATTGGCGCATCACGGCATAAAAGGCCAGAAATGGGGCGTCAGACGAACTCACGAAGAACTGGCGGCTGCGAGAGGGCTTGCATCGGATGAAAAAGCTGGTATAATAAAGATTACCGTGACAGGACATGACGGAACTCCAAAACGTTCGACTCCAAACTCAATCGCTGATCACGTCGACAACACCGGAAAAGTTGATGGCAGAAGCTATTATGGACCGGATGGCCTCAAAGAAAAAGATATTCACACTACTGACCATGGAAACCCGAGACAGCACCAAACAGTTCCTCACGCACATGACTACACTTGGGGTGAGGATGAATCGACGAAAGGAAGAACAACGCGCCCTCTTACCGACCAAGAGCGAAAGGAGAATGAGGATATTTTATGACAATTGACAAATTACGAGAGAACATCGTCAATTGCGCAAACGAGATGTATTTCGAGTATGACGGTAAGCAATGTGGAATTGATCAAGAGGTTCAAGACGGAGTGGCAATTTATTACCTCTGGTATGGAACTCAGCTAAAGGAGCACTCTGATTTTGACGCTATGATCAATGACCCCTTGTTTAACGGAAAAGCCATAGTGGAACTTCTTGACGTTGTTAAATTCGACTTTTATTAAAGGAGAACGAGAAATGACCAAACTTACGCCATCTCTTCAGGGTGAAAATGTAAAAATCAAAAACCAAAAGGGAGAAGAGTTTGTCGGCCAAGTGACAGATTTCATCTATCCTGAGGACAATGAACCCGAAGGTGTAGCAGGAATATGCATAACGAATTGTCCGCAACGACCGGGACAGTGGATCGGATTCAATGAACCCGATATTTTGGCGATTGAAATACTCACTGACTAAAATTGAAAAAAACACAGCATCCGGCTTTCGCAACATCAGCGAGGCCGGATATTTTTATGCCTAAAAGGAGATTTCAAATGATCTTCACAAGCT
>CANRPK010000126.1 GCA_947632455.1 uncultured Bacilli bacterium
ATATTAAATGCTTCATGGAATGAACTGATAAGACAAATAAAATATATGTTAATGTCAATATAATTTTGTACAAAAAGTGGAATTTAAGCGTGTACAAAAAGTGGAATGTTAATTTTAAATTTTTGAAGCACCTTCTTCCTTTAAAATATTCTTAGTTCTATAAGATCTACCTGTTATATTAATAACGTGAGAATGATGTAATAATCTATCTAATATTGCGTTAGCTATCATATTGTCTCCAAATAATTCTCCCCATTTCGCAAATGGTTTATTCGTTGTTATTATTGTTGAATTTTTCTCATATCTTTTATTAATTAATTGAAATAACATATTTGATGCTTCAATATCTATTGGTAAATATCCAACTTCATCTATTATTAATAATTTATATTTTGATAATGTTTTTAATTTATCATCAAATCTATTTTGTGAATAAGCTTTTTTTAAAACTTGTATTAAATCATTGCAGTTTATAAAATATGTACTATGATTATTTTTCGCATTTTCTATTCCTATCGCAGTAGCTAGATGTGTTTTTCCCACACCTGGACTACCTACAAATAGTATATTTTCTACATTTTCTATAAATCTTAAATTTTTGAAATCCATTATTTGTTCTTTATTTATTGATGGCTGAAATGTAAAATCAAAATCTTCTAAGCTTTTCATGAATGGAAATCCTGCAAATTGTATTGAATGTGATATTCTCTTTTCTTCCATTACATTTATTTCAAAATTTGTTAGTTCATATAATGAATCTATAAAGGTTTTCTTTTTATTATTTATTAAATCTATATATTCATCTATGTTTTCTTTTATCTTATTTAATTTTAAAGTTTCTAAATTATTCAATAACTTATTGTAATTATTCATTTTCGTATAAGACCTCCAATTCTTCTATTAATTTATCTATTATTTTAATAATTTCTGGTACTGATTCTAAACATGATATAATTTCTTCTTTATCAGTGGCTAAAGGCTTATTTGTTAAATAACAATATGCGTCTTGTGCATAATTCTTTAAATTTAATAAATAATTGTTTATTTTAATTTCTATATTAAATTTTTTTATTATATTTTCGTTCATTTTATTTTCCTTCTTCCTTTTTGGTCATTTTATTTAATAATTCTAGATTATGTTTAGCTAGTTTATCTATTTCTTCTTGTGATTTATTATATATACTAGAACTTAACCCTTCAACATAGTCTTGATAATCATAATTTATTTTTTTATTATTTATATCGTGTATTTTTATTAATTCTTTGTTATAATACACTTGAAGTTTATTATCAATTTCTTTTACTTTTAAAGTTTTGTTAATATACTTCTTTGGTACTGAATATCTACTACCTTTATAGTAAAATAACATAGTATTTTGAACTTTAACGGCAATTAAAGAATCTAAATACTGATCAATTATTGTTTTATTTGGTAATGGTTGTAGGTATTCTTTTTCTTTTGTAAATAAAGCAATAGGTGGCATATTTGTTGTTTGATTTACTTCCTTGTTAATTTCTTTATTTAATTTTTTTATAATTTCTAACAATTCATCTTTTGTATTGAACTCATAATTATAGGGTAATAACCAATTCATAAATCTATTACAAGATTCATCTTTGCCTTTGGTTTCAGGACTATTTACTTTACAATGTTTAGGAATAAATCCCATATCTTTGGCAAAAGCTTTAAATTCTTTTGTAAAAGTTTTTTCGGAATAGTTAATAATAGATGCCATATTATCAGTTAAACATTCTTTAGGAATTCCTCCAATTATTTTAAATGTTTCAATTAAACATCTTTCAACAGATTCTAATGTCATAAACTCACTATAAATAAATGTATGAAATCTAGATGCACATAAAGTAGTAGAAAATATGTAAAACTCAATTATATTACCATTCTTAAAATGAAGTTTTATAGGTCCTTTCCAATCAAATTGTAATTGAACTCCATAATTTGTTTCAAATAATACATGAGCCTGTTTATTGCTTTTAAATATAATTTCTTTATTCTTATGAATATACTTATTAAAATTTGAATAAGTCCCAATATTATTATCAATATTCATTTGAATATATTTATAAACAGATTTTATATTTGTCCCTGGTATATTACATTTTTCTATTATTATATTTTGATATTTATCCAATACTGAGTGTCTTTCTCTGGTTAGTTTGTTTTCAATTCCGTTATATCTTTTTTTAGCTGTTCTTCTATCAATATTATAGAATCTCCCTAAGGCAGAATAATTAGGTTTTGTATCTACTGTTTCAAAACATGTTCTGACTCCTTTCCAATTTACCATTCTTTTCACCTCCAATTCTGGAGTAATTATATCAAAAAAGAATGCATTTTTGTGGTTTATTTCATGTACATTTTTGTACATTTTTATTTTCCACTTTTTGTACATTCTTATTTTATCATTAACACTTATTGCTCCTTCTTCACTTCTAAATCCACCTGACACTTTTGTTTTTCCTTTTATCATTCTTAATGCCCGT